>NZ_MCIC01000007.1:0-37492 GCF_002025745.1 Hydrogenophaga sp. H7 | reverse complement strand
TGAAGTCCCCTCGAATTCCTGAGCCAGTCAGAAGTAGAGGTTGGGGAACAGTTTGACACGGTACTCGACCGGTGGGATTCGGCCGAGAGATTCATGGGGGCGCTGGTGGTTGTAGCGGTGCAGCCAGTCGGCCGTCATATCACGCACCTCCTGCAATGACTCGAAGACATAGCAGTCCAGCACCTCGGTTCGGTAGGTCTTGTTGAATCGTTCGACATAGGCGTTTTGCGTGGGCTTTCCTGGCTGGATGTGATTGAGCGCGATGCCCTTGGATTTCGCCCATTCGGACAGAGCGTGAGCGATGAACTCCGGGCCGTTGTCCAGGCGAATCGACAGCGGCGCTCCGCGCACTTCCACCAGCTCATTCAAGGCACGTATGACACGGGCTGCCGGCAGGCTGGTGTCGACCTCGATACGCAGGCCCTCGCGGTTGAACTCATCGATGACGTTGAAGGTCCTGAATCGCCTGCCGGACCACAGTGCATCGGCCATGAAGTCGCAGCTCCAACCCTGATTGGGTTGGCCAGCAGCCTCCAGCGGTTGCTTGATGCGCGCCGGCAAACGCTTCTTGCCGCGCCGTGGCAGGTTCAGCCGCAGCTCGCAGTACACGCGCCAAAGCACCGTCTTGCCCCAGGGCTTGCCTTGGTGGCGGGCACTGTCGTAAAGCAGGCCAAAGCCGTGGCGCGGGTTGAGCGCCATGTGCATCTGGATGAAGGTGATGACCCCGGAGTCGTCGCGCGCAATGGGTCGGTAGCGCAGTGTGGAGCGGGCAATGCCGCTGGCCTGGCAGGCTCGGCGCTCGCTCATGCCGTGCTCGGCCATGAGGGCTTGAACGACCATCTCGCGACGCTCCGGGGTCAGAGCTTTCGGTCGACAACGTCCTTGAGCGCGTGGTGCATGAGCGCCAGGTCGGCATACATGCGTTTGAGCTTGGCGTTCTCGTCCTGCAGTTGCCGAAGCTGCGCCAGGTGCGAGACCGTCATGCCAGAGAACTGACTCTTCCACTTGTAGTAGGTCGGCTCGCTCACGCCGTGCTTCCTGCACGTCTCGCCGACCTTGGCACCCATCTCGACCTCCTTGAGGATGCCGACTATCTGCGCTTCGCTGAATCTGGATTTCTTCATGTAGAGACT
Organism: Hydrogenophaga sp. H7; assembly: GCF_002025745.1. Classification (NCBI taxonomy): domain Bacteria; kingdom Pseudomonadati; phylum Pseudomonadota; class Betaproteobacteria; order Burkholderiales; family Comamonadaceae; genus Hydrogenophaga; species Hydrogenophaga sp. H7. The sequence continues at coordinate 36,359 of NZ_MCIC01000007.1, read as the reverse complement.
CCGTCTTGGGGAATTCTCTACTTCCGGGTGGTTCAGGTTTTCAAGGGGACTTCACTTTCGGTCACCCGTGTACTTGATGCCATCTACAGTGAGAGCGCCAGGGAACCCTTGGTCCCTGAAGGTCCGGATGGAGGCGCTCAGGAACGGCCTGAATGCCGCGAGGTAGCCATCCTTGAATGTCTTGTAAGAGATGCACTTCGGCCATGTCATGGCGGCAAGCGCCTTCGCCCCCAGCTTCCGGGTTCGCTTCTCGTCGAACCACCTCGGCGGCAGCTTGCAGAGCAGGTCAAAGTAGTCCTCGATGTCCATCTGCCTGATCTGGTTGACGGGACGGTCACCCATCACCTCCAAGAACAGGTCAAGTGCTGGCCGGTACTTCTTGAACATCGGAATCTTTGGGTCCTGCTTCGAGATGAAGTATTCGATGACCCGAGACAGCTTCGGAACTCCAGGAGCAGGAGTGGCCAGTTGCAGTGGTGGGGGCGTCTCCACCCATTCCCCATCTGACCGGGCTTGCATGGCCTTCGTAGCCTGTTGGGTGCGCCTGAAGAAATCGACCGCAAACTGTCTGAACTCCGGTGACGAGCGATCAAGTTCGTACCCGAAGGAGAGTAGCCATTCGTAGGCCATGTCTTCGGCCTCAGCGTCTATCAGGCCACGGGCAATGACTTGCTTTTCTCTTGCTTGCCGTTCCATGACCGTACCCTCAACCCATTGCCCGTAGCTGAGGTCGTCAAGACCCGCATGACGGAGTTCATCGTCTGCGGTGAGGGAACTTCGGATTGCTGCATGAATGATTTCTTCAGCGGCCTCCTTCGGTAGTACGCGCTTGTACTTGGAGCCAGTCTCGCGGACCCGCTGAAACTCCTCTTCCAATGTTCCCAGCCAGACCCAGGCTTTGCTGGCGGCAGTTCTGCGGTCGCTCTCATCGGTCTTGAGCGTGATGAACTGGGACGGGTAGAGGTCTGGATGCTTGCGCCGCAGGTCTTGAGGTACCCGCTTTTTGATGCGCCACTTGGAGCCGTGTAGCTCCATTCCTGGCGGGTAGGCCATGTCGTTGTCGTTTGGTGTACTTGTGCCGGTTGTTCCCAGCGTTGTTCCCATGACGACCTACCGCAAGCTGTTGATTTCCAAAAAGTCCTTAAAAAACAAAGGCCCACAAGGGGCCTATGTTGATCGTGGCGGAGAGGGCGGGATTCGAACCCGCGGTGGGGATTAGCCCACACACGCTTTCCAGGCGTGCGACTTAAACCGCTCATCCACCTCTCCGCGAAGCCTGCGATTGTAGCAGGCCGCAGAGCGCGTTTTCACTCCTTGGCCTTGGTCGTGCCGATCATCTTCATGGCCGACCCGATGAGGGCCGAGACCTCGCTCATGTTGCCCGGGACGATGAGGGTGGTGGTCGCGTCGGCAGCCACCTTGCCATAGGCGTCCACGGCCCGCTCGGCCACCTTCAGTTGGACGGCCTGCTCGCCGCCTGGTTGTTGAATCGCTGCCGCAATGCGTTCGATGGCCTGGGCCGTGGCGTCCGCCACCGCCGTGATCGCGGCAGCCTCACCCTGAGCCTGGTTGATGGCGGCCTGCTTTTCACCTTCGGAGCGTGCGATGAAGGCCTCGCGTTCGCCGGTGGCGATGTTGATCTGCTCCTGACGGCGGCCCTCGGAGGCGGCAATCAGTGCGCGCTTTTCGCGCTCGGCCGTGATCTGGGCCTGCATGGCGTGCAGGATTTCCTTGGGCGGCGTCAGGTCCTTGATCTCGTAGCGCAACACCTTGACCCCCCAGTTCAGTGCCGCTTCGTCGATGGCCTGCACCACCTGCGCGTTGATGATGTCGCGCTCTTCGAAGGTCTTGTCGAGCTCCAGCTTGCCAATCACCGAGCGCAGCGAGGTCTGGGCCAGTTGGGTCACCGCCACGATGTAATTGGACGATCCGTAGCTGGCGCGCATCGGATCGGTCACCTGGAAGTAGAGGATGCCGTCGACCTGCAACTGGGTGTTGTCGCGCGTGATACAGACTTGGCTGGGCACATCCAGCGGAATCTCCTTGAGGCTGTGCTTGTAGGCCACCTTGTCGATGAAGGGCACCAGAAAGTTGAGACCCGGTGCCAACGATGCGTGGTACTTGCCCAAGCGTTCCACCACCCAGGCATTCTGCTGGGGAACGACCTTGACCGCCCGGATGATGAAGATCGCCGCGATGATGAAAAGAAACAGTGCGATTTCCATGATGATGTCCCTGTACAGTTGAAAGATTGATGGTTGAAGGTTGTTGGGAGATCAGGCCTTCTCGACCTTGAGCCGGTTGCCCACCAGTTCCGTGACCCGGTAGTTGCCAGCCTCCCCCACTTGCCCCTGTTCAAGCACCGCAGTCCACTGCGCGCCCCGGTAGCGCACGCTGGCGGTGCCATCCGGCTGCCAGTTCTCCACGTGCAGCGTTTCCCCGACGTCCAGGTTTACGCTGCGCAGGGACCGGATCGATGGATCTCCTTTGCGTTTGCGGCGTTGCAGGTGCCCGATGACCACGGCAGCAGCCCCGATCACGGCTGCAGCCACCAGCTGACCGGAGAAAGAGAGTCCCAGGTGGGCGGCGAGGGCGCCGGCAGCCAGCCCTACCGCCAGCATGAGCAGGTAGAAGGTGCCGGTAAAGAGCTCCAGCGCCACCAGCGCCGCAGCCATCAACCACCAAACGGTCGACTCGTCCATTGAACATCCTCCGCGATATGGGCCACGCCATGTATGGCGAGCGCCACATTCTGCGTCAAATGGCCTGTGGCAGAAGTTCAGCGTCATGTGATTTCCGTACACTTGCCCGCTTCCTGGCCCTTCCCACACGCCCCGGCTCGCACCGGCTGGAGATACGCGATGAAATTCCGCTTTCCCATCGTCATCATCGACGAGGACTTCCGTTCCGAAAACACGTCTGGCCTGGGGATCCGCGCCCTGGCACAGGCCATTGAAAGCGAAGGCTTCGAAGTGGTAGGCGTGACGAGCTATGGCGACCTTTCACAGTTTGCGCAGCAGCAGTCGCGCGCCAGCGCCTTCATCCTGTCCATCGACGACGAGGAGTTCACCCCTGGGCCTGATCTGGACCCCGCGGTGCTGAACCTTCGCAACTTCATTGAGGAAGTGCGCCGCAAGAACGCCGAGGTGCCGATCTACGTGCATGGCGAGACCAAGACCAGCCGCCACCTGCCCAACGACGTGCTGCGCGAGCTGCATGGCTTCATCCACATGTTCGAGGACACGCCGGAGTTCGTGGCGCGGCACATCATCCGCGAGGCCAAGAGCTATCTCGAAGGCATCCAGCCGCCGTTTTTCAAGGCCCTGCTGGACTATGCGGAAGATGGTTCTTACTCGTGGCACTGCCCTGGTCACTCGGGTGGCGTCGCGTTCCTCAAGAGCCCGGTGGGCCAGATGTACCACCAGTTCTATGGTGAGAACATGCTGCGCGCCGACGTGTGCAACGCGGTGGAGGAGCTCGGCCAGCTGCTGGACCACAACGGTGCCATTGGTGCGAGCGAGCGCAACGCCGCACGCATATTCAACGCCGACCACTGCTACTTCGTGACCAACGGCACGTCGACATCGAACAAGATGGTCTGGCACCACACGGTGGCGCCGGGTGATGTGGTGGTGGTGGACCGAAACTGCCACAAGTCCATCCTGCACTCGATCATCATGACGGGGGCCATCCCCGTCTTCCTCAAGCCCACACGCAACCACTACGGCATCATTGGCCCGATCCCGCAGGCCGAGTTCGAGGTCGAGGCCATCAAGGCCAAGATCCGTGCCAATCCGCTGCTCGCTGGAGTCGATGCTGACAAGGTCAAGCCTCGCATCCTGACACTGACGCAGTCCACCTACGACGGCGTGCTCTACAACACCGAGACCATCAAGAACCTGCTCGATGGCTGGGTGGACAACCTGCACTTTGACGAGGCCTGGCTGCCGCACGCGGCCTTCCACCCGTTCTACGGCAGCTTCCACGCCATGGGCAAGAAGCGCGCGCGTCCGCAGAATTCGGTGGTGTACGCCACGCAGTCCATCCACAAGCTGCTGGCCGGCATCAGCCAGGCCAGCCATGTGCTGGTGCAGGACTCCCAGAGCACCAAGCTGGACAGGCATCTGTTCAACGAGGCCTATCTGATGCACACGAGCACCAGTCCGCAGTACAGCATCATCGCCAGCTGCGACGTGGCTGCCGCCATGATGGAGCCGCCGGGCGGCACGGCGCTCGTGGAAGAGAGCATCGCCGAGGCGCTGGACTTCAGACGTGCCATGCGCAAGGTGGAAGCCGAGTTCGGACAGGACGACTGGTGGTTCCAGGTCTGGGGGCCGGACAACCTGGTGGAAGAGGGCATTGGCCGCGCCAGCGACTGGGTCCTCAAGCGCACCGATGCCGACGGGGTTCAGCCCTCGGATGGTGAGGAAGCCTGGCACGGCTTCGGCGACATGGCGCCGGGCTTCAACATGCTCGACCCGATCAAGGCCACCATCGTGACACCGGGCCTGAACCTCAAGGGCGACTTTGCGGCCACCGGCATTCCGGCGTCCATCGTCACCAAGTTCCTGGCGGAACACGGCGTGGTGGTGGAGAAGACCGGGCTGTACTCGTTCTTCATCATGTTCACCATCGGCATCACCAAGGGCCGCTGGAACACGCTGCTGACGGCGTTGCAGCAGTTCAAGGACGACTACGCCAAGAACCAGCCAATGTGGCGGATCATGCCGGAGTTCTGCGCCAAGCAACCGCGCTACGAACAGATGGGCCTGCGCGACCTCTGCCAGCATGTGCACGCGCTCTACGCCAAGTACGACATCGCGCGCCTGACGACCGACATGTACCTGAGCGACCACACGCCGGCCATGAAGCCCAGCGACGCGTTCGCGCACATCGCCCATCGCACCACGCAGCGCGTGCCGATCGACGATCTGGAAGGCCGCATCACCACCAGCCTGGTGACGCCTTATCCGCCGGGCATTCCGCTGCTGATCCCGGGCGAGGTGTTCAACAAGAAGATCGTGGACTACCTCAAGTTCAACCGCGAGTTTGCCCGTGAATGCCCGGGGTTCGAGACCGATATCCATGGCCTGGTGCAGGAGGTCGGGCTCGACGGCGTGGTCAGCTACTTTGCGGACTGTGTGAAGGCGGGGTAAGCTGGCATCCCGACACCAGAGGAGCACCGATGTTTCCCGAATACCGCGATCTGATCACAAGCCTCAAGGGCCACGATCACCACTTCACCCGGCTGTTCGACAAGCACAACGAGCTCGATCAGCAGATCAGGAACAAGGAAGCCCACATCGAACCGGGCACGCAGCTGGAGATCGAGCGGCTCAAGAAGGAGAAGCTCGCCCTCAAGGACCAGATCTACGCGCACCTGCGCCAGGTGTCTGGCGCCTGACGGACAAAGTCAGCGGGCGGGTGGCCGGTAGTCCGGGCGCTCGCGCAGGAAGCTGGCGAACCGGGGCAGCCCGCTGTCGTGCAGACCCCGGTAGCGGTAGGTGATCCAGCTGCCGACAGAGGGTGGATGTTTGCGCTGCGCGTCTGAGAAACCCGTGCCCAGCCGGAAGCGCTGGCCGTCGGGCGTCTCGACCCACAGCGCACCCATCCGCCCGGCATGCCGTCCTTTGCCGGGCACGTAGGACAGAACGCGCGCCTCGGCATCGTCAAACGGCTTGAGCTTGACCAGGTCGTCGCCCCGCACCGCGCGGTAGGGCGAATCTCCTCGGTGCAGCATCAGGCCCTCGGCGCCCGCCTGTACGTCGGTCTTGAGCCGGCGCTGCAGCGTGCCGTGGTCGGTGATTTTCTCCTGGGGCACCGCCACCACCCACGGCAGATCAAGCTGGCGCACCAGCGTCTGGTAAGCCGCCAGCCTCTCATCGAACAGGCCTGGATGGGCAGGCAGATCGAACACCATGAAGCGGATGCGACGCCAGGCCTCGTCGCTGGCCTGCAACTGGCGCACGGTGCCGCTGACTTCCTCGAAACGGCCGCGCCCGGCCCACAACTCGCCGTCCATGGGCGTCGGCGGCCAGCCCTGGGTGAACCAGGCGGGCGGCGACAGAGGTTCTCCACCGCGGGTCCACAGGCGCTGCCCGTCCCAGAAGCCGCGCACACCGTCGTACTTTTCGCTCACCCAGTAGGCCGACAGGTCCAGCCCGGGCCGGTACTTGCCCGCCAGCATCAGGGCCGGTGACGCGTCGGCGGCCAGCGATGGCAATGGACACAAAAAAACACCGGCGATGGCAGCGAGGACGCTGCGTCGACCGGTGTCCATGGTGGTCATCGCGAAGGAAAGACCGGTCAGGAGACCGACTCGCTGTCCTTGCTGATGCCGGCGGTCTGGCTGAAGCCGCAGTCTACGTAGGTGATTTCCGATGTCACACCCGAGGCCAGGTCCGACAACAGGAAGGCGGCCACATTGCCGACGTCCTCGATCGTGACGTTGCGGCGCAGGGGAGACGCTGCGGCCACATAGCCAAGCAGCTTGCCGAAGTCCTTGATGCCGCTGGCAGCCAGGGTCTTGATCGGACCGGCACTGATGCCATTGACCCGCATGCCGCGTGGTCCCAGCGATTCGGCCAGGTAGCGCACGCTGGCTTCCAGGCTGGCCTTGGCCAGGCCCATGGTGTTGTAGTTGGGGATGGTGCGCAGCGCGCCCAGGTAGCTCAGCGTCAGCAACGCGGCGTTGGTGTTGAGGTAGGGCAGGGCCGCCTTGGCCATGGCCGGGAAGCTGTAGGCGCTGATGTCGTGGGCGATGCGGAAGTTCTCTCGCGTCAGGCCATCCAGGAAGTCACCGGCAATCGCTTCGCGCGGGGCGAAACCGATGCTGTGCACGAAGCCGTCGAACTTGGGCCAGTTCTGCGACAGGTCGGCAAACAGCTTCTCGATCTGGGCATCGTCGCCGACGTCGCAGTCGAAGATCAGGTTCGAGTTGAAATCGGCCGCAAATTCGGTGATGCGGTCCTTGAAGCGTTCGCCCACGTAGCTGAAGGCCAGCTCGGCCCCTTGCGCATGACAGGCCTTGGCAATGCCGTAGGCGATGGACCGGTTGGACAGCACGCCCGTGATCAGCAGTTTCTTGCCGGCGAGAAAACCCATTGTTCAGACTCCAGAAAAATTTCCCGCAGAATTGTCGCATGCAAGCCCATCGAGTCCTTTTCCTCCGCCCGTGGCGCCTTGTGGCGGCCATCGGCGCCGTGGCGGTCTCGATGCCAGCATGGGCCGCACACGGCTATGCGCTCTGGGGCGAACTGCGATACCCACCGGGCTTTACGCACTTCGACTACGTCAATCCCGACGCGCCCAAGGGCGGCGAGCTGCGTCTGGTGAGCAACCTGCGGGTTTCCACCTTCGACAAATACAACCCGTTCACACTGCGCGGCAACGCGCCGGCCTACCTGTCGTCGCTGATGTTCGACAGCCTGCTGGCGGGTGCGTTGGACGAAACCGGTTCGGCCTACGGCCTGCTGGCCTCAGAAGTGTCGCTGGCGCCCGACCGGCTCTCGGTGACCTTCCGCATCCGGCCGGAGGCGAGGTTCCACAACGGTCAGCCGGTGCTGGCCGCCGACGTGAAGCACAGCTACGAGACGCTGGTCGGCCCCCACACCTCGCCGGCCTACAAGACGATTCTTGAAGACGTGGCCGGTGTCGATGTGGTCGACGACCGCACGGTGCGTTACCGCTTCAAGAAATTCAACCGCGAGCTGCCGCTGACCGTGGGCGGCCTGCCGGTATTCAGCCGCGCCTGGGGCGACGAGACAGACCCGAAGACCGGGCAGCGCAAGAGCTTTGACCAGGTGGTGATGGACATCCCCATTGGCAGCGGCCCTTACAAGATCGGGCCGGTGCGCTTCGGCAAGGACATCACTTATGTGCGCGATCCGGCCTATTGGGCGAAGGACCTGCCGGTGCGCCGTGGCACCGCCAACTTCGACCGCATCACCGTCAAGATCTACAAAGACAACACCGCGCGGCTTGAAGCACTCAAGGCCGGCGAGTTCGACCTGATGCGCTTCTTCTCGGCTGGTGACTGGGCCCGGCGTGTCAACGGCAAACGCTTTGACAGCGGCGAACTGGTCAAGGCCGAGTTCACGCACAAGCAGCCCACCGGTTTCCAGAGCTATGTGCTCAACATCCGGCGCCCTCCGCTGGACGACATCCGAGTGCGGCAGGCGCTGGGCCTGGCGCTGGACTACGAGTGGATGAACCGGCAGATGTTCTACGGAGCCTACCAGCGGGTGCAGGGCCTGTTCGGCAACACCGACTGCGCGGCCGAGGGAATGCCGTCGCCGGCCGAGCTGGCCCTCCTGTCGCCATGGCGTGCCCAGCTGCCTCCGGCCGTCTTTGGCCCGGCCTATCGTTCGCCGCGCACCGACGGCGAAGACTCGCTGCGCGGCAACCTTCGAAAAGCGCAGGCGCTGTTGCGCGAAGCCGGTTGGACGGTGAAGGACGGCGCACTGCGCAATGCGAAGGGCGAGGCGATGGTGCTGGAATACCTGGACAGCCAGGAAACCGGCGCGCGCGTGGTGACGCCCTGGTCGCGCAACCTCGCCAAGCTGGGTGTCCAGCTGAACTTCCGACCGGTGGACTTCGCGCTCTACCAGCAGCGCCTGCGCACGTTCAACTTCGACATCACCTCGATCGCCTATGGCGGCACCCACAATCCCGGTCCCGAATACGCCGACCTGTTCGGCAGCAAGGCCGCCGACACCGAGGACTCGGGCAACATGGCCGGCGTGAAAAGTCCAGCGGTCGACGGCCTGGTCGCAAGGATGGTCGGCGCCGATGCCCGGCCTGACTTTCTGGCGGCCTGCCGCGCGCTGGACCGTGTGATCACGCATGGCCACTACCTGGTGCCACAGTGGTCTTCGAGCACACACCGCATGGTCTACAACGCCTGGCGCCTCGCCCGGCCGGAAGTCATGCCGCCCTATGCCACCGGTGAGGACTGGGCGATCGACACCTGGTGGGCGAAACCCTGATATGTGGTCCTACATCCTCAAGCGCCTGCTGTTGATGATCCCGACGCTGTTCGGGGTGCTGCTGCTGACTTTCGTCGTGATCCAGTTCGTGCCGGGCGGGCCGGTGGAACAGTACCTCGCGGAGGCGCGTGCCGGGGCCGGTACGGGTGCGGAGGGTGGCTCTGTCTACCGCGGCGCGCAGGGCGTGGACCCGCAACGGCTGGAGCAGATCAAGGCCTTGTATGGCTTCGACAAACCCGCGCACGAGCGCTTCTTCCAGATGCTGGGCCAGTTCGCGCGCTTCGACCTCGGCACCAGCTTCTTCCAGAACAAGGCGGTCTCGCAGCTGATCATCGAAAAGCTGCCGGTGTCGGTCAGCCTCGGGCTCTGGACCTTTCTGATCAGCTACCTGGTGGCGGTGCCGCTGGGCGTGGCCAAGGCGGTGCGCGCCGGGTCTCGCTTCGATCTGGTGACCACATTGTTGGTGCTGGTGGGGTATGCGATACCGGGCTTCGTGCTCGGCGTCGCGCTGCTGGTGATCTTCGGCGGCCAGCTGCAGTGGTTTCCGCTGCGCGGCCTGACCTCGTCGAACTGGGAGGAGCTGAGCTGGGGCGCTCGCATCGTCGACTACCTCTGGCACATCACGCTGCCGGTGACTGCGATGGTGCTGGGCAGCTTCGCCGTGACGGCCATGCTCACCAAGAACTCGTTCCTCGAAGAGATCCGCAAACAGTATGTGATGACGGCCCGCGCCAAGGGTCTGAGCGAGCGGCAGGTGCTGTGGAAGCACGTGTTCCGCAACGCCCTGATCCCCATCGTGACCGGCTTTCCGGCCGCCTTCATCGGCGCCTTCTTCACCGGCGCTTTGCTGATCGAGACCCAGTTCTCTCTCGACGGGCTGGGCCTGCTCGGCTACGAGAGCGTGATACGGCGCGACTACCCCGTGGTCATGGGCACGCTGTTCCTGTTTACCCTGATCGGCCTGATCACCAAGCTGGTGTCCGATCTCTGCTACGTGTGGGTGGATCCGCGCGTGAAGTTCGACTGATGGCCGCCGCCTCGCTGTCCCCCTCCCGCCGCGCCTGGCAACGTTTCAAGCGCAACCGCCTGGGCTACTGGAGCCTGGTGCTGTTCTGCACCCTGGTGCTGCTGAGCCTGTTCGCCGAGCTGATCTCCAATGACCGCCCGCTGCTCGTGCGCTACGAGGGCACGACCTATTTCCCGATGGTGCAGGACCTGCCGGAAACCACGTTTGGCGGCGATTTCGAATCCGATACCGATTACCTCGACCCCTTCATCCGCGAGCGCATCACCCAGGGGGACAACTGGGCCATCTACGCGCCCAACCCCTACGGACCCAAGACGCTGAACTACTTCGCCAAGGAGCCCAACCCGTCCCGCCCGACGGCCGACAACTGGCTGGGCACCGATGATCGCGGACGCGACCTGCTGGCGCAACTCATCTACGGCTTTCGCGTCAGCGTGCTGTTTGCCCTGGCATTGACCTTCATCGGCACCGTGCTGGGCATTCTCACTGGCGCGATCCAGGGTTTCTTTGGCGGGAAGACCGATCTGGCCTTCCAGCGCTTCATCGAGATCTGGTCCTCGATGCCTGAGCTGTACCTGCTGATCATCTTCTCGGCCGTGCTGTCGCCGAGCATCGGCCTGTTGCTGGTGTTGCTCAGCCTGTTCGGCTGGATGGGGCTGTCCGACTACGTGCGGGCGGAGTTCCTGCGCAACCGGCAGATGGACTATGTGCGCGCGGCGCGAGCCATGGGGCTGTCCAACGGCCAGATCATCTGGCGCCACGTACTGCCCAACAGCCTGACGCCGGTGGTCACCTTCCTGCCGTTCCGCATGAGCGCAGCCATCCTGGCGCTGACCTCGCTGGACTTCCTGGGCCTGGGCGTGCCGCCGGGCACGCCGTCGCTGGGCGAACTGCTGAGCCAGGGCAAGAACAACATCGACGCCTGGTGGATCTCGCTCTCGACCTTTGGCGTTCTGGTCATCACGCTGCTGCTGCTGACCTTCATGGGCGACGCGCTGCGGGATGCGCTCGACCCGCGAAAGGCCGACCGATGACGCTGCTGCTGGAGGTCAAGGGCCTGAGCGTCTCGTTTGGTGGCCACGAGGTGGTGCACGGCATCGACTTTTCGCTCGCGGCCGGTGAGAAGCTGGCGCTGGTCGGCGAGTCGGGCTCCGGCAAGACGGTTTCGGCGCTGTCGCTGCTGCGGCTGATTCAGAACGCCGAGGTGCACGGCACGGCCAGCTTTGACGGCGCGAATCTGTTGGCCCTGAGCGAACACGCGCTGCGCGGCATCCGGGGCGACCGCATCGCGGTGATCTTCCAGGAGCCGATGACGGCGCTCAACCCGCTCTACAGCGTGGGCGAGCAGATCGTCGAGGTGCTCCAGCTCAAGAAAGGGCTGACCACCGCGCAGGCGCGGTCCGGCGCCATCGAGTTGATGGCCTCGACCGGCATCCCCGAGCCCGCCCGGCGCGCCGGGGCGTTTCCGCACCAGCTCAGCGGCGGTCAGCGCCAGCGCGCCATGATCGCCATGGCGCTGGCGGCCCAGCCGAAGTTGCTGATCGCCGATGAGCCGACCACTGCCCTGGACGTCACGGTGCGGGCCCAGATCCTGGCACTGCTCTCGGACCTGCAGCGCCAGCACGGCATGGCGGTGCTGCTCATCACCCACGACCTGAACCTGGTGCGGCGCTTCGCCGACCGGGTGGCTGTGATGGAAAAAGGGCATCTGGTGGAGCAGGGCGGGGTGGAGTCGGTGTATAAGGCGCCTCAGCATGCCTACACGCGCCGCCTGCTGGCCAGCGAGGCTCGGCGGGATGTGGCCGAGCCAACCGCAGATGCGCCGACGGTGATGCGGGCGCAGGGCCTGCGTGTGAGCTATCCGGTGCCGCTGCCCGGGCTCCGGGGCTGGTTCCGGCGCGGCAGTTTCGTCGCGCTGGAGGGGGCCGATTTTGCGATTCCGTCCGGCGGCACACTCGGGGTGGTTGGTGAGTCCGGGTCGGGCAAATCAACCCTGGCTCTGGCTGCGCTGGGCCTGCTGCCGCACAGCGGCGATCTGCATATCGGCGACACCGGCTGGGCGCAAGCGCGCCAGACCGGCGCCGAAAAAGCGCTTCGCCGCCAAGTCCAGGTGGTGTTCCAGGACCCGTTTTCCTCTCTGTCCCCGCGCATGACGGTGGAGCAGATCGTCGGGGAGGGGCTCGTCGTTCACGAGCCGGCGTTGGATGCGGCGCAGCGCCGCGAACGGGTGAGGGCGGCGCTGGCCGACGTCGGGCTGGTGTCCGAACCCAGTCAAGCCGACGACTGGCTGCAGCGCTACCCGCACGAATTTTCCGGCGGGCAGCGCCAGCGCCTGGCCATCGCGCGCGCGCTGATCGTCGAGCCGCAGCTGCTGGTGCTGGACGAGCCCACCAGCGCGCTGGACGTGACCGTCCAGCAACAGGTGCTGACCCTTCTGCAGCGCCTGCAGCGAGAGCGCGGCCTGAGCTACCTGCTGATCACCCACGACATCGCGGTGATCCGGGCCATGGCCCACGAGGTGCTGGTGCTCAAGGATGGTGTCGTGATGGAGCGGGGCCCCGTCGAGCAGGTCCTCCGTGCGCCAAACAACGCCTACACACAGGCGCTTGTCAGCGCCGCGTCCTGAGCTTCCATTAGGATCGGTTGCGGCGCAATCGCGTCTTGTCGAACGCACCGACCACGTCCAAACGCTGCTTTTCATGACCCAAGCCTCCAAGCCCGCGACGACACGGACCATGCCCGTGGACATGATTTCGCCGACCCGCTGGATCGAGCGCGGCTGGGAAGACCTGCGGGCCAACCCGCTGCCGGGCATGCTGCACGGGCTGGCGCTGGCACTCTTTGGCTGGCTGCTGCTCTGGCTGGCACGGGACCGCTTCTGGCTGCTGGCGGGTGCGTTTTCGGGTTTCCTCATCGTGGCACCGGTGCTGGCCACAGGTCTCTATCACATCAGCCGAGAACGCGCGGCCGGCCGCAAGGCGGGGCTGCGAGATGTCTTCGCGCTGTGGAAGTCCTTCGATGGCCGTTTGGTGCGTTTCGGCGTCTTGCTGGGCCTGGCCGGAACAGGTTGGGTGATGGCTTCGGCTGGTCTGATCACGCTTTGGTCCCCGACACCCATCCTCAAGCCGGTGGACTTTTTCCGCCACGTGGTGCTCGTCAAGGAGGTCGGCCTGTTTGAGGTTTGGCTTGTGCTGGGGTCCCTGCTGGCAGCACCTGTGTTTGCATCCAGTGTTGTCGCCATTCCCATGCTGATCGACAAGAGCGTGCCCGTGAGCATGGCGGTCACGGCCAGCTGGCGCGCGGTGGCCGACTACCCGGGGCCGCTGGTCTGGTGGGCCGTGCTGATCACGATGCTGGTCGGGCTCGGCATGGTCACCGCACTGGTGGGACTGGTGGTGGTCATACCGCTGATCGCCCACGCGAGCTGGCATGCCTACTGCGACCTCACCGCGACCCCATCGCCGGTTTCGGCCCACTGAGTCCGGCCCATTTCCCAGTCATGGAAAACACGATATTTGGTCTGACCGAGGGTCAGATTGCCCAGTTCGGCCTGACCTTCGGGGTGGGGGCCTTCATTCTCTACATGCTGTTCATCGTGCTGAATCTGGCCCTGGAGTCCAAGGCCGGCAAATTCGGCACCTTCATCATCTTTCTGGTGCTGTCCCTAGGCATGATGGGTTTCATGGCCAAAAACGTCATTCAGTGGGTGCTCGGCATCTGACGCTTTCCTGGTGGGTGCTATTGCAAGAACGGTGCCGCACGGAGTACAATGCCAGCTTCACGACCAAATGGGCGGGTTACTACCGGCCCATTTTTTTTGTCCAAACGCTTTCCGGAATCTCGATTCCATTCACCACAAGGCTTCAATACACCCGATGAGCTGGCAAGACACCATTGCGCAAACCGTGACCGGACTGGGTTTTGACCTGGTGGATCTGGAGCGTTCGGCTGGTGGCTTGCTCCGGGTGACGATCGACCTGCCCTGGCAGGCCCCGCCGCCAGGTGAACCCGCGGGCCCCGAACAGTTCGTGACTGTGGAAGATTGCGAGACGGTCACCCGGCAGCTGCAGTATCTGCTGGAGGTCGAGGGCCTGGATTACCGGCGCCTCGAAGTGGGTTCGCCCGGTATCGACCGGCCGCTGCGGCACGAGGCCGACTATCAGCGGTTCCAGGGGCAGGTCATTGATCTCACGCTCAAGGAGCCCATCGGCGCCACCGGCGGCGCAGTGGCGGCCAACAGGAAAAAGTTTCGCGGCACGCTGGAGCGGGCCGCCGACGGGGTGATGTGGCAGGTGGTATGGAGTGACGAGCCGCCCGTCAAACCAGGGCAGCGCGTGAGCAAAAAGCGCGAACCCGCACCTCTTCAGGCGCTGACGTTTGCGCTGGGCGACGTCCAGCAGGCCAGGCTGGCTCCCCTCGTGAATTTCAAGGGGCGGCGTGCCGGCTCCTGAGTTTTTTTGTGATTTGAGAGAAGAGATACGGAAAGGTAGGCGACTGATATGAATCGCGAAATGTTGATGCTGATCGATGCCATCTCGCGCGAGAAGAACGTCGAACGCGACGTCGTGCTTGGTGCGGTCGAACAGGCGCTGGCCTCGGCGACCAAAAAACTCTACAAGGGTGAGGTCGACATCCGTGTCGCGATGGACCCGGACACGGGTGCTTACGAAACCTTCCGCCGCTGGCTGGTGGTGCCTGATTCGGCGGGCCTGCAGAACCCGGATGCCGAGGAGTTGCTGAGCGATGCCCGTGACGACATCCCGGACATCGAAGAGGGCGACTACATCGAGAAGCCGGTGGAAAGCGTGCCGATCGGCCGCATCGGCGCCATGGCCGCCAAGCAGGTGATCCTGCAAAAAATCCGTGACGCCGAGCGCGAAATGCTGCTCAACGACTTCATGAGCCGCGGCGACAAAATCTTTGTCGGCACCGTCAAGCGCATGGACAAGGGCGACCTGATCGTCGAGAGCGGTCGTGTCGAAGGCCGCCTCAAGCGCGGCGAGATGATCCCGAAGGAAAACTTCCGCACCGGCGACCGCGTGCGCGCCATGATCATGGAGGTCGACCTGACACTGCGTGGCGCGCCCATCCTGCTGTCGCGTTCCGCACCCTCGTTCATGATCGAGCTGTTCCGCCAGGAAGTGCCGGAGATCGAGCAAGGCCTGCTGGAGATCAAGACCTGCGCCCGCGACCCCGGTTCGCGCGCCAAGATCGCCGTTCTGTCGCATGACAAGCGCATTGACCCCATCGGCACCTGCGTCGGTGTGCGTGGCTCGCGTGTCAATGCGGTGACCAACGAGCTGGCGGGCGAGCGCGTGGACATCGTGCTTTGGTCCGAAGATCCCGCGCAGTTCGTGATCGGTGCACTCGCACCGGCCAACGTGGTGTCCATCGTGGTTGACGAAGAGCGCCATGCCATGGACGTGGTGGTGGACGAGGAGAACCTCGCGATCGCCATCGGCCGCGGTGGCCAGAACGTCCGCCTTGCGTCCGATCTGACCGGCTGGCGCATCAACATCATGACCGCCGACGAGTCTGCGCAGAAGCAGGCCGAAGAGGCCGACGGCATCCGCAAGCTGTTCATGGCCAAGCTTGACGTGGATCAGGAGATCGCCGACATCCTGATCGAGGAGGGCTTCACCAGTCTGGAAGAGGTGGCCTATGTGCCTCTGCAGGAGATGCTGGAAATCGAGTCCTTCGACGAGGACACGGTCAACGAGCTGCGTGCCCGCGCCAAGGACGCGCTGCTGACGATGGAAATCGCCCGCGAAGAAAGTGTGGAAGAGGTGTCGCAGGATCTGCGGGACCTGGAGGGGATGACCCCCGACCTGGTCGCCAAACTGGCCGACGGCGGCGTGCACACCCGCGACGAACTGGCCGATCTGGCCACCGACGAACTCACCGACATGACCGGCCAGACGCCCGAAGAGGCGACCAGCCTGATCATGCGCGCCCGCGCTCACTGGTTCTCCGGTGAGGAGACGCCTGCGTCCAACTGACCCGTGCAGGCACGAGCGGAGAACAAACACCTATGACCAGTACCACCGTTGCCGAATTGGCCGCTGAGCTGAACAAGCCCACCACCACCCTGCTGGAGCAGCTGTCTGCTGCCGGGGTGCCCAAAACCGCAGGGACCGATGTGGTCACCGAGACCGACAAGCAGAAGCTGCTGGGCCACCTCAAGGCCAGTCACGGTACCGCCGGCGCCGAGCGCAAGAAGATCACGCTGGTGAAGAAGTCCACCACGGAGATCAAACAGGCCGACGCCACCGGGCGCGCCCGCACCATCCAGGTCGAAGTACGCAAGAAGCGCACTTTCGTCAAGCGCGACGATGAGGTGGTGGTCCCGGACGTGCCGACGGAGGCCGTCGAGCCAGCCGCACCGGCGGTGGATCCGGCCGAGCTGGCACGTCGCGAGGAAGAAGCCCGCCGTCAGGCCGAGCTGCTGCGGCGCCAGGAAGAAGAACTGCTGATCAAGCGCCAGCAGCGCGAAGCAGAAGAGGCCCGCCAGGCGGAACTCGCGCGCCAGGCCGCAGAGGCCGAAGAGGCCGCAGCCCAGGCGCGGCAACAGGCGGCGGCGAAATCCGCCGCTTCTGTCGACTCTGCCAAGGAAGAGGCTGCCAAGGAAGACCAGCGCCGTGCCGCTGCCGCGGCCGAGCGTGAAGCTGCTGCCAAGGCGGAGGCCGACAAGCAGGCCGAAGCCCGCAAGGCGGAAGAGTCGCGCGCGCAGGATCTGCTGGAGCGTCGGCGCAAGGCCGAGGCCGAGGCCGCCAACATCCGCGCGATGATGGCTGCACCGGCCAAGACCCTCGTGGCCAAGAAGCCGGAACCCACGCCCGATCCCAAGGCCATCAAGGGCACACTGCACAAGCCTGCTGGCACGCCTGCCGCCAAGACGGCCGCGGGTGCAGCGGCCGCGCCTGGCGCCGGTGGCAAGAAGGAAATCAAGTCCGAAAACCTGTCGTCGACCTGGAAGGACGACGCAGCGAAGAAGAAGGAAATCAAGACCCGTGGCGACACCAGCGCTGGTCGTTCCAACTGGCGCAGCGGCCCCAAGGGCGGCGGCCGCCGTGGCGACCGCGACAGCCGTGACAGCGCCCAGAGCAGCTTTGTGGCCCCGACGGAAGCCAAGGTCATCGAGGTGCACGTGCCGGAAACCATCACGGTGGCCGAACTCGCGCACAAGATGAGCCTGAAGTCCTCCGAAGTGATCAAGCAACTGATGAAGCTGGGCCAGATGGTCACCATCAACCAGCCGCTGGACCAGGACACCGCCATGATCGTGGTGGAAGAACTGGGGCACACCGCGGTGGTGGCGGCGTTGGATGATCCGGAAGCCTTCACCGACGAGGAAGCAGGCCAGCACCAAGCCGAACTCAAGCCCCGTGCGCCTGTGGTCACCGTCATGGGCCACGTGGACCACGGCAAGACCTCGCTGCTGGACTACATCCGTCGCGCCAAGGTGGCAGCAGGCGAGGCCGGTGGCATCACGCAGCACATCGGTGCTTACCACGTGGAAACGCCGCGCGGCATGGTGTCTTTCCTCGATACCCCGGGTCACGAGGCGTTCACCGCCATGCGTGCCCGTGGTGCCCAGGCCACCGACATCGTCATTCTGGTGTGTGCGGCCGACGACGGCGTGATGCCGCAGACCAAGGAAGCCATCAAGCACGCGAAAGCGGCCGGTGTGCCCATGGTCGTGGCCTTGACCAAGATCGACAAGCCGGGCATCAACCTCGAGCGTGTGCGCTCGGAACTGGTGGCCGAAGAGGTCGTGCCTGAAGAGTTCGGTGGTGACGTGCCTTTCGTGGGTGTGTCCGCCAAGACCGGCGAAGGCATCGACGCCTTGCTGGAGCAGGTGTTGCTTCAGGCCGAGGTGCTGGAACTCAAGGCGCCGGTGGATGCGATGGCCAAGGGTCTGGTGATCGAAGCCCGTCTGGACAAGGGCCGCGGCTCGGTCGCGACCGTTCTGGTGCAAAGCGGCACGCTCAAGACCGGCGACGTGGTGCTGGTCGGCCAGACGTCTGGCCGTGTGCGTGCCATGCTGGATGAAAACGGCAAGCCCATCAAGGAAGCCGGGCCGTCCATTCCAGTGGAAATCCAGGGTCTGTCCGAAGTGCCGCAGGCCGGCGATGACTTCATGGTGATGACCGACGAGCGCCGCGCGCGCGAGATCGCCACCTACCGTGCGGGCAAGTTCCGCAACACCAAGCTGGCCAAGCAACAGGCCGCCAAGCTGGAGAACATGTTCACCGACATGACGGCTGGCGAAGTCAAAGTGCTGCCCATCATCATCAAGGCCGACGTGCAAGGGTCGCAGGAAGCCCTGGGCGCCTCGCTGCTCAAGCTCTCGACCGACGAGGTCAAGGTGCAGCTGGTGTTCTCCGGCGTGGGCGGCATCAGCGAGTCCGACGTCAACCTGGCGATCGCCTCCAAGGCGGTCATCATTGGCTTCAACGTGCGCGCCGACGTCGGCGCGCGCAAGCTGGCCGAAGGCAATGACGTCGACCTGCGCTACTACAACATCATCTACGACGCCGTGGACGATCTGAAGGCGGCCATGTCCGGCCTGCTGGCACCCGAGAAGCGGGAAGAGGTCATCGGCTCGGCAGAGATCCGCACCGTGTTCGTGGCGTCCAAGATCGGCACCGTGGCCGGCTGTATGGTCACGTCCGGCATGGTCACCCGCAACGCCCACTTCCGCCTGCTGCGCGACAACGTGGTGGTCTACACCGGCGAGATCGACACCCTCAAGCGCCTCAAGGACGACGTGCGCGAAGTCAAGGAAGGCTTCGAGTGCGGTATCAAGCTCAAGAACTACAGCGACATCAAGGAAGGTGACCAGCTGGAGTTCTTCGAGGTCAAGGAAGTGGCCCGCACGCTGTAAGGATCGAGCACCACCATGCCCCGCAAGGCTTCTTCCGTCCCCAACCGCGGTTTCCGCGTGGCCGACCAGATCCAGCGCGATCTGGCCGAGCTGATCGCGCGCGAGCTCAAGGATCCGCGGGTGGGCATGGTCACGATCAACGCGGTCGAGGTCACACCCGATTACGCCCACGCCAAGGTGTTTTTCAGCCTTCTCACCGGCAATCCGGACGAGACGACACAGGGCCTGAACGCCGCCGCCGGGTTCCTGCGCAATGGCTTGTTCAAGCGCCTGCACATCCACACCGTGCCGACGCTGCACTTCGTGTTCGACCGCACCACCGAGCGGGCGGCGGACATGAACGCGCTGATCTCAAAGGCCGTTGCGTCGCGTTCCAAGAACGAGGAATGACCATGCAGCGCCACAGCACCAGGGTGCCACGGCGCCCTGTGCATGGGGTGCTGTTGCTTGACAAACCGCTGGGCTTCTCCAGCAACCAGGCCTTGCAGAAAGCCAAATGGCTGCTGCGCGCCGAAAAGGCCGGGCATACCGGGACGCTGGATCCTCTGGCCACAGGCGTGCTCCCGATCTGCTTCGGCGCAGCCACCAAGTTCAGCCAGCTGCACCTGGACGCCGACAAGAGCTACGAAACCGTGGTCCGCCTGGGTGTGACCACGACCACCGGCGACGCCGAGGGCGATGTTCTGGAGAGCCGTCCGGTGACCTGCAGCGTCGGGCAAGTGGTAGAGGTGCTGGATCGCTTCACCGGGCCCATCACCCAGATTCCGCCCATGCACAGCGCCCTCAAGAAGGATGGCAAGGCGCTGTATGAGTACGCCCGTGAAGGCGTCACGGTGGAGCGTGAGCCGCGCGCAGTCACCATCCACGAACTGGAACTTGTGGACCTGCGCCTCGAGGGACATGAGCCCTTCCTGCGCTTGAGCGTGCGCTGCTCCAAGGGCACCTACATCCGCACGCTGGGCGAAGACATTGCGGCGGCCCTGGGCTGCGGCGGGCATCTGAGCCTGCTGCGGCGGGTGCAAACCGGCCCCTTCGACGCCGGCCAGTGCATCACGGTCGAGGCCCTGGAGGCCTTGCCCGATGAGCAGCGCCTGCAAAGGCTGCTGCCGGTGCAGGCGCTGCTGCCCGACCACACGGCTGTCACGCTCGACAGCGACAATGCCGCGCGCTTTCTCAGCGGTGTGCGCCGCCGCGGGACCTGGTCCGACCTGTCCCGGGTGGCGATCTACGGCCCGCCAGCGGGCACCTCCCACACGCCGGTCCTGCTGGGCAGTGGCCACACACAGGCCGGCGAACTCATCCCGGGGCGGCTGCTGAGCCCCATCGAAATACAGCAAATCCTGGAACCTGCAACATGAGCAAACAGATCCGCAACATCGCCATCATCGCCCACGTCGACCACGGCAAGACCACCATGGTCGACCAGCTGCTGCGCCAGTCGGGCACCTTCGCTGAGCACGAAAAGGTCGTGGACACGGTGATGGACAACAACGCCATCGAACGCGAGCGCGGCATCACCATCCTGGCCAAGAACTGCGCCGTGAGCTGGCAGGGCACCCACATCAACATCGTCGACACGCCTGGGCACGCGGACTTTGGCGGTGAGGTGGAGCGGGCACTGTCCATGGTGGACGGCGTGGTGCTGCTGATCGACGCCCAGGAAGGCCCGATGCCGCAGACCCGCTTCGTGACCAAGAAGGCCCTGGCCCTGGGGCTCAAGCCCATCGTGGTGGTCAACAAGGTGGACAAGCCCGGCGCCAACCCGACCAAGGTGATCAACGAAGCCTTCGATCTGTTTGCGAACCTCGGCGCGACCGACGAGCAGCTGGAATTCCCGGTGGTCTACGCCTCGGGTATCAACGGCTGGACCTCGCTGGAAGAGGGTGCGCCTGGCGAACAGTGGGGCCCCAACATGTCGGCCCTGTTCGACACCGTGCTCAAGCATGTGCCGGCCCACCAGGGTGACCCGGACGCGCCGCTGCAGCTGCAGATCTCCGCGCTGGACTTCTCCACCTTCGTCGGCCGCATCGGCGTCGGTCGTATCAGTGCCGGCAAGATCCGTCCCGGCATGGACGTACTGGTGATGGAGGGCGAAGACGGCAAGAGCATCAAGGGCCGCATCAACCAGGTCCTGACCTTCCAGGGGCTCGACCGCGTGCAGGTGACCGAGGCCGGCCCTGGCGACATCGTGCTGATCAACGGCATCGCCGACATCGGCATCGGCGTGACCGTCACCGATCCTTCCAATCCGACGCCGCTGCCCATGCTCAAGGTGGACGAGCCCACGCTGACCATGAACTTCTGCGTCAACACCAGCCCGCTGGCCGGGCGCGAAGGCAAGTTCGTCACCAGCCGCCAGATCTGGGACCGCCTGCAGAAAGAGCTGCAGCACAACGTGGCCCTGCGCGTGAAGGAAACCGACGAGGACGGCATCTTCGAGGTGTCTGGTCGAGGCGAACTGCACCTGACCATCCTGCTGGAAAACATGCGCCGCGAAGGCTACGAGCTGGCCGTGTCCAAGCCGCGCGTGGTGTTCCGCGAGATCAACGGCGAGAAGTGCGAACCGATCGAGCTGGTGACGGCCGACATCGAGGAAGGCCACCAGGGCGGCGTGATGCAGGCCCTGGGTGAGCGCAAGGGCGAGCTGGTCAACATGGTGCCGGACGGCAAGGGCCGCGTGCGCCTGGAATACCGGATCCCGGCGCGTGGCCTGATCGGCTTCTCCAACGAGTTCCTGAACCTGACCCGCGGTTCCGGCCTGATCAGCAACATCTTCGACGGCTACGAACCGCACAAGGGCGAGATCGCCAGCCGCAAGAATGGTGTGCTGATCTCCATGGACGACGGCGAGATCTTCACTTACGCCCTGGGCAAGCTCGACGACCGCGGCCGCATGTTCGTCAAACCCAACGACCCGGTGTACGAGGGCATGATCGTCGGCATCCACAGCCGCGACAACGACCTGGTGGTCAATGCCACCCGCACCAAGCAGCTGACCAACTTCCGTGTCAGCGGCAAGGAAGACGCGATCAAGATCACGCCGCCCATCGACCTGACGCTGGAATACGGCGTTGAGTTCATCGAGGACGACGAGCTGGTCGAGATCACGCCCAAGAGCGTGCGCCTGCGCAAGCGCCATCTCAAGGAACACGATCGCAAGCGCGCTTCGCGCGAAGCTTGACCCGCCGGGCAGCCGTTGGCTGCCCGCCAAGGTCCACTCACACCCATGCCCTTCAAGCTGCTCAACCGTCTGACTCACACCCAGGCGGTGTTCCTCATGGTCGCGGTGACCCTGATGTGGTCGATCGCCGGCGTGGTCTCGCGCCAGCTGGAGTCGGCCGCGCGTTTCGAAGTCACCTTCTGGCGCAGCGCATTCACCTTTGTGTCGCTGCTGCTCATCCTGCCCCTGTGGCGCGCAGCAGACCGTGCGTCTGGAGCCCTCCGTGGTGTCCCGACGAGTCAAGGTGCGCTGCAGCGCCACTGGGGCATCCTCGCCGGATCGCGCGCCTTCTGGGTGTCCGGTGTCTGCTGGAGCGTGATGTTCACCGCCTTCATGCTGGCTCTGACCTTCACCAGTGTCGCCAACGTTCTGGTGATCATGGCGGCGGGGCCGCTGTTCACCGCGGTCATCGCCCGGGTGTTCATTGGCCAGCGTCTGCCCGGGCGCACCTGGGCCGCCATCGTGACGGCCGGCGCCGGCATCGTGTACATGTACGGCAGCCAGATGTGGTCCGCCTTCACCGACCCGGCAGCAAATGCATCGGGCCTGGTCCTGGGGTCGCTGGCATCGCTCTGCGTGCCGGTGGGCGGCGCGATCAACTGGACCGTTGTGCAGCGCAGCCAGCAGCACGGGGAGTCCATCGACCTCGTGCCGTCGGTGCTGGTTGGGGCGTTGATCTCGAGCGTGCTCACCCTGCCTCTGGCATTCCCGTTTCTGGCCACAGGCAGCGACATCGCGTGGCTGGCCCTGCTGGGTCTGGTGCAGCTCGCGATTCCTTGCGCGCTGGCGGTGGTCTGCGCCCGTTCGCTCAAGGCCCCCGAAGTGTCGCTGCTGGCGCTGCTGGAGGTGATCTTTGGCATCGTTTGGGCCTGGCTCTGGGCCAACGAGACGCCTGGGAGCGAGGTGCTGCTCGGCGGCAGTGTGGTGATCGCCGCCTTGCTGCTCAACGAACTGGCCGGCTGGCGTGACCGCCAGGGTGCACTGCGCATTCAGACCCTCAGCGCCAGGAATACCGAGACATCCGTTGGAGAAACGCCATGAATGGGTCCGAACAGTTCATCATCACCGAAGTCCGTGGTCGCGTCGGTTGCATCACGCTCAACCGGCCCAAGGCGCTGAACGCGCTCTCGCTGGGCATGATCCGCGACATCAGTGCCGCCTTGCTGGCCTGGCGCGAAGACCCGCAGGTGCTGGCAGTGGCGATCCGTGGCACGGGCAAGGAGGGCGCGTTCGGCAGTTTCTGCGCGGGCGGTGACATCCGCTTCTTTCACCAGGCTGCGCTCGCGGGCAACCCGGAACTTGAGGACTTCTTCACCGAGGAGTACGCACTCAACCACCTGATCCACACCTACCCCAAGCCCTACATCGCGTTCATGGACGGCATCTGCATGGGCGGGGGCATGGGCATCAGTCAGGGAGCGAGCCTGCGAATCGTCACCGAACGCAGCAAGATCGCCATGCCCGAAACCGGCATCGGCCTGTTTCCGGACGTGGGCGGCGGCTACTTCCTCAGCCGCTGCCCGGGTCGACTGGGTGAGTACCTGGCCCTGACCGGTCTGGTGCTTGACGGCGCTCATGCGCTGGTGGCCGGCCTGGCCGACGCGGTGATGGACAGCGGCCGCCTTGCGGGCCTGTGGGACAGCCTGGGTCAGACGCCCTACGAGAGCGGCGTGGCGGTGGAGCGCTGGTGTCTCAATCACGTCCAGAAGGTGCCGCCGAAGGCGCACTTTCCGCAGGCGGACATCGACCGCGTATTTGCATTGGACAACGTGAAGGCGGTGGTTCAGGCGCTGGAGCAGGCCCAAGGCGAGTGGGCCAGCGAAACCGCACAGTTGCTGCGCAAGCGTTCACCGCTGATGCTGCATGTGGTGCTGGAGCAGGTTCGCCGGGCACGGGGTATGGGGCTGGCCGACGAACTGCGCATGGAGCGCGACCTGGTCCGTCGCTGCTTCCACCTGCGCCCGGGCGCCGCGAGCGAAACCGTTGAAGGGATCCGCGCACTGGCGGTAGACAAGGACCACGCCCCGCGCTGGAACCCGTCCTGCATCGAAGAGGTGAGCGATGCACAGGTGGTCGAATTCTTTGTTTCGCCCTGGCCTGCTCACGCGCATCCGCTGCACTCGCTGCGGTGACAGCGGGCCGGCTTTCATTCGAGCCGCGGCCTTCTCGGAGCCGATGGGCTTCGTTATATGAAAAGTCGCAGCATTTGCGTGAGATTTATTCTCAAAGTTATATTTCCGAGTTGAGTTCAATCCAACTGTCTGTTGGTTGAGCGGCTGGTCACCTCGTTTGCAGCAGCGTTCGTTTTCTTCAGGCCGTTGGGTGTGCACTTCGCATCCAGTGGCGCCCCGCGTCGGTGGACAACACCACTCGAAACTTGGAGAAAACCATGTCGCGCATCCCCCCGCTTTCCCGTCTGTCCCTGCTCGCCGCCGCGCTGGCGCTGAGCGCATGTGGCCAGAAAGAGGAAACACCTTCCCCAGCCGCCACACCCGAGGTGGCACAGACCTCCGTCTGCGGCAAGGTCACGGTGGCCAACATGAACTGGCAGTCGGCCGAGGTACTGGCCCACATTGACAACATCATTCTGTCCAAGGGCTACGGTTGCGAGGTTGAACTGGTGCCGGGTGACACCATGCCCACGCTGACCGCCATGATGGAGAAGGGGCAACCCGACGTGGCACCCGAAGCGTGGATCAACGCCGTGCGCCAACCGCTGGACGCCGCGGTGAAGGAAGGCAAGCTGCACTACGCCGCCAAATCGCTTGCGGATGGAGGCGTCGAGGGCTGGTGGATTCCGAAGTACCTGGCCGATGCCCATCCGGACATCAAGACCATCGACGATGCCCTCAAGCACCCGGAGCTGTTTCCGTCGGCCGAGAACAAGCGGAAGGGCGCGGTGCACAACTGCCCCTCGGGCTGGAACTGCCAGTTGACCACTGGCAACGCGTTCAAGGCCTGGGACGCGGCCGACAAGGGCTTCCTGCTGGTGGACACCGGCTCGGCCGCAGGGCTGGACGGTTCGATCGCCAAGGCGTATGAGCGCAAGCAGGGCTGGCTGGGGTACTACTGGGCGCCCACATCCATCCTGGGCAAGTACGAGATGGTCAAGCTAGACGCCGGTGTGCCACACGACAAAGAGGCATGGGAAGCCTGCAATGCCAAGGCGGAGTGCGACAACCCCAAGAAGAGCGACTGGGCGCGCGCCGAGGTGTTCACCGTGCTCACCGACCGCTTCCAGAAAGCCGGCGGTCCCGCTGTGGACTACCTGAACAAACGCAGCTGGAGCAACGACACGGTCAATGGCCTGCTGGCCTGGATGAGCGACCAGCAGGCCACCGGGGCCGACGGGGCAGCACATTTCCTCAAGACCCAGCCCGAGATCTGGGGCGCCTGGGTAACGCCCGAGGTGGCAGAGAAAGTGAAGTCGGCGCTCTGAGGCATCACACGCCGAGACAACAGATGGCCCGCACCAGTGACGGGCCGTTTCCCTGATTCCTGCCGGAGGAGATGCCATGACATGGCTTGATAGATTCCCCGCGCTGGGTACCGAACAGCTGTCTGCCTTGCGCCGTTTTATCGATGGTGCCTTTCGCGCATTCACGCGCGAACATGGCCAGGCCATGGAGCAACTGTTCGAACCCCTGCGCCAGTTCCTGCTCGCATCCGAGCGCCTGCTGACCCAGACACCCTGGCCGGTGGTGGTGGGTGTCATCGCCGTGGTCGCCTGGATGGCTTCGCGCAACTGGAAAATCGTTCTCGGTGCCATTCTGTCGCTGTTGGTCATCGGCTGGCTGGGCATGTGGGACGACACCATGAAGACCATTTCGATGATCTTCGTGAGCACCGTGGTGGCGCTGGTGGTGGGCCTGCCCATCGGTATCCTGATGAGTAGATGGGATCGGATGCAGCGCATCGTCAATCCGGCGCTGGACGTGATGCAGACCATGCCCAGCTTTGTGTACCTGATCCCGGTGGTCATGCTGCTGGGCATCGGCCGTGTGCCCGGTCTGATCGCGGTGGTCATCTACGCCGTCGCACCGGTGATCCGCTTCACCAACCTGGGCATCCGGCTGGTCGACAAGGACCTGCTGGAGGCGGCCGACGCTTTTGGCTCGTCGGCCTGGCAGAAGATGCGCCAGGTGCAGCTGCCACTGGCGCTGCCCACCATCATGGCCGGCATCAACCAGACCATCATGCTCGCGCTGTCGATGGTGGTCATCGCCTCGATGATCGGTGTGCAGGGCCTTGGCCAGCCGGTGCTCAAGGCCATCTCCAACCAGTACTTCACGATGGGCATCCTCAACGGCATGGCCATCGTCGCGATCGCGATCATCTTCGACCGCGTCTCGCAAGCCTACGGCAAGCGTCTGCAGAAGCATCTGGAGGTAGTGCATGGCTGATCCCGTCATCCAGCAAGCGGCTGCGTCTGGCAATGCGGCGGTGGGCGTGAGCATCCGTGGCCTTTACAAGATCTTCGGTCCCACGCCGGAGCGCTTCATCGACGCGGTGCGCGGCGGCATGAGCAAGCAGGAACTGCGCGATGTGCATGGTCACGTGCTGGGTCTGCGCGACATCCACATCGACATGCCTGCCGGTGGAATTCAGGTGGTGATGGGCCTGTCTGGCTCGGGCAAGTCCACGCTGATACGCCACATCAACCGCCTGATCGACCCGACCACCGGCGAGGTGTTGGTGCAGGTGAACGATCAAAGCGTGGATGTGGTCAAGATGAACCCGGCGCGACTGCGCCAGTTCCGCCGTGAGCAGACCGCCATGGTGTTCCAGAAGTTTGCGCTGTTCCCACACCTGACGGTGCGGGAAAACACCGAGTACGGCCTGCAGGTGCAGGGCGTGGCGCGCAAGGTCAGGCGTGAACGGGCGCAGCGCTGGATCGAGCGTGTCGGCCTCAAGGGTTACGAGGACAGCTATCCGAACCAGCTCTCGGGCGGTATGCAGCAGCGCGTGGGACTTGCAAGGGCACTCACCAACGATGCGCCCATCCTGCTGATGGATGAGGCGTTCTCGGCGCTGGACCCGCTGATCCGCAGCGACATGCAGGGCGTGCTTCTGGACATCCAGCAGGAGATCGGCAAAACCATCGTGTTCATCACACACGACCTTGACGAGGCTTTGCGCCTGGGGGATCGCATCGCCATCCTGCGCGACGGCGAGGTGGTGCAGCAGGGCACAGGCCAGCAGATCGTGCTGCACCCGGCAGACGACTACATCGCCAACTTCGTCAAGGACGTCAACCGCGGCCGCGTGATTCGCAGCAGGACCTTGATGCGACCCGACACACCGGTCGAAGGACCGACGGTGGACATCAGTACTGTGATCGAGGAGGTCGCCCGTGTGCTCAGTGCTGAGGGGCGGGAGGTTGCCAATGTCGTCAACAGCAAAGGGCACCACCTGGGCACCCTTTCGATGGGCGACATCATTGCTGCCATGGTGCCGCCACGATCCGACTTGTCCTATCCCAATACCTGACACAAGGAGAGTTCGCATGATTCAGACGCTGGCGGGCCGGGCATTCATCACCGCGACCATCGTGGTCGGTGCCTGGCTTCTGCCCGGTCCTGTTGCCCACGCGCAGCGGCTGGTGAGCATCGATGGAGCGGAAGTGAACATGCGCTCGGGCCCAGGGACGGGCCACGAGGTGTTGTGGGTGCTCAACAAGGGCTACCCCCTCAAGGTACTGCGGCGCCAGGGGCGCTGGCTTGAGGTTCAGGACTTCGAGAACGACAAAGGTTGGGTTGCACGAGCCCTGACCGGGCGAACGCCTCATCACGTGGTCAAGTCCCGGATCGTCAACATCCGGAAAGGTCCGGGGACGGGGCACCCGATCATTGGCCAGGCGGAATACGGTGAAGTGCTGCGGACCCGCAGCAAACGGCGCGACTGGGTTCAGGTCGAACGGGCCGAGGGTCAGCCTGGCTGGGTGTCCAGGCGCCTGCTCTGGGGTTGGTGAGCACCGTCGCCCGGCAACGATCAGGCCACGCGCCGGGGCCTTCTTCGATGATGCTCAGCGCTGGCGCTGTTTCATGGCCCGCTCGACCTCCCGCTTGCCTTCGCGGTCCTTGATGGTGTCGCGCTTGTCGTGCTCGGCCTTGCCTTTGGCCAGAGCGATCTCGCATTTCACCTTGCCGCTCTTCCAGTGCAGGTTCAGCGGCACCAGGGTGTGGCCCTTCTGCTCGACCTTGCCGATCAGTCGCCGGATCTGGTCCTTGTGCAGCAGCAGCTTCTTGGTTCGCACCGAGTCCGGGCTGACGTGGGTCGACGCCGTCCGCAGAGGGTTGATCTGGCAGCCGATCAGGAACAGTTCGCCTTCCCGGATCACCACGTAGCCGTCGGTGAGTTGCACCTTGCCCTCGCGCAGCGCTTTCACCTCCCAACCCTGCAGCACCATTCCTGCCTCGAAGCGCTCCTCGATGGCGTAGTTGAACAAGGCCTTCTTGTTGTCCGCGATGCGGCTGTCGGTGGTCTTGGCTGCGGATTTGCTGGGTTTGGTGGACATGGGGCGGTAAATGGGGCCGCAGGCGACCCATACAATGGGCGCCGATTGTATGAAAACGATTCAGAAGTCCGTCCTGCTCTGGCACAGCGCCCATGAGATGTTTGCGCTGGTCACCGATGTTCAGCACTACCCGCAGTTCCTTCCATGGTGCGATCACAGCGAGGTGATGGAGCGCGATGAACACGGCATGGTGGCCCGCGTCGGCATCGCCTTCAGCGGTCTGAAGCAGAGCTTCACCACCCGCAATCAGCACATCGATGACCGGCAGGTGCTGATGGAACTGGTGGATGGTCCTTTCTCCCATCTGGAAGGGATCTGGAACTTCACGCCGCTGGGCGATGGCAGCCAGCGGGCCTGCAAGGTCGAGTTCACGCTGACCTATGGCTTTTCAAGCCAGGCCCTTGCCACCTTGGTGGGGCCTGTATTCGACCGGATCGCGGGCAGCCTCGTGGACGCATTTGTCAAACGCGCTGACCAGGTGTACGGCGCATGATTTCCGTGGTGCTGGTTCGTTCACCCCAACCCCGAAAGGTGGAAGAGCTGCATCTGCAGCTTCCGGATGGTACGTCTGTCGCTGAGGCCCTGGCCATGGCCGGCTGGTCGATGAACATCGACGGCCCGCAGGAGCACAGGTGGACGTGCGGGGTCTGGGGCCACAAGGCTTTACCAGAAAGCGTGCTCAGGGATGGTGATCGCGTCGAGCTGTACCGGGACCTGAGGGTCGATCCCAAGGTGGCCCGCAGAGAGCGCTTCGTCGGTCAGGGTTCACGCAACGCCGGGCTGTTCGCCCAGCGGCGGCCCAACTCCAAGGCCGGCTACTGATCAGGTGCCAGTCAAGGGCCTCAGTTGACGTTCTGTGCAGATGCCGACGCAGGGCCACAATCCGAACGGATGACGCCGTCGATGCGCTGCAGTTCGGCCGCACGCGCCTTGTCGTCCATGATTTCGCGCTCGCCCTTGGCATTGGTGGTGGCAATGCGCACGCCTGAATCCAGCGTGGCCTTGGCGCGCTTGGCTCGCTCGCAGTTGCCGGCACGGGCTGCAGCAATGCGGTCGTCCTCGGCCTTCTTTTTGGCCTGTGCCGCCTCCTGGGCCTGTTTTTCAGCCTGCTTCTTCTTTGCCTCCAGCTGTTCGTCGCGGCCAGTCACCTTCGGCACCTCGGCTGACTGCGCAGCGGGCTGGCCAGCTGCGGCGGGGTCTGTTCCGGTCGGCGCTGGAATTGCAGGCCCGGTCTGGCGCACGGCTCCAGGTGTGCGAAGAATGCTCTTCTCGGGCGTACCAGGCGGCGGTGCCGTGTCGCTGAAAACCTTGTTGCCGGAAGAGTCCACCCAGACCCACTGAGCCCAGGTCGATCCACTGAACAGGGCGGCTGAGGCTGCGAATGCGAGAACTCGCCAGAAAGAGGTGTGTGTGTGACGGCTAGGCATGCGAACCAGTTTAACCCGGGGCCTTCCGGCCGCACACTACACGCCCAATGCCAGGTGACGAAGTAGCACTTTTGCCGGCTTGACGGAGCTTGGGGCCCGATGTGGTGGCGTTCGCGAGGCAGCTGCTCCCCCGGTTGGACGCCGGGTACAATCGTGTTTTTGGAGCTTTACCTCATGCGCCTCCTCGGCAAAGCGCTCACTTTCGACGACGTTCTGCTCGTCCCCGCGTACTCCCAGGTCCTGCCCAAGGACACCTCTCTCGCCACCCAGTTCACCCGCAACATCCGCCTGAACCTGCCCCTGGTTTCTGCGGCCATGGACACCGTGACGGAGGCCCGGCTGGCCATCGCCATTGCCCAGGAAGGCGGCATCGGCATCGTCCACAAGAACCTCTCGGCGCAGGAACAGGCCGCCCACGTGGCCAAGGTCAAGCGCTACGAGTCCGGCGTGCTGCGTGACCCGGTGGTCATCAGCCCTTCGACCACCGTGCGCCAGGTCATGAAGCTGTCCGACGACCTGGGGGTGTCTGGCTTCCCGGTGGTGGATGCAGGCAAGGTGGTTGGTATCGTCACCGGCCGCGATCTGCGCTTTGAAAGCCGCTACGACCTGCCGGTCAGCGAGATCATGACGCCGCGAGAGCGCTTGATCACCGTGCCCGAAGGCACCACGCCGGAGCAGGCCAAAGCGCTGTTGAACAAGCACAAGCTCGAGCGCCTGCTGCTGGTGAACGACGCCTTTGAGCTCAAGGGCCTGATCACCGTCAAGGACATCACCAAGCAGCTGAACTTCCCGAACGCCGCGCGCGACGCCGCCGGCCGACTGCGCGTGGGCGCTGCGGTGGGGGTTGGCGAAGGCACCGAAGAACGCGTGGAAGCGCTGGTCAAGGCAGGCGTGGACGCCATCGTGGTGGACACGGCCCATGGCCACAGCAAGGGTGTGATCGACCGCGTGCGCTGGGTCAAGCAGAACTACCCTCAGGTGGACGTGATCGGCGGCAACATCGCCACCGGCAGCGCCGCGCTGGCGCTGGTGGAAGCCGGTGCTGACGGCGTCAAGGTCGGTATCGGCCCCGGCTCCATCTGCACCACCCGCATCGTGGCCGGCGTGGGCGTGCCGCAGATCATGGCCATCGACAACGTGGCCACCGCGCTGCAGACCACCGGTGTGCCCATGATCGCCGATGGCGGCATCCGCTACAGCGGTGATATCGCCAAGGCCATTGCGGCCGGCGCCAACACCGTGATGATGGGCGGAATGTTCGCAGGCACCGAAGAGGCGCCGGGCGAGATCGTGCTTTTCCAGGGCCGCAGCTACAAGAGCTACCGCGGCATGGGCTCCATCGGTGCCATGCAGCAGGGCAGCGCCGACCGCTACTTCCAGGAAAGCAGCACGGGCAATCCCAATGCGGACAAGCTGGTGCCCGAAGGCATCGAAGGGCGCGTGCCCTACAAGGGCTCGGTGGTGTCGATCATTTTCCAGATGGCCGGCGGTATCCGCGCCTCCATGGGCTATTGCGGCTGTCCGACCATCGAACACATGCGCGCCAAGGCGGAGTTTGTCGAGATCACTTCGGCCGGCATCCGCGAAAGCCACGTGCACGACGTGCAGATCACCAAGGAAGCGCCGAACTACCGCGCGGACTGACCGGTCCTACTCCTCAGGCCGTCCATCGAGACGGCCTTTTTCTTTTCCCTGCAGCCTATTTCAACGCCATGCAGCACCAGAAAATCCTCATTCTCGATTTCGGTTCCCAGGTCACCCAGCTCATCGCACGCCGCGTGCGCGAAGCGCACGTGTACTGCGAAGTTCACCCCTGCGACGTCAGCAGCGAGTGGGTGCGCGAGTTCGCCGCCGATGGCCAGCTCAAGGGCGTGATCCTCTCGGGCAGCCACGCCAGCGTCTATGAGGTGGACGACAAGGCCCCCGATGCGGTGTTCGAGCTGGGCGTGCCGGTGCTGGGCATCTGCTACGGCATGCAGACCATGGCCCAGCAGCTGGGCGGCAAGGTCGAGGCGGGCAAGACGCGCGAGTTCGGTTACGCCGAGGTCCGCGCCCGTGGACACACCGCCCTGCTCAAGGACATCGCCGACTTCACCACGCCCGAAGGCCACGGCATGCTCAAGGTCTGGATGAGCCACGGCGACAAGGTGACCGAAATGCCACCGGGCTTCAAGCTCATGGCCAGCACCGACGCCTGCCCGATCGCCGGCATGGCCGACGAGTCCCGCGGTTACTACGCGGTGCAGTTCCACCCCGAGGTGACGCACACGGTGCAGGGCAGGGCGCTGCTGGAGCGCTTCGTGCTGGAAATCTGCGGCACGCGCCCAGACTGGATCATGCGCGACCATATCGAGGAAGCCGTGCAGAAGATCCGCGAGCAGGTGGGCGACGAGGAAGTGATCCTCGGCCTGTCTGGCGGCGTGGACTCGTCGGTGGCCGCCGCCCTGATCCACCGGGCCATCGGCGACCAGCTGACCTGCGTGTTCGTGGACCATGGCCTGCTGCGCCTGCACGAGGGCGACATGGTGATGGACATGTTTGTCGGCAAGCTGCACGCGAAGGTCATCCGGGTTGACGCGGCGGGCCAGTTCCTCGGCCACCTGGCCGGGGTGAGCGATCCGGAAGCCAAGCGCAAGATCATCGGCCGCGAGTTTGTCGAGGTGTTCAAGGCCGAGGCCGCCAAACTCATTTCAAGTGGTGCTTCAACAAAAGGCGCCAAGTGGTTGGCACAAGGAACAATTTATCCAGACGTGATCGAGTCCGGCGGCGCCAAGAGCAAGAAGGCCGTGACCATCAAGAGCCACCACAACGTGGGCGGACTGCCCGAGCAGTTGGGCCTGAAGCTGCTGGAGCCGCTGCGCGACCTGTTCAAGGACGAGGTGCGTGAACTGGGCGTGGCCCTGGGCCTTCCGCACGACATGGTCTACCGCCACCCGTTCCCGGGGCCTGGTCTGGGCGTGCGCATCCTGGGCGAGGTGAAGAAGGAATACGCCGACCTGCTGCGCCGGGCC
This sequence comes from Hydrogenophaga sp. H7, assembly GCF_002025745.1. Lineage (NCBI taxonomy): Bacteria > Pseudomonadati > Pseudomonadota > Betaproteobacteria > Burkholderiales > Comamonadaceae > Hydrogenophaga > Hydrogenophaga sp. H7. The sequence continues at coordinate 3,283 of NZ_MCIC01000007.1, read as the reverse complement.
GACGCCATCTTCATCGAAGAGCTGCGCTCGACCATCGACCACCACAGTGGCAAGAGCTGGTACGAGCTGACCAGCCAGGCCTTCACCGTGTTCCTGCCCGTCAAGAGCGTGGGCGTGATGGGCGACGGCCGCACCTACGACTACGTGGTGGCGCTGCGCGCGGTGCAGACCAGCGATTTCATGACCGCCGACTGGGCCGAACTGCCGTACGCGCTGCTCAAGAAGGTCAGCAGCCGCATCATCAACGAGGTGCGTGGCATCAACCGCGTGACCTATGACGTGAGCAGCAAGCCGCCAGCAACCATCGAGTGGGAATGAGTCAAGATCGTCCCAAGGTGTTTCGGAACATCCCAGGAAAACCCGATTTTGCTGTGGGGACAATGACTTAGCGTCCCACGGCGTCCCATCGAATCCCAGGGCGTCCCATGCGTTCTGACGGTTGACCTGACGGTATCCGGGCACCTAAGCTGGCAGGCCTGCAGCGATACCGTCAGACCCCATGACGGTACCTCGGTCCTGCGACAAGCAACGGATCGGAGATCTCATGAACACCTTGATGGAACGGGCGCGGGTTGGGCTGGCGAGCGCGAGAACACGCCACGGTTTGACGGAAGCCAAACTGCGAGAACTACTGCCGGGCGAGCGGGCCTACAAGGTCAGCGACGGAGGCAATGGTCTCTACGTCGTCGTCTCACCCAGTGGCAGCAGGTCCTTCCGCTACGACTATCGACTGAGCGGCCGACGCGAGACGCTGACCATCGGACGACATGAACCGGTTGCCCGCCATGCCCAGCGATCTCACCTTGCCTACGGCATGGATGTGACGCTGGAAGAGGCGCGCCTGCTGCTGGCTCGGGCGCGTGTCGATGTCAGTTCCGGGCGATCTCCCGCTCGAGCCAAGGTTGAGCGGCGCAATGAAGTTGCAGACGCCATGAGCTTTGGGCGCTGGGCGGTACGGTACTTCGAGTTCAAGTCCGACGCCAAAAGCGGCGCCGAGCGGCTGGCCGACAGCACGCTGGCGTTGCGGCGTTCGATCTATGACCGCATCCTGGTCGGTCCGTTCGGGAAGCTGAACCTCGACGAGATCAAGCCGGTCGCGCTGGGTGAGTTGCTCGACCGCGTCAAGACTGAACGAGGCCCAGGACCGGCTGTGCACGCCAGGGAACTCGTGTTGCAGGTCTACCGGTTTGCCAACGGCAAAGGCGTCGATATCGCCAATCCGGCGGAAGCGCTCGCTCGGAAGGCCTACGCGACGTTTGTCCCGCGCGAGCGCAACTTGAACCGCCATGAAATCAAGACGTTGCTCGACGGTCTGGAGATGACTGGCACTGCGCCGACACTACGGCTGGCAGTCAGGTTCTTGCTGCTGACGGGTGTGCGCAAAGGTGAGTTCATCGGAGCTACTTGGGCGGAAGTGGACTGGGAACGGGCACAGTGGCTGATCCCAGCTGAGAGGATGAAGGCTGGCAAGCCGCACACGGTGTATTTGGGAGAGCAGGCCCTGGACATCCTGACAACGCTTCGAACCTGCTTCCCGTCGAGCAACTTTCTCCATCCAAGCCGGTATGACTCCGCCGAGCCGATCAGCCAGGCAACGCTGAACCGGACGATCGCCGCTTCGGTGGATCGGATCAACAAGGATCGAACACCCAGTCAGGATCTGTTTCTGCCGGTCTCAGTGCACGATCTGCGCCGAACATTCTCGTCACGGCTCAACGACGCGCTCTTCCCGGAGGCCTTGGTCGAAGCCTGCCTGGCCCACCAGAAAAAGGACCAAGTCGCTGCCGCCTACAACCATGCTCGATTTTCCGGGCCTCGGCGGGTCCTTATGCAGGTATGGGCGGACATGGTGGACTGCTGGATGCGCGGCGAAACCGCGAGGGAGGTCATCGTCAGGGGCAAGGTGAAAATCGATGCCGCGGCGCACGATGCAGAAGGTATGAACTTGTAGGCTGAAGCAACACCCGGTTTAACGCCTCGGGGCGACTGTGTTGGACACATACTTGCCTTGAATGCGTCAGGGGTTTCCACCGTTTTGTCGATGCTCAAGGGACTGTTCAACCCTTCAGAGACCATTGTGAAATCACAGACAACGTGCGCTTGAATCTCGGAGGCCTCGGCAGGTAAACGGTATGCGTCCGGTTATCCCATCTTGACATGGGCCGCTCACAGATAGCTTAGCAAGAGATCAAGCCGCGGGTTTACAGCAACCAGCTTCACCACCGATCTGGATTGGTGGGCAGGGAACGGATCCGTACGAGCAGAACACACAGCAGTCACCGGCCTTCGGGCGCAAGACGGCGTGGCACCCTTCGCACTCATAGAACCATTGGCAGGCATCGGTGGGCATCTCTTCGGTCTTCATATGACCGCACTCGGGGCAGGTGAAGACAGAGGTCAGGATGACATCGCTCATGGGTTTACAGACACAACAGTGGACGGGAATCCGGCGTTCTTGGTCGCACTGGTCAGGGCCTCAACCTTCACCTTGGCACTGTCAAACACCACTGTGGTTTCCCGCTTGGGCAGGTTGGACTTGACGTCGATGACCCCATCGATCCGGGTCAACGCCAATTTGACGGTGATTGGGCAGGTCGGGCAGTTCATCCCTGGCACCGAGAGGACCGCACTCTGCTGGGCCGCCCAGCTCGGCCCGATGAGTAGCATTGCCGCCGCAGGGATGATCCATCGTTTCATTGCAGAACCCTTCATTCAGTAGAACCAGTGGGCGATCCAGGGGAACGCCAATGAAATTCCCAGTAGTAGGACTACCAGCAGGAACAGCACCTTGTAGGACCGGTTGACCATGGGGCGCTCACAGACCTGGCCCACATCGCACGCTACCGCAGGGCGCCATATCCGGCGTCCTGCAACCACCAAGGCAATCGCCGCCGCCCCCATGAACCACGGTTGATAAGGCTCCAGCAGCGTCAGAGAGCCGATCCAGGCCCCGGAGATGCCCAGCATGATCAGCACCAGGGGGCCCAGGCAGCAGGCGGAGGCGAGCAGCGCCGAAATACCACCAGCAATCAGGGCCTTGCCGCCGCCAGTGGTCTGGCCCGGGTGGTCGGTAGATGTTGTAGACATGCGATAAGCTTACTTCCGTACCAAAGTACAGAGTCAAGCGCCATGACCCATACCCCTTCACAGTCCGACGGCAGCATGACGATCGGAGATCTCGCGAAAGCGGCCGGTGTGAACGTCGAGACCATCAGGTTCTATCAGCGCAAAGGGCTGATGCCAGAGCCGGACCGTCCTGTGGGCAGCATCCGGCGCTATGGCC
>NZ_MCIC01000006.1:0-63597 GCF_002025745.1 Hydrogenophaga sp. H7 | reverse complement strand
TGAAGTCCCCTTGAAAACCTGAACCACCCGGAAGTAGAGAATTCCCCAAGACGGAGTCTCTACATGAAGAAATCCAGATTCAGCGAAGCGCAGATAGTCGGCATCCTCAAGGAGGTCGAGATGGGTGCCAAGGTCGGCGAGACGTGCAGGAAGCACGGCGTGAGCGAGCCGACCTACTACAAGTGGAAGAGTCAGTTCTCTGGCATGACGGTCTCGCACCTGGCGCAGCTTCGGCAACTGCAGGACGAGAACGCCAAGCTCAAACGCATGTATGCCGACCTGGCGCTCATGCACCACGCGCTCAAGGACGTTGTCGACCGAAAGCTCTGACCCCGGAGCGTCGCGAGATGGTCGTTCAAGCCCTCATGGCCGAGCACGGCATGAGCGAGCGCCGAGCCTGCCAGGCCAGCGGCATTGCCCGCTCCACACTGCGCTACCGACCCATTGCGCGCGACGACTCCGGGGTCATCACCTTCATCCAGATGCACATGGCGCTCAACCCGCGCCACGGCTTTGGCCTGCTTTACGACAGTGCCCGCCACCAAGGCAAGCCCTGGGGCAAGACGGTGCTTTGGCGCGTGTACTGCGAGCTGCGGCTGAACCTGCCACGGCGCGGCAAGAAGCGTTTGCCGGCGCGCATCAAGCAACCGCTGGAGGCTGCTGGCCAACCCAATCAGGGTTGGAGCTGCGACTTCATGGCCGATGCACTGTGGTCCGGCAGGCGATTCAGGACCTTCAACGTCATCGATGAGTTCAACCGCGAGGGCCTGCGTATCGAGGTCGACACCAGCCTGCCGGCAGCCCGTGTCATACGTGCCTTGAATGAGCTGGTGGAAGTGCGCGGAGCGCCGCTGTCGATTCGCCTGGACAACGGCCCGGAGTTCATCGCTCACGCTCTGTCCGAATGGGCGAAATCCAAGGGCATCGCGCTCAATCACATCCAGCCAGGAAAGCCCACGCAAAACGCCTATGTCGAACGATTCAACAAGACCTACCGAACCGAGGTGCTGGACTGCTATGTCTTCGAGTCATTGCAGGAGGTGCGTGATATGACGGCCGACTGGCTGCACCGCTACAACCACCAGCGCCCCCATGAATCTCTCGGCCGAATCCCACCGGTCGAGTACCGTGTCAAACTGTTCCCCAACCTCTACTTCTGACTGGCTCAGGAATTCGAGGGGACTTCACGCGACCTTGTCGACTTGGCTTAAGATAAAGTTCGTAATATTTTGAAACCTCGCCATGCTTGAGCATGGAGAATTTCATCTTCTGCCTGGTCAACGGGTTCCCTGCAACCACTCTGATCCTTGGAGATTGCCATGTCTGTTCTGTCCAGCTTAGTGACGACCGCAGTTTTGCTGACCGCGAGCGGTTCCTTGATGGCTCAGTCTGACGCTGCTTACAAGTTGCGGCATGGCGACGCCCTGATGGTCTCGGTCTGGAAGGACGAAGCCTTGCGGATGGAGGTGCGCGTTCTGCCCGACGGCAGCATCACCTTTCCGCTGGCCGGACGCGTTTCGGTGGTGGGACTGAGCACCCCGGAAGTCGAGGCCAAGGTGGCCGAAAAGCTCAAGAAGTACATCCCTGAGCCCGTCGTGACCGTGGCGATCACAGCCACGGATGGCAATCAGGTGTTTGTGCTCGGCAAGGTGGTGCGCCCCGGGGCGGTGACCCTGACGTCATCGGAGACCACGGTGCTGCAAATGCTCAGTCAGGTCGGGGGACTGGACCGTTTTGCTGATGGCAACTCGATCCGGGTGTTGCGCAGTTCGCCTCAGGGCAACCGGGTGCTGCCGGTTCGTTACGACGACCTCGTCAAGGGGAACCAGCTCGACACCAACGTGGTTCTGATGCCCGGCGACACCATTCTGGTTCCTTGAACATGAACGCACGACTCACCCCTCCTCTGGCATTCGTCCTCCAGGCCTTCGTCTGGTCTCCTGCTATTGCGCAAAATTCGCTGACCGTGCCCCTGGAGGCCGTTCGGATCAGCAATCCCGACCTCTCGCCCGAAAGCCGCGGTAGTGTCACTCTGTTTCGGATGCACCCGCAGTTCACGCTACGGACCACCCAAGGAGCCTCCAGCACCGAGCTGGCGCTCGGTGCGCTGATCGAACGGTCTGGCAACACCGATCTGAGCGCCAATCGCAGCTTGCCCAGCGTCCGCGTGCTCTGGGAGAACTCAAGCCCTGTGGCGGTCTTTGGACTGCGGGCCTCCCTGGAGGAAGCGTCCACGCGCGAGACAGAATTTGCCGACTTTGGCCGGGTGACACTGGACAGCAAGGAACGCACGGGTTCCGTCGGAGGCACCTGGACCTACAACCTGACGGCCGGAACGGCTCTTGAGATGGATCTCTCGCATGAGCGCGTCACCTACGACACACCGCTGCTTGTGAACCACAGGGAAACGAGTGGATCGGTCGCCTATCGCATCTCGGCAAGCTCCAATGCACGGTATTCGCTGACAGCGGGCGCTTCGCGCCTGACGCCAGACGGAGACCGCGAGCGGGAGTCACGAAGCGAACTCGGCCTCGGGTACGAAAGAGATCTCAGTGAAGGCCTTGTTCTGAACGCAGCGGCAGGAGTCGTCCGCGCCAACACTGCGAGAGGCAAGACGGCGCCTGTCGGTTTACTGCGCCTGACCTACACGGGAGAACGCATCGGCTATGCCGTTGCATGGTCCCGAGAGGTGAGTGCAGACGGTGCGGTCGCTGGGTACACGCGGTCGCAGGTTTTTGACGCCTCTGCAACCTATCCTCTTACCATCGATACCTCCTTCTCGCTGGGTGTAAGCCATGCTCAGTCCCTGGATGGAGACCGTGACACCGGTTCCATGATGTACGCACGGATCCAGTCCGAGCTCACCAGGTTCTGGGCCATTTCCATGAGCCTGGAACAGCGGCGAGCCAAGCCCTCCGGCGGACCCACAGCCAAAGGCCACTCGGTGGCCGTGGGGCTGGTGTATTCGCACCCTGACTTCTAATTTCTCGATTCCTCATGCCGGCCGACTACCAACTGAGCCTGAACGACTATCTGTCCATCATCCGACGCCGTGCCTGGGTGATTGTGCTGACCTTTGTTGTCGTGCTTGGTGCCTCGGTGGTGGTGGCGCTAGTGCTGCCACGGGCCTACCAGGCCAGCGGTACGCTGCTGGTTGAGGGACCACAGATTGCAGGAGATGTGGTGCAGCCGCCTTCAGGCGGCAATGCTGAGCAAAGAGTTCAGGCGCTGCGCCAGCAAATCATGACCCGCGAGAGTCTGCTGCGCATTGCAGCAGAGCACCGTGTTTTTGAACCGCCACCAGGTGTTGTGCTGAAGGACACAGACATCGCAACTGCGATGCGTGCAAGCATTGGTGTCAATGTGCAGGTCGGAAACATGCCGGCCTGGGAACGCCCCACCAACAACCTCGCCTTCACCGTGTCGTTTCAACACGGTGAGCCAGAGAAGGCGCTGGAAGTCACCAATGCGCTGATCCAGCTGTTTCTTGAGAGTAGTGTGAGGGAACGAGTCGAGCAGGCGTCCAGGGCCAACGAGTTTCTGAGTCAGGAAGCCGATCGAGTCAAGGCCCAGCTGGAAAGCCTGGAGCAACGCATCGCTGCCTACAAGCGTTCGCAAGGAGGCGTCTCGGAAGATGGCCAGGTGGTTGCTCTCACGAACATCCAGGCGCTTGAGAGCGATCTGCGGGCCGCTGAGCGCGAGCATCGGATGGCGCTGGACGAGTTGCAAACACTGGAAGTGGAGCTGGCGGGGGCTCGATCAGGTGTGCTGGCCCCCGGAACGGTCACGCCATCGGGCCCGTCAGCCGCAGAACAGGATCTGGAGCGCGCCCGGGCAGAGCTGGCCCGCCTGCGAGGCACATACACAGACGACCACCCGGATGTCAGGGCTCAGCGGCAAAAGATCGATCTTCTGGAACGCGCCGTGCGCTCTGAGGCCACCGCCAGCAGCCCGACCCGCGACGCCATCGCTGCACAGGCCAAGCTGGCCGTGTCCCGCCTTGAAGCACAGAGCCGCACCGCCCGAGCGCGTGCGGACCTGCTGGCCGAGCAGCAAAGGAGCCTTCGCAGTGCCATTGCCCAGCAAAGAGCCCAAGTGTCACGTGCCCCGCAGGTGGAACGGGACCTGGCCGCCCTCCAGCGTGACTATGACGCGACCCGGGCCAAGTACGAAGACCTCCGGTCCAAGCAACTATCCGCGCAGATCGTTCAGAACCTGGAGGGCGGACAGCAAGGCGAACGCTTCACGCTTCTGGAGCCGCCCCTCCTGCCCGAATATCCGATCAAGCCGGACCGGCGAAAGCTTGTTGCACTGGGCTTTTTCCTGGCGCTGGCGGCCGCAGCGGCCATTGTTGTTGTGCTTGAGCTGATCTTCGCGCGTGTACGCGGTGTCAACTCGCTCACTGCCGTGGCGGGGCAGCGCCCCATGGTCGTGGTCCCGTACATCACGACAGCCGATGAAATCCAGTCCACTCAAGTCCTGCGAAAGCGGCTGGTGAAGCTTGCCGCAGTCTTGGCAGTGATTGGAATTGCTGTGGTCCATTTCCTGGTCATTCCCCTTCAAACCCTTTTGATCTCCTTGTTCTCCCATCTGGGTTGAAGGAAAGCTGTCACATGGAACGCATCAAGCTTGCAATTGAGAAGGCGAAGGCCTCAAGGGCTGACCTGGTGTCTCCGGGTGGTCGCTCACCGCACACCCCCGGAGATACGGGAATGCCCGTGGATCAGGAGACGACAGCCAGGGACGGTGACACGCCAGACGATCTGGGCAGCGTGCAGTACGCGCAGACCGCCGTGGTGCCCATGGACCCTGCACATCTGGAACGCCACCGAGTCGTGGCACATCAGAAGGCCCATCCAGCGAGCTGGGCTTTCGACGTGTTGCGAACGCAAGTGCTTCAGAAAATGGATGAGTCCGGTTGGCGGACTCTGGCGGTCACATCCCCCAGCGTCGAGTCCGGCAAGACCGTGGTTGCCATCAACCTGGCCATCAGCATCGCCCAGCAGACCAACCGGACGGCGCTGCTCGTGGACTTCGACTTGCGCCGCCCCAGCGTTGCCCGCTCCCTTGGACTGAACCGCCCGAAGTCACTCAATGACTTTCTGGATGGACATGCCAGCCTTGCAGAAGCCCTTGTCAATCCGGGGATCGAGCGGTTTGTTGTGCTTCCGACCAATCGACCTGTCAATAGCGCGTCGGAGCTGCTGTCGTCTGCGAAAGTGGGCAAGCTGATCAAGGATTTGCGTGAGCGCTACAGCGACCGGATCGTGATCTTCGATCTGCCACCGGTGCTGGCAGCCGATGACGTCATGAGCGTGTTGCCTCGTATTGATTGTGTCCTGATGGTGGTTGGCAGTGGAGTGTCTACCCAGACAGAAGTCGAGGAAGCCATGAATCGGCTCTCGAAAGCCAACATGCTGGGCGTCATCCTGAACAAGGACGAATCGCCTACCCAGAACGCCTACTACTGAACTCCCACCTGACTGAGCCTGCGCCTTGGTCACATCCAGCCGGCGCGCGTTTTTTCGAGCATCGGCCGATGGACACCACCGGGCTGTGCGACAGACTCAACCCCCTGACGTGAGCCCACCACTTCACTGCTATGGCTGAACATGTGCGCGCTCTGATCGTGTTGATGGCGCTCAGCCTGGTGTTCTTCCAGGTGGCCCGAGGCGCGGTTTCTCAATTGATTCCGGAGGCGACCTTCAGGCGCTGGCGCAACCTCTGGGTCGTGGCCACGCTGGCGCTGTATTTTTCGAACAGTGTGTGGGTTTGCATTCTTGTGACCGGCGCCCTGCTCCTCGTCTATCGCCGGCACGAAGAACATGTCATGGGACTCTATTTCGTCCTTCTGTTCGTTTCTCCACCGGTGCCGGCAGAGATACCTGGACTGGGCATCATCGACCACCTCTGGGTGCTGGACCACTACAGGCTTCTCGGCGTGACCTTGTTGCTGCCAGTGGCGCTCGTGCTCTTCCAGCGAGCCAGTACCCCTCGCATCGGCAGTTCGCCGGTGGATTGGTGGGTGCTGGGCTATCTCGTCCTCATGTCGTTGCTGGCATTTCGCCCGGGCAACGTCACCAGTGGGCTTCGGACCGTCCTGTCGTTGTGGGTGGACATCTTTCTTCCCTACTACGTGGCCAGCAGAAGCATTCGCAACGAAGAGGGACTCAGGCATGCGATGACGGGACTAGTCGTTGCGTCCACGATTCTTTCACTGGTTTCAATCTTCGAGATTCTCCGCAGCTGGAAGCTGTATTCAGCGGTTCTCGGAGCACTGGGCGTGAACGAATGGATGTTCGGCGGCTACCTGATGCGATCAGGCCTGCTGCGACCCAATGCCTCTGTAGGCAACTCGATTGTTCTTGGATACGTCCTGGTCGTCGCCTTGGGCTTCTTCCTCTATCTGAAAGAGGTGGCATCGAAACCATTGCACAGGTTGCTGGGCATGGCGGTGCTGGCGGGAGGCATCGTTGCCTCCATATCGCGAGGCCCCTGGATGGGTGCATTGCTTCTTGTGCTTATATACCTGACTTTGGGTCCGAAAGCACTCAAGCGACTGGGTGGTCTTTGTCTGGGTATCCTGGCGGCTTTCCTACTGCTGAGCGTCGTGCCCAGCGGCCAGCTGTTGATCGACATGCTGCCCGTGATTGGCACGGCCGATCAGGGCAATGTTGAATACCGGGCCAACCTCCTCACCGCAGCGCTACCGGTCATTGAACGGCATATTTTGCTAGGCTCATTCGATTTCCTTCGCGCACCGGAACTGCAGGTGATGATGCAGGGCGAAGGAATCATTGATGTCGTCAACTCCTACGTCGGTGTGGCTCTGTACTCAGGCGTGATTGGTTTGGCGCTCTTCCTTGGCATCTTCTTGAGCACACTCAATCAACTTCGCCAGTACACAAGGACTGCACGACAACTGGACGCACGAGTTGCCGTCATGGGTCGTGCATTGTTCTCAACGATCGCGGCCATCATGTTCATCATTTACACGGTGAGCAGCATCATTGCCATCCCGGTGGTGTACTGGCCGCTCATTGGTGTGTGCGTGGCCTACACAGGCGCGGTCAGGGATCAAATCGGAAAACGATCCGATGTTTCATCGCCTCCCTGAGTCCATCGCCAATCATCGCTGTCCCCACCACCCCTGTTGCCGGCCAAAAGCCAGTGCACGCCCTTCGCTCCAGTAATAGACCCGAGCGAACACAATTCCAACAGCCATTGCAGCAAACAGAGCAATCCAGGGCATAGGTCCGTGAAACAACCGGGTCACCACCGATTTGACCTGGTAGTGGCTAAGATACATGAACATGGAAGCACCGGCGATCTCGCCAACGACTCTCTTGACGGGAGCAGGAACCGAGATTTCAGGCCAGAACAGCAGCAGTGCACACCCGGCACATATGTAATATGTTGCCGACGTGAGCCCGTGATGGATCACGACGGCGATCGACACAATGATCATCACGAGCATGCGCGTCAGCACGTCACGTGAACCGGCACTGGCGATCAACATGCCGCACGCAACTGTCCATAGATACCAAGTCGGGGTACGATGATAGATGTAGTTCGTATCCCAGACAAGCTCCGTGAAGTAGCTCAAGGCCATCGCAAAAACAAGCAGCACCGTGCCACTGACCAACGGGCTGCTCCTGAATGCATCCCTGGCAGGCCTAAAAGAAAACAAAAGAGCGATCAGAAGCAACAGCTGCATGTACATTTCCGCGAAATAGAAATATGCAACATGGTATTCACGCGGATCAAACAGATTTGATATCAGCAGCAGTGGCTTCAATTCAGTTTCATGCGCCCAGAGCTGCAAAGCTGCAACCACCATTACTGTCGGAACAGCGATTCGAACCACCGTTCCCAGTATCGTCCCCACTTTTCCGGTCCGGCTGATGTCCGGCCACTGGAAGCGCATCACGCTGTAGCCTGCCAGCAAGAACAGAAAATAAGCAGCGCCCCAGTTGTTGCTGTAGACAAAGGTGTCAAGATGCAAGGCCACGATGCAGATCATGAAGAACGCCCGTGTCAGCGTGGCGGCCTCCAGACGAAGGAAAGCCTTTTTGGGTGCAGACCGGACATTGCTTTGCAGCTGAGCGACTGTCAGCGACTCCCAGCCACTGGGCAGGGGACCAAACCGGTCCTCGAATCCCATTGAAAACTGGATGTAACCCAGCGAATCGCCACCGAGCGCTTCAAAGCTTGCGCCCTCATCGATCTTTCGTCCCGGAAAGAATTGCTGGAAGAAGCCCATGACGTCGTCGGCTCTTGGCTGCTCGGCAGGCTTGTCGCGAACGCCCTTGTCCTCCGCCACGAAGTCTTGGGTGAGCAGACGGCGCAGCGGCTTTCCTGTTGCGGTTTGCGGAATCGATGCCATGACCTTGACGTGCAGGGCATCCCCGACCTCCAGACCGAGCATTTTCAAGGCATCGTTCGCCGCTGTCCGCAGTCGGGCGGGATCCATGTCCGCAGATTCCGCCACGACCAGAACGCCCTCACCACGCATTGCATCGGGCACCTTGGCAACGACCAATCGCCCGCTTTGCGGCAGCAGCTTGCCTATCTTCTCTTCCAGAAGATCGGGATTGACCTTCACACCACCGCTGTTGATCAGATCGTCGGCTCTCCCGTCGAAGAACAGATAGCCATCTTTCAAACGGCCCAAATCACCGGTAACCAGCCAACCATCAGAGTCGGGCAGCGCCTGCAAGTGGTCGCCTTCGATGCGCCACTGGGCCACGTGCGGGCCGCGTATCCGGATGCGTCCCTCAGGAGAGATGCCGACCTCGGTTTTACCAACCGCCTGGCCCACCGATTCGAGCAACTCGTCCGAGGTTTCCGAAATCAGCAAGAACGTGCTGCGTGAAGCCTCCGTCAGTCCATAGTGCTGGACGATCCTTGCGTTGGGGAAGAGATCTCGGATACCCCGTTTTTCCGCTGCGGTCATGTACTGGGAGCCGATCTCCATCCAGCGAAGTTTCTTGCCCGCATCACCAATGACCTGCGGCTTCTGAAGCAAGATCCGAAGAAGGGTCGGCACCGCCGAAAGCGAATTCACTTCGCCGGCCTCCAACATGCGCGCCAGTTCAAGAGGATCGAAACCGCGCGAGGGGATGAAAGACTGACCACCCACGGCACTGATGACGCGAATGCGCGCCATGCCGAAGCTGTGCGTGACGGGAACCCCCACGTATTCGCGAACCTCCTCCGTCAGCTGCATCTGGTCGATGATCCTGTCGGCAGCGTCAGCCAGATTGGCATAACTGAGAACAATGCCCTTGGGTTTGCCCTCTGTGCCTGACGTGAAGGTCACCTGCGCGGGAAGATCGTCCCGGATCAGCGCATGCCGCTGGCGGAACCAGCCTCCCCCCGTTTCGGGAACGATGCAATCGTCGATGACGATGCCCACCGGCTCTTTGGCCGAGGCCTCGTCTTGAAAGCTGACCAGTGGCTGGCGCCTCTCGTTCAGAGCAAACACATGCTCTATAAAGGAGAGCGAATTTCGTCGAATCAGACCGGTTGCACGCAACTTGGATATCTGCATTCTCAGCACCTGTGGTTCATTGACACGCAACTCGGGGGAATCTCGCCGGCAGCATAGCACCGGCACTACGAAACGCTTACAGGCTCCGCAACGAAGCCATGAGGCGTTGCGCGCCTGCGTCAGTTGCCATATTCTGCCTGCCACATAGGCGTGCACGGCCCCCGAACGACGCGCCCAAGAGGGCCTTTGCAGGTGCTCAGGGTGACCTCGCGATCAATGCTAGGATCGAACGGAAGTTTTAATACTTCTGAACTCCGGCAAATGCGGATGGCGTTGCGTCTGTCGCTCTCCCGGTCATCGGGAAGTCAATTCACATGCAAGAACACAAGCTGGGCGTGGTTGCGATCGGGCGCAACGAGGGGGAGCGACTGCGCAGGTGCCTGCTGTCTCTGCTGCCAGCGGTGCCCGCCACCGTTTATGTCGACTCGGGATCCACTGATGGCTCCAGCCAGATGGCCGCCGAAATGGGGGCGGTGGTCGTTGATCTCGACATGTCGCAACCATTCACCGCTGCGCGTGCAAGAAATACCGGCTTCCAGCAGTTGCTTCAACAGTTCCCCGACGTCACCCTCGTCCAGTTTGTGGATGGAGACTGTGAAGTAGTGCCCGGCTGGCTGGAGGCGGCGCGCAGTTTCCTGTGGGAGCACCCAACATATGCCGTGGTGTGTGGCAGACGCCGCGAGCGCCACCCTGAACGCTCCATGTACAACGCGATGTGCGACCGGGAGTGGGACACCCCCATCGGCGACACCCGGGCTTGTGGTGGTGATGCCATGATGCGGGTCGACGCGCTCAAGGCCGCCTCAGGCTACCGTGACAGCATGATCGCAGGGGAAGAGCCGGAGCTGTGCTTTCGTCTTCGCCAGGCGGGTTGGCGCATCCACCGACTCGACAAGGACATGACGCTGCACGATGCGAACATCACGCGTTTGCGGCAATGGTGGGTGCGCACGGTGCGGTCAGGCCATGCTTTTGCCGAAGGGGCTTGGCTGCATGGATCGTCACCGGAACGCTTCTGGGTTCGGGAGGCCCGCCGCGCCTGGTTCTGGGGGGTGGGGCTGCCTGCCTCAATCGGTCTTTCCATGCTCCTCTATGGGGCACCTGCGGGGCTCCTTGCGGCCATCTACCCATTGCAGTGGGTACGCCTGCTGGCTCGAAGCGGCTCCGCCAGGGAAAGCACCTTCATGATTCTGGGCAAGTTCGCCGAGGCCCAGGGCGCCGTGAAGTTCCACCTCTCACGCTTAAGAGGCGGAACCCGCCACATCATCGAATACAAGTAGATGGACAATACACAAGGGGGGGTTTCTGCATCGGGGGATAGGATGGTGCAGACCCTGTGCAAACGGGATGTTGGCCGACAGGCTGAAGCAGCCCTTCACTGGCTCCATCCAACTGGAACACGACCATGAGTGAACACTGTGTCCTGTGCGGTTTGCCCGTTTCGCGTGCGCACATGAAGCAAACGCTGGAAGAGATACTTGCGCGCATAAGCGAGAAAAGGGGAACCTGGGTCCTTACACTCAACACCGAAATGATTGCGCGCTTCGCGCGCAATCCAAGCTCCCACGATCTCCTGTCCCAAGCGGACATCATCACCGCCGACGGAATGCCCCTGGTCTGGGCATCCCGATTCAAAGGACCGGACCAAGCCATCCCCGAACGCACGACCGGTGTGGACCTGGTGGACGCCTACCTCAGGCTCACCTCCATTCCAGCCTACGCAGTCATTGGTGGCGTCGACCCGGCCGCTACCTTGGCTCGGTATGGAGAGCCAGCCGTTCAAGCCTGCCGATATCTGTTTGATGGACGGGTGGACCTGAGCGCCAACCAAGTCCAGGAGTTTGCGGATGCGCTGCTTGAGAAGCAAGTGAGAATGCTTTTCTTGGCCTTGGGTGGCGAAAAACAGGACCAGTTGGCGTTCATGCTTAGAAAAGCCGTGCCTGAGCTGGTCGTCGCAGGCATTGGCGGCAGCTTTGAAATTCTGGGTCCGCAAGGTGGTCGAGCCCCGAGGTGGATGCAGAACGCAGGACTGGAATGGCTGTTCCGGCTGACGAGAGAACCCGGTCGCTTGTGGAGGCGCTATCTTGTGCATTACCCGGCCGGCTTGGGGTTGCTGCTCTGGGATTGCTTCAAGCCCCGAGCTCAGGCCTCTCGCCACTGACCCGGCTCGCGAATCCCAAGGGGGATTCTCCTTCCTTTGGATCAACATTTCTGAGGCCAATGCAATCACAGCGCAACAACATGGTGAACAAGATCATCAGAGTAGACATTGGTGTGTTCGCGCACAACGAAGCCGATGGAATCGTGCGAACACTCCAGGGACTAATGCGACAAGAGGTGGCCGGTCTCGACGTCCGTGTATTGGTGCTCGCCAATGGATGCAAGGATGACACGGCAGAGTTGGCGCGCACATTCGCCTGGTCAGAGACCAACTCGCCGCTTGGCACAAGAGTCGAAGTCGCCGAATTGGCGCAAGGGGGGAAGTCCAGAACGTGGAATCGATACGTTCATGAACTGAGCCGGCCAGACGCAGACGTTTTGATCTTCATGGATGCCGATATTGACATACCCGAATCGGACAGCCTGTTGAAATTGGTGAAAGGACTGACCTCCAATCCCGCGCTGCATGCATTCAACTCGCATCCGATCAAGGACATCGTTTACCGGCCCGAGAATCTGGGCTTGCTCGACAAGGCCATTGCCATGGGGAGTGAGACACTGAACGACTGGAAAACCGCCATTTGCGGGTCCTTGTATGCCATGCCGTCTGCCAGGGCACGGCTGCTGCACATGCCCATTGGATTGGCCGTCGAAGATGGTTTTCTGCGAGCGATGATCCTGACCGATGCAATGACTGCCGATGAAGATTTTTCAAGAATCGACGGGGGAGACGTCTTTCATGTTTTCGCCTCTGAACGCTCCATTCTTGCATTGATCAAGCACCAGACGCGCATCGTCATCGGATCAGCCATCAACACCGCGGCATTCACAGCCCTGCATGCTGTTCCCCTGCCCCAGCGGCGTGCCGCTCTTGCCACGGCGGCCAGCCAGGACAACTGGCTCTCCGAAGTGATTCGATCCCAACTCCCGAAGTGGCCGTACGGATGGATTCCCCTGCACTATCTGACCAAGCGCATCGGATTCATCGCCCAGCAACCCAAGAAGCTGTTGCATCCGCGGCAGTTGTTCGTCCTTGTCCTGGGCTTCGGATTTGATCTGGTGGTGTACATCAACGCCCAGATCAAGATGGCAAAGGGTGTAGGGGCAGGACACTGGTAGACAGCACAATTTTCAAGGCTTCAGCGTGTACGAAAACTTTTATGGGCTTCGAGAGAAGCCGTTCTCCATCCAGCCGGACCCTGACTTCCTCTACATGGGCAAGCGCCATTCGCTGGCCTACACGATGCTGCAGTACGCGATCTACAACCGCGCGGGTTTTACAGTCATCTGTGGTGACATCGGTTGCGGCAAGACGACCTTGATCCGCCGCCTTCTGCGGGAGCTCGGGGACGAGGTGTCGGTGGGACTGGTCACCAACACCCATCCCGACCTGGCCGACCTGACAGAGTGGATCATGCTGGCCTTTGGCCTCCCCTACGATGGCCTGTCACCGGTCGCGCGGTACGATGCCTTCCAGCGGTATCTCATCAGTGAGTACGGGAAGAATCGCAGGGTGGTTCTGATCGTGGACGAGGCACAAAACCTGAGCTCCGCCGCGATGGAGTCTTTGCGCATGCTTTCCAACATCAATGCAGACAAGGACCAGTTGCTGCAAGTGGTGTTGGTCGGGCAGCCCCAGTTGCGCGAGTTGCTCAGGCGCCCCGAACTGCAACAGTTCGCCCAGAGAGTGGCGGCCGATTTTTTCATTTCGCCATTGAACACGGTCGAGGTCGGGGACTACATCGAGCACCGGCTGAAAGTGGCCGGCCGTGACAGGCAATTGTTCACGCCGTACGCGGCGGCAAAGATTGCCAAAGCGACTCACGGCATCCCCCGAAGCATCAACATCCTTTGCGACATGGCCCTGGTGTACGGATTTGCTTCGGAAGCAAGGCTGATCGATGTCCATGTGATCGACGAAGTGCTGCGGGACCGCAGCGACTACGGCGTGCTGGGAGACACCAATTTCAACGTCGGACAGACTGGCAACAGCCAATGGGGGGATAGCAATTTCCCCTCCGCATCAGATCCCCCAAAAGTGTGAGTTGCCTCACGTGAGGTAACAATTTGTTGAGTCATAATGGTTTACCCGATGGGAGTAGGACCGGGTGCCATACCTGAGAGATCTGTGTGACCACGCCTTCAGAAGATTCGAACGACATCGCCATTGTCGGCATGGCTGCCCACCTACCAGGCGCCGCCAACCTGACGGCCTACTGGTCCAACCTGCGGGAGGGGGTGGAGTCCATCCGGCGACTGAGCGAAAGCGAGTTGCTGGCTGCGGGTGAAAGTCCCGAACGCATGCGGCATCGCAACTATGTTCCAGCCGCAGCGCCGCTCGACGGGTTCGAACAGTTCGATGCGGACTTCTTCGGCTTCAGCCCCAAGGAAGCCGCGATCATGGACCCCCAGCACCGCCAGTTTCTGGAGGTGGCCTGGGAGGCGCTGGAGAACGCCGGGCACACGCCCGAGACCTTCTCCGGTCCCATCGCCGTGTACGCAGGGTGCGGCATGGGGAGCTACTTCTACTTCAACATCTGCTCCAACCCCGACCTGGTGGCGAGCACGGGCATGTTCCTGCTGCGCCACACCGGCAATGACAAGGATTTCCTGTCCACCCGGGTGAGCCACATCTTTGACCTCAAGGGCCCGAGCGTCAACATCCAGACCGCCTGCTCGACCTCGCTGGTGGCGGTGCACCAGGCCTGCCAATCCCTGTTGCTGGGCGAATGCGACATGGCACTGGCCGGTGGTGTCACCATCGAACTGCCTCATGCGCGGGGCTATATCTTTCAGGAAGGCGAGATTCTTTCGCCAGACGGCCACTGCCACGCTTTCGATCACCGGGCCCAGGGCACCGTGTTCGGATCGGGTGCCGGCGTGGTGGCGTTGCGCCGTCTGGCCGATGCCCTCAAGGATGGCGACCACATCTGGGCCGTCGTCAAGGGCACGGCCATCAACAACGATGGCGCGGCCAAAGCCGGTTACCTGGCACCGAGTGTGGACGGCCAGGCCAAAGCGATCGCCGAAGCGCAGGCCGTGGCCGGCGTCAGCGCCGACACCATCGACTACGTCGAGTGCCACGGCACCGGCACCTACCTGGGCGACCCCATCGAAGTGGCCGCCTTGACCCAGGCGTTCCGTGAGACGACGCAGGACAGCGGCTTCTGCCGCATCGGTTCGGTCAAGACCAACATCGGCCACACCGATACGGCGGCCGGGGTTGCGAGCCTGATCAAAGTGGCGCTGGCGCTCAAACACCAGGAAATCCCTCCGAGCCTGGGCTATGAGAAGCCCAACCCCTCCATTGACTTCGAGTCCAGCCCGTTCCAGGTCAACCATGCCCTGAGTCCTTGGCACTCGCACAAGGGTCCGCGCCGCGCCGGAGTGAATTCGCTGGGCGTGGGCGGCACCAATGCGCACGCGGTGGTGGAGGAAGCGCCCGCGCGCGAGCCCTCTCCCCCATCGGACTGGCCCTTCCAGCTGCTGGTCGTGTCGGGCCGGACGCGGGCCGCGCTCGATGCCAACGCCAAGGCCCTGGCGGCCCACCTCCGGGCCCACCCGGAGCAGGCCCTCGCCGACGTGGCGTTCACGCTGAAGGAAGGTCGGCGCGCGTTCGAGCACCGGCGCGTGCTCGTGGCCGAGAGCCACGAAGAAGCCGCCGCCCTGCTGGAAGGCAGCGACACCCGGCGGGTGTTCACCCACACCCATCTGGAAGACGATCCGGAGGTGGTGTTCATGTTCCCGGGCGGCGGCGCGCAGTACGCCGGCATGGCCCGGGAGCTGTATGCAACCGAACCTGTGTTCCAGGACTGGATGGACCGCGGACTGGAGATCCTGCAGCGGCAGCTGGACTACGACGTGCGCGCCCTCTGGCTGCCCGACGCCGAGAACCACGCGGCAGCGGTCGAGAAGCTCAAGCAGCCCTCGGTGCAGCTGCCGCTGATCATGATCGTCGAGTACGCGCTGGCGCAGCTCTGGATGTCCTGGGGTGTCAAACCAGCGGCACTGGTCGGGCACAGCATGGGCGAGAACACGGCGGCGTGTCTGGCGGGTGTGATGTCGTTCGAGGACTGCATCGGCCTGGTGCTTCTGCGCGGCCGGCTCTTCGACACGGTGCCGCCGGGCGGGATGCTCAGCGTCCCGCTGGCTGCGGACGAGGTGCGTGGCCTGCTGGGGCCGGAGCTGGACATGGCCAGCGTGAACGCGCCGGAGCTGTGCGTGGTCTCGGGCCCGCAGGCGGCGCTGGACGCGCTGGAAGCGCGGCTGCGCGCGCGCGAGGTGGAGCCGCAGCGCATACAGATCGACATCGCAGCGCACTCGCGCATGCTGGAGCCGATCCTGGGCCGCTTCGAGGCCTACCTGCGCAGCATCCGTCTCAACCCGCCCAAGATTCCCATCATCTCCAACCGCGACGGGCAGCCGCTGAGCGCGGCCGACGCCATCGATCCGCTGTACTGGGTGCGGCACCTGCGCAACACGGTGCAGTTCGCCGACTGCCTCACCACGCTGAAGAAAACCAGTCAACGGGTCTATCTGGAGGTCGGCCCCGGCAAGGCGCTGGGCTCGCTTGCGCAGGCCAACGGAGTCCCCTCCTCCCAGGTGATCAATTCGCTGCGCCATGCAGACCACGTGGTGCCCGACGACATGTGGTTCTTGGGCACCCTGGGCCGCCTGTGGGCCAACGGGGTCCGGGTGGACTGGGAACCCATCTGGGGCGAGGCCCGCAGGCTTCGTGTCCCCTTGCCCACCTACGTCTTCCAGCGCAAGCCCTACTTCATCGAGCCCGGCAAGGCCCGGGCCGCCGCGGAAGAAGCGCCGCAACTGCTGCGAAACGACGACGTCGGCGCATGGGGCTACCAGCCCCGCTGGCGCCCGCGGCAGGCCAATGTCGACATCGACGTGACCCTGGACCTGGGCCAAACGTCTCCTCAAAACTGGCTGGTGTTTGCCGATGAAGCAGGCCTTGCCGACCGGCTCGTGGCCCGCTTGCGGGACGCCTCCCACCGCGTCACCGTGGTGCGGGCCGGTGACCTCTTCGCACGCCTGAACGACAACGAGTACCTGTTGGCGCCGGAACGTGGCCGCGAGGGCTACGACGAACTCCTGCGCGACCTGGTGGCCTCGGGCAACACGCCCCAGCACATCGTGCACGCCTGGCTGGTCACCCAGGAAGAGCGCTTCCGTCCCGGCAGCAGCTTTTTCCATCGAAACATCGAACAGGGCTTCTTCAGCCTGCTGTTCCTGGTCCAGGCGATGGCAGAAGAAAACCTGCCGCGCCCCCAGCACCTGACCGTGCTGAGCTCCGACGCCGTGCGCGTGCGCAACGAAACACTGCGCTACCCGGAAAAGTCGACCCTCATGGGACCTGCCAAGGTCGCCCCGCGGGAATTGCCGGGTCTGACCTGCTCGGTGCTGGACCTGGTGTTGCCCACTGTCGACAAGGGCTGGCGCGCCAAACCCAATGCACAGGACTGGTCGGCCCTGACCGATCGCGTGCTGGAGGAGCTCTTTGCTGCCCCTGACAACTGCGTGGCGGCGATCCGGGCCGACAAGCGCTTCGAGCTGACGCACGTCCCCCTGCACCTTCCACCATCCGAAGAGCTGGCCGGACTCCCCAAGGGCTGTGTCTGCCTGCTCACCGGTGGCCTGGGTGGCATTGCACTGACGCTGGCCGAGCGACTGGCGCGCGAGAAGCAGGCGCGCCTGGTGCTGCTCGCGCGCCAGCCCCTGCCGCCGGCCGACACCTGGGACGCCTGCCTGCGCAACAACGACCCACTGGACCCGGTGGTCCAGCGAATCACGGCCGTGCGCCGTCTGCAAGGCCTGGGCGCAGAAGTGCTGGTGGTGGCGGCCGACGTGTGCAACGTCAAGGACATGCGCGATGCCGCCGAACAGGCGCGGCAGCGCTTCGGCCGCATCGAGGTCGTGATCCACGCTGCGGGCGTGGTGGACGACGGCCCGCTGATGACCAAGACCTCGGGCGGTGTGGAAGAGGTGTTCGCACCCAAGGTGCACGGGGTGCAGATCCTGCACGACCTGTTCCCGGACGGCAGCATCGACTGGCTGGTGCTGTTCTCGTCGACCAGCACGGTGACGGCTCCGGCCGGCCAGGTCGACTACGTGGCGGCCAACGAGTACCTCAATGCCTACGCCGCCAGCCGCGCCGGGCAGCGCACCAAGGTGCTGGCCATCGACTGGGGCATCTGGAACGAGGTCGGCATGGCCGCGAAGGCCATGGCCAGCCGCCTGGGCGACGCCGCACCGCCTCCGCGCCATCCCGCCGGCAGTCCCTTGCTGGACGAAGCGACCTTCGACGCTGCAGGGCACCGACTGTTCACTGCGAGCTGGCAGACCAGCAACCGCTGGATCCTGGATGGCCACCGCACCAAGGCAGGCCAGGCCCTGCTGCCCGGAACGGGTTATCTGGAGCTGGCGGCCCAAGCGCTCCGGGGCAACGGCGAGACCGGCCCGTTCACCATCAGAGACCTGTATTTCTTCCGCCCGCTGGAAGTCAACGACGACCAGACACGCGAGGTGCGCGTCAAGCTGGCGCGCAGCGACGAGGGCTATGCCCTGGAAGTGCGCAGCGATGTGCAGTACGAAGGGCGCAAGGGCTTCCAGCTCAATGCGCAGGCCACGCTGGTGCCGGGCGCGCTGCCGGCCGCGGCGCGGGTGGACACCGCTGCGCTGCAGGCCCGGTGCGCCCGCCAGCGGGACGAAGCCGCGGATGGCCTGAGGTCGCCCCAAGAAGAACACCTGAACTTCGGGCCGCGCTGGCGCGTGCTGCGCTCCGTGGCCTATGGTGACAACGAGGGCATCGCACTGCTGCAGTTGCCGCCCGCGTTTGAAGGCGATCTGAGCGCCGGCTACCTGCTGCACCCAGCCCTGCTCGACCTGGCCACCGGCTGGGCCATGCACCTGATCGACGGATACCGGGCCGATCACCTGTGGGTGCCGGTGTCGTACCAGTCGGTCCAGGTGCACCGCCCCCTGCCCGGCACGGTCTGGAGCTGGGTGCGCAACGCCCAGGCCAACCACGCCGACACGCCCTTCGCCGTGTTCGACGTGACGCTGTGCGACGCCCAGGGCGAGGTCTGTGTCGAGGTGCGCGGCTTCTCCATCAAGCGGCTGCAGGAAGGCGGCTTCTCGGCCTCGAACAGCCGACTTGATGCGCGCGAGGTGTTGTTCGAGAAGAGCGCCGGTGACAGCGCGCATAGCCGGCTGTCACCGGCGGAAGAGCAACTCCAGCACGCGATGTCGCAAGGCATCCTGCCGCACGAAGGCGCCGACGCCTTTGGCCGTGCGCTGGCCACGGGGCTGCCGCAGGTCATCGTTTCTTCCATGAGCCTGGACGCGCTGGTGCGCAAGGCCAGCGAGGTGGCACAAGCCGATGTGGCATCTGGCCAGAAATTCCAGCGTCCCGACCTCGACAGCGACTACGTGGCACCGGGCAACGATGTGGAACGCACGTTGGTCGGCTTCTGGGAAGAGCTCCTGGGAGTCGATCAGGTGGGTATCCAGGACAGCTTCTTCGACCTGGGCGGGCATTCGCTGATCGCGGTGCGCCTGTTCGCCATGATCAAGAAGGCCTACCGGGTCGAGTTCCCGATTTCCGTGCTGTTCGAGGCACCCACCATCGCCCTGTGCGCCGCGCTGATCCGCGAGCGCATCGGCGACGCCGGTGGTGCTGCGGATGCCCCCGCCGGCGAAGCCAGCGCGGCCACGCCCGCCCGGCGCCGCTTTGTCCACCTGGTGCCGATGCACGACGGCGAAGGCGGCGAACAGACACCGTTCTTCCTGGTGGCGGGCATGTTCGGCAACGTGCTGAACCTGCGGCATCTGGCGCGCCTGCTCGGCACCGAACGGCCGTTCTACGGCCTGCAGGCGCGGGGTCTCTATGGCGACCAGGCACCGCACGAAACCTTTGAAGCGGCGGCGGCCGACTACATCGCCGAGATGCGCCAGGTGCAGCCGCAGGGTCCCTACCTTCTGGGCGGCTTCTCGGGCGGCGGCATAACCGCCTACGAGATCGCCCGCCAGCTGGAAGCGGCAGGTGAGCAGGTCCGACTGCTCGTGCTGCTGGACACGCCGCTGCCGGTACGGCCCCAGATCAACCGGCTGGACAAGGCCATCATCAAGCTGGCGGAGCTACGCAAGAAGGGTTTGGGCTACCTGTGGACCTGGGCACGCGGGCGCCTGGACTGGGAACTCAACCGCCTGCGCAACAGGAATGCCGCGCCGATCCAGCCCCGCACGAACCAGCTGAACAACGAAGCCATCCAGGCGGCGTTCCTGGGTGCCCTGCCGCGCTACCGCCTGCAGGTCTGGAACGGCAACGCCGTGCTCTTCCGCCCGCCCCTCGACCTGCGCTGGAAGGGGACGGGTGGGCGCTGGGTCTCGGCCGAACGCGAATATGTGTACGCCGACAACGACTGGACGCGCTACCTGCCGTCGCTGCGCGTGCTGGAGGTGCCCGGCGACCACGACTCCATGGTGCTGGAACCCAATGTGCGCGTGCTGGCGGGTCTGATGCGTGACTGCATCGAGGCCGCCCGACAACCGGAGGCCCGCCCATGAGCCAGCCCTCTAAGGCCCGCGTGCTGACAATCGTGCTCAACTACCGCACGCCCGAGCTGACGCTGCGGTCGGTGGAGGCTGCGTTGCGCGAGATGGAAGGGCTGGAAGGTGGCATCACCGTGGTGGACAACGATTCGGGTGACGGGTCGTTCGAGAAGCTGACGCAAGCGGTCCGGGAGCGCGGCTGGAACCGCGTGCGGGTGCTGCAGTCGGGTCGCAATGGCGGCTACGGCGCAGGCAACAACTTTGGCGTCCGCCAAGGCCTGCCCGACGGCTCATCGCCCGACTACATCTACATCCTGAACTCCGACGCTTTTCCCGAACCCGGCGCGATCCGCGTGCTCGCCGAGTATCTGGACGCCCATCCCCGGGTGGGCTTTGCCGGCAGCCGCCTGCACGGCGAAGACGGCGCCTACCACCAGACGGCGTTCCGCTTTCCGACCGTGTTCAGCGAGTTCGAGACGGCCGCGGCCACAGGCCCCATCTCGCGCCTGCTGCGACGCTACATCGTCGCACTGCCGGAGTCCGACGAGGTGCAGGAGGTGGACTGGCTGGCCGGGGCCAGCCTCATGGTCCGCCACCGCGTCTTGGAGGAAACCGGCGGGTTCGACGAGCGCTTCTTCCTGTACTTCGAAGAAACCGACCTGAGCCTGCGGGCACACCGGGCCGGGTGGCAGTCTATCTACCTCCCGGAGAGCCGCGTGATGCACATCGGCTCGGTCTCCACCGGCATGAAGTCCTGGAAGCGCATTCCCCCGTTCTGGTTCGATTCGCGGCTGTGGTACTTCACCAAGAACCACGGCGTCCTCTACGCGGCCCTGGCCACGCTGGCCCATGTGGCGGGCGCCCTGATTTTCAGATCCCGCCGACTTGTTCAGAAGAAGCGCTCCGACCAGCCCGAGCGCTTCCTCGGCGACCTGGTGTCGCACGCACTGCGCTGCGCGTGGCACCGCCGGCTGGTCGGCCGCCCCGAAGCAGCCTCCATCTGAATTTTCCGAACTGACCAATCCCGGAGTCCCCCATGAGCAGTTTTTCCTGTGTGGTGATGGGCAATGAGTCCCTGCTGATCGAATGTGCCGAACAACTCCTGCGGGCGGGTGACCGCATCGGCGCGGTGGTCACCCGCAACCCCGACATCCGCTCGTGGGCGGCGAACCACAGGCTGCGTGTGGAACCCCCTGGCGAAGGGCTCGCCGAGCGCCTGTCCGACGTGGGCTTCGACTGGTTCTTCAGCATCGCCAACCTGTCGGTCATTCCCCAGCCGGTGCTGGCCAAAGCCACGCGCGGCGCCATCAACTTCCACGACGGCCCCCTGCCGCGCCACGCCGGCCTGAACGCGCCCGTCTGGGCCATCCTGGCTCGGGAAAAGCAGCATGGCGTGACCTGGCACATGATCGAAGGCGGCATTGACGAAGGTGACATCGTCAAGCAGCGCCTCTTCGACATGGCGCCCAACGAAACGGCGCTCACGCTGAACACCCGCTGCTACGAAGCAGCCATCGAAAGCTTCTCCGAGTTGCTGGCGGATCTGCACGGTGCAGGCCCCCAACGCCGCCCCCAGGACCTGAGCCAGCGCTCCTACCACGCGCGCCTGGACCGACCCGCCGCAGCGGCCCGCATCGACCTGTCCCGGCCCGCCGAGGAGGTGGTGGCCCTGGTGGCGGCGCTGGACCACGGCAGCTACTGGAACCCGATCAGCTGTCCCAAGCTGGTGGTCGGCGACCGGGTGCTGCTGGTGGCCACGGCGGTGGTGGAAGCAGGTGCCGCAGCGGCCCCGGGCGAGGTGCTGGAAGCGACCATGGGCGGGCTGGTGGTGGGCACTGCGTCGGTCCCGGTGCGCCTGGCCGGCCTGCGCGATACCCAGGGTGCCGCGGTGTGCCCGACCACCGTGGCGCAGGCGGGTGATCGCCTGCCACTGCCCGAGGCCGCCAGCACGGCGGCCCTCACTGCGGCCATGGCGCGTGTCGTCGCGGGTGAAGCCGCCTGGCGCAAATGCCTGCAGGCGCCCGAAGGGGTCGATCTGCCGCTGGTGTCCCCATCGTCCGGGTCTGCGCTCTGGCGCTCCCTGCCCCTGAACGCGCCCGCCGGCCTCGGCGGCGACCACCTGCTGACCGCCGCGGCGGCCTGGGTCGCGCGCGTCAGCGGCAAGAACCGTTTCGATCTGGCCTACCGGGACGCAGACATCCCGCAGGCCCCAGGCTTCCTCTCGACCTGGGTGCCGCTGCGCCTCGACGCCGCCGGGGACACCCCGTTCGCGGCGTTCTCGACCCAGTGTGCCGGCGCCTTGGCAGCCGCCCGGAAGGCGCCGGCCTTTGCGCTCGACTTGGTCGCCCGCGACCCGGCGATCAAGGCCCTCAACGTGCCCCAGGTCGGCCTGACCACGGGCGATGACGCGGCCGGCATCGACGGCACCGCCCTCACGATCCGGGTTACCGCGCAGGGCGGCTTCACCCTGTGGTACGACGAAACGCGCTTGGGCACCGAGACCGCCAACACCCTGTGCCAACGCCTGCAACGCGTGCTGGATGCCTTGGGCGAACCCAACGCGCAAGACACGCTGCTGAGCCGGCTCCCCGTCATGAGCGAGGCCGAACGCCAGCAGGTGCTCTATGGCTGGAACGACACCCGCTGCGACTACGAGCGCCACACCTGTGTGCACCAGTTCTTCGAGCAGCAGGTCCAGCGGACCCCAGACGCCACGGCGGTGGTGTTCGAAGGCGAGTCGCTGAGCTATGCACAGCTCAACCGGCGCGCCAACCAGGTCGCCCACCGCCTCATCGCCATGGGGGTGTTGCCCGGCACCCTGGTCGGGCTGTACACCCCCCGCTCGCTGGACCTGCTGGTCGGCGCCCTGGCCATCCAGAAAGCGGGCGGCGGTTATGTGCCGCTGGACCCGGCCTACCCGCCCGACCGCATTGCGCTCTACATCGAGGACAGCGGCGCGCCGGTGATCGTTGCCCAGTCCACGCTGGTCGACAGCCTGCCCGCCCACCAGGCCCAGGTGCTGGTGATCGACCTGGACCCCACCATTGCCAGCCAGCCCGACACCGATCCGGCCAGCGGCGTAGGTCCGTCCGACATCGCCTACATGATCTACACCTCGGGCTCCACCGGCCGCCCCAAGGGCGTGATGGTCGAGCACCGCAACGTGGCCAACTTCTTCCGCGGCATGGACGACCGCATCCGGCACGACCCGCCCGGGGTGTGGCTGGCCGTCACCAGCCTGTCCTTCGACATCTCGGTGCTCGAGCTGTTCTACACGCTGGCCCGCGGGTTCAAGCTGGTGCTCAGCAGCGACGAGAACCGGGCGCTGGTGTCGTCCGGGCGCATTGCCAGTGGCCAGAAGATGGACTTCTCCATCTACTACTGGGGCAACGACGACGGCGCCGGCCCCAAGAAGTACGAGCTGCTGCTGGAAGGCGCCAAGTTCGCCGACACCCACGGCTTCTGCGCGGTGTGGACGCCTGAGCGCCACTTCCACGCCTTTGGTGGCCCCTACCCCAACCCGTCGGTGACCGGCGCCGCGGTGGCGGCTGTCACCAAGAACATCGGCGTGCGCGCCGGCAGCTGTGTGGTACCGCTGCACCATCCTGCGCGCGTCGCCGAAGAGTGGGCCGTGATCGACAACCTCACCAATGGCCGCGCAGCGCTCGCAGTGGCGTCGGGCTGGCACCCGGACGACTTTGTGCTGCGCCCCGAGAACACGCCGCCCGCCAACCGCCAGGCCCTGTTCGATGCCACCGAACAGATCCGGCGGCTGTGGCGGGGCGAGGCGGTGGACTTCCCTACCAAAGACGGCACCTTTGCGGTCAAGACGCAACCGCGCCCCGTGTCGAAGGAACTGCCGATCTGGGTGACCACGGCGGGCAACCCCGAGACCTGGCGCGACGCCGGACGGGTTGGTGCCAACGTGCTGACCCACCTGCTGGGCCAGTCGATCGACGAGGTGGCCGAGAAGATCGGCCTCTACCACGAAGCGCTGCGCGAGGCCGGCCACGACCCGGCCAACTTCACGGTGACGCTGATGCTGCACACCTATGTGGCCCGAGACCGCGAGCAGGCACGCGAAACCGCGCGTGGCCCGATGAAGGACTACCTGCGCAGCGCCGCCGGCCTGATCAAGCAGTACGCCTGGGCCTTCCCCGCCTTCAAGAAACCAAAGGGCGTCACCAACCCGGCCGAGATCGACATCCGCACCCTCGACGCCGAGGAGCTCGAAGGCATCCTGGAATTCGCGTTCCAGCGCTATTTCGAGGACTCGGGCCTGTTCGGTACGGTGGAGGACTGCCTGGACCGGGTGGAGCAACTCAAGCGCATTGGCGTGCACGAAATCGCCTGCCTGATCGACTACGGCATCCCCTCCGAAAAGGTCATGGAAGGCCTCTACCCGCTGGCGGAGGTGCTGCGCAGGTCCAACGAGGGCGCCGGCCCGGCACCGGACGACTTCTCCATCGCGGCCCAGATCGTGCGGCACGGCGTGACGCACCTGCAGTGCACGCCCAGCATGGCGCGCATGATCGCCATGAACGACGAGGCCCGCCTGGCGCTGGGCAAGGTCCAGCACCTGATGATCGGCGGCGAGGCCCTGCCCGGTTCGCTGGTAGCCGAACTGTCCCAGCTCGGTGCGGCCACCATCGAGAACATGTACGGCCCCACCGAGACCACCATCTGGTCGTCCACGGAAACCGCGGGGCCCGACGAAAGCATCGTCAACATCGGTCGCCCGATTGCCAACACCCAGATGTACGTGCTGGACGAGCACCAGCAGCCGGTGCCAGTGGGCGTGCCCGGCGAACTGTACATCGGCGGCGACGGGGTCACCCGCGGCTACTGGCAGCGCCCCGACCTCACCGCCGAGCGCTTCCCGGCCGACCCGTTCGTGCGTCCGGAGTGCGTGGCACCCGGCGGTGCGCGCATGTACCGCACCGGCGACCTGGCGCGCTGGCGCGCAGATGGGCGCATCGACTTCCTTGGCCGTGCGGACTTCCAGGTCAAGATCCGCGGCTACCGCATCGAACTCGGTGAAATCGAAGCGGTGCTCGAGTCGTCCGATGGCGTCCAGCAGGCGGTGGTGGTGGCCCGCGAAGACCAGCCGGGCGACGTGCGCCTGGTGGCCTACCTGCGCGCCGACGCAGGCGTGTCGACCGAGCAGTTGCACGACTGGGCCGCCACCCGACTGCCCGAGCACATGGTGCCCGCGCACTTCGTGGTGGTCGATGAGTTCCCGCTCACGCCCAACCGCAAGGTGGACCGCAAGGCACTGCCTGCGCCGTCGCAGACCACCCAGCGCGAGCGCACCGAGGCTTTTGTCGCCCCCGAGAACGAGGTCGAGCAGAAGATCGCGGCCATCTGGTCCCGCATCCTGGGCGTGCCGCAGATCGGGTCCAAGGACAGCTTCTTCGCCCTGGGCGGTCATTCGCTGCTGGCGGTTCAGGCCCACCGCGAGATCAAGCAGGCACTCAACACCACCCGCCTGAGCATCACCGACATCTTCCGCTTCCCGACCCTCTCGGCGCTGGCGCAGCACCTGGACGACAGGCCGCGGGAGACCGCCGAGACCACAGCCGAATCCACGGAACGTGCGCAGATGCGGGCCGACGCGATGTCGCGCCGGCGCGCGATGCGCTCGGGCAAGCTGCCGCAGGACTGATGCAAGCGGTCGAATGCCATCAACCGACCACAGTGCTCCCGCTGCTGCAGTCCTTGCGCCTGCAGCTGGTGCAGGCTCTTGGCGCGGGCGTTGGCGTGGCCTGCACCGGCGTTGACGGCGAGCCGGACCTGCTCTGGCCCGCTGAACGTACGGCCATCCTGAAAGCAGTGCCGGCCCGACAGCGCGAATACGCCGCTGGGCGCGAGGCGGCACGTGCCGCGATGCAGCAGATCGGGTGTGTTCCCGCAGCCATTCCGACCGCCCCCGACCGCTCGCCAGTCTGGCCCGAAGGGCTGACGGGGTCCATCGCACACGGTGGGCGGGTGTGCCTGGCCGTGGTCGGCCGGCGGCACCAGGTACACGCGGTAGGCATCGACATCGAAGAAGACCGTGCCATGGCACCCGACCTCTGGCCGAGCATCTGCACCGCTGAAGAACTGACCCGTTTCGATCAGCTGCCGCCAGACGAGCGGGGACGGAGGGTGACCCGGCTGTTCTGCGCCAAGGAAGCCTTCTACAAGTGGCAGTACCCCCAGACCGGGCGCCTGCTGGACTTCCTTGATGTGCAAGTGACGTTCTCGGCGGATGCGACCGGTTTTGTGGTGCGCGCCAGCTCTGGCGGCACCCCGCTTCCCCAGTGCACCAAGGAAGGCACCCTGCTCGCGCGCGACGGCCTGGTGCTGGCCTGGCTGCTCGGGCCTGCCTCATGAACGAACGATGCGCGCCGACGAGCCATGCAACACCTTGAAAGCCCCCACATGAAGACCTCCGGCAGCCGCCTGCTGTTGTACGCACCCGTGCCGCTCTACGCCGGGAAGGACGGCTACCTGCTGGAAGACCAGGCCTGCAATGGGCTGCGCCTCTGGGCCGAAAACTTCGAGCAGGTCACGGTGATGCACCCGCTCGAGCCCGGCAGCCCTCCGCCGAGCTGGATCCCGGTGCGTTCGTCGGCGATCGACCTGGAGCGTGTGCACCTCGTCGCGCTGCCGTCGGCCTACCGCCCCGACCGCTTCTTCCGCTTCCTCCCTTCGGTGCGCCGCCAGATCGCCCAGCTGATCGACGAAGCGGACTTCCTGTCGTTCTCGATTGGCGGCCTCTTCGGCGACTGGGGTTCGGTCGCCGCCCTGGAGGCCCACCGCAAGGGTCGGCGTTTTGCCGTCTGGACCGACCGGGTCGAGTCCGAAGTGGTTCGGCACGAGGCCCGTGCGGCCCGCACCCGCCGGGCGCGGCTGAAAGCGTCGCTGTACCACCGGCCCATGGCCGCACTGGAGCGGGCCATCATCCGGCGCTCGGCCCTGGGGCTGTTCCATGGCGCAGAAACCTACGCCACCTACGCGCCCTACGCCTCACAGGCTGAAATCGTCCACGACATCCACCTCCGTGAGGAAGACCGCATCCCGCCCGAGGCCCTCCGCAACAAGCTGCAGGGTGTCATGGAAGGCCCGCTGCACATCTGCTATCTCGGCCGTGCCGACGTGATGAAGGGTGCCGACGACTGGATCCGGGTGATGGCGTCGCTGAGGGACGCCGGTGTCGATTTCCGTGCGACCTGGTGGGGGGACGGAGAACGGCTGCCCGAGATGAAGGCGCAGGTGGAACGCCTGGGGCTGACCGGGCAGGTCGCGCTGCCCGGGTTCATCAGGGACCGTGCGGCGATCCTGAAGGTCCTGCGCGAGGCCCAGGTGTTCGTGTTCTGCCACAAGACGCCGGAGTCGCCGCGAAACCTGATCGAAGCGCTGGTGTCCGGAACACCGCTGGTCGGCTACGACAGCCCGTTCCCGAAAGACCTGATCTCTGCCCACGGCGGCGGCCTGCTGACCCCAAAGGACGACGTCGGCGCCCTGGTGTCCAGTCTGGCCGGCCTGGCGCAGGATCGGCAGCGGCTGGCGGACCTGATTGGCCGGGCGGCGCAGGATGGTCACCCCTTCAACGACGTCGCCGTCTTCAGGCACCGCAGCGAGGTGATTCGTGCCCACCTCTGATGTTCAGTACGCGCATCTGCGCGAACTGCTGTGCAAGCGTGTGACGGACTATGGCGAACACGCGGCCTACGTGTTCCTGGGGCACGGTCTGGAAGCCAGCCACACGCTGAGCTATGCCGCGCTGTGCCAGTCGGCCGAAGCCATCGCGAAGCGTCTGCGCGCGCGCATCGGGTCAGGTGATCGGGTGTTGCTCGCATTCGACAACCACCTGGACGCTGTGCAGCTGTTCTGGGGCTGCATCCTGGCCGGCGCCATCCCCGTCCCGGCGCCTGCACCGGACAACAGGAATGCACGGAACAGCGAATCGCGCTTGCTGGGCATTGCCAACGATGCAGATGTGGCGCTGGCCATGACCGATGAGGAGCACATCGAAACCGGTCGCACCCAGATCCCCGAGCGCACCTGGTGCACGCTGGACACCCTGCTGAACGAGCCGCTGCAGACCGACGCGGTGGCGCCGTCACCCGAAGGCCTGGACGAGAGCCCGGTGGCGTATCTGCAGTACACCTCCGGGTCCACGAGCGCCCCGCGGGGCGTCGAGATCACCCACGACAACGTGCTGGCCCAGTGCCGCTCGTTGGTGAGCGGTGTGGACACGCCCCGGATGAAGGCACTGGTCTGGCTGCCCTGGTTCCACGACTACGGCCTGGTGCACGGCGTGCTCCAGCCGCTGTACTCCGGGGGCACCTCGTTTCTGATGTCCACCGTGCAGTTCCTGCTGCACCCCTTGAAGTGGCTGGAGGCCATTGCCCGGCATGGCGTCACCCACAGCGGTGCACCCAACTTCGCCTACGCCGCCTGCGTGCAGGCACTGGCCCGCGCACCGCAATGGAACGCCCGTCTGGACAGCTGGCGATACGCCACCTGCGGCGCGGAACCGGTGCGTGCCACCACGCTGGACGCGTTCTCGCAGGCCTTCACGCCTTTCGGGTTCCACCGTGCGGCACTGGCGCCTTCCTACGGACTGGCGGAAGCGGTGCTCGCAGTCACCGTGAAGAATGCCGCCACACCGCTGCAACAGATCACGCTGGATGCGCAGGCCATCGAACGCCACGAAGTGCGCACAGCCGCGCCGCAGGCGACGGGCACCAGAACGCTGGTGGGTTGCGGCTCGGCGCTGCCGGGTTTCCAGCTGCGCATCGTCGATCCCGACACCAGGACGCCCTGCGCCCCCGACCGGATCGGCGAGATCTGGGTGGCCGGACCGAGCGTGGGCCAGGGCTACTGGGGACAGCCCGACGTCTCCGCCGAGCACTTTGGCGGAACCCTTGCCCCCGAAGTTGCCGACCCCACGCGCTACCTGCGCACCGGCGACCTGGGTTTCCTGCACGGCGGCGAGCTGTTCGTAGCCGGCCGCCGCAAAGACCTGATCATCGCGAACGGCCGCAACCTCTACCCCCAGGACCTGGAGCAGACCGCTGAGTCGGCGCACCCTGGCATCCGGGGCGGTGGCGTCATTGCCATTTCGGTGGACAAGGGGGCGCGAGAGGCCGTCGTGATGCTGGTCGAGTGCAGCCGGCGCCCCTCGCCGGACGTGGTGCGGCAACTGGTCGATGCCGTCCACAAGCGGGTGGCCGCGGAGCACCAGGTCGATCTGCACGACATCGTTCCCCTGCGCACCGGCACCCTGCCCCGGACCTCCAGCGGCAAGCCACAGCGCAACGCGGCCCGGCGCCTCTACTTGGAGGGGCGGCTGGAGCCCCTGCGCCTGTCGGTCCAATCCTCCACAAACACGGCGACGGACCACACCGCCAATGCCGCGCTGCTGGACTGCCTGGCCCTGCTTTGGTCCGAGATCCTCGGGCACGAGGTGATCGACCACGACGCGAACTTCTTCGATCTGGGGGGCGATTCGTTGCTAGCCACACAGCTGGTCTCGCGTCTGCGCACGAGGCTTGGCCTCGACCTGCCCATCAGCGCGGTGTTCGAGACGCCCACGGTGCGCGGACTCGCCGAGCGGCTGATGCAGTTGTCGCCCACGCCGGACAGCGCCGTGGCGAGCCCGTCGGTGCCGGCCGCGGCCACACCTTCTGCGGCGCGCGGCCCCGGCAGCCGGCTGGGCCTGTCGTTCTCCCAGGAGCGCATGTGGTTCATGCACGAACTGGCACCGCAGAGCAGCGCGTACAACATCCCGCTGGCCATGCGGTTGAAGGGGCCGCTGGAGGTGGCGGCCCTGCAGAAGGCCATGGATCGCGTGGTCGAACGCCACGAAGTCCTCCGCACACGCTTTGTCAAGACCGCTGACGGCGTGTTTGCCGAGGTGGTGCCGCCACCGGCCGTGCCCCTTCAGCAGGTGCGGCTGGCCACCGAGGGACGCGGTGTGCCCGACGGGGTACTGCGCCGCCATCTGGCCGATGTCACCTGCCAGCCCTTTGTGCTGGACCAGTGCCCGCTGGTCCGCGCACAGCTCATCCACCTGGCCGAACAGGACGCGGTTCTGCTGATCGTGATGCACCACATCGTCAGCGACCAGTGGTCGTTCGCGGAGCTGGGGCGCGAGCTGGCGGCTCACTACAGCGCCCTGGTGTCCGGGTCCGAGGCCTGCCTGCCCGAGCTCCCGATCCAGTACGCGGACTACGCGGTCTGGCACCGGGACTGGTTTGAAACCGAGCGACGAAGCAGCGAGCTCGCGTACTGGTCGCAGCGGCTGAACGGCCTGGAGCTGCTGCCGCTGAACAACGACTTGCAACGCCCCCTGGAGCAGAGCTTCCGCGGTGCGGCGTTGCGCTTTCCACTGGAGCACGAGCACATCGCCGGCCTGCGCGCGCTCGGCGCGGCGCACGGGGCCAGCCTGTCCATGGTGCTGATCGCGGCACTCAATGTGCTGCTGCATCGGCACACGGGCAAGACCGACATCGGCATCGGCGTGCCCATTGCCAACCGGCACCATCTGGCCTCCGAGAACCTCATCGGCACCTTCGTCAACACCCTGGTGTTCCGGACCGATCTGGACGGCAACCCGGACTTCCTCACGGTGCTTTCGCGCGTGCGCACCGTCTCCCTGGAGGCCTTTTCGCACCAGGACATGCCCTTCGAGGTGCTGGTCCGCGAACTCGCGGCCCGGCCGGACAGCAGCCGCCAGCCGCTGTTCAACGTGCTCTTCAACATGGTGAACACGCAGGCCCGGGACTGCCACTTCGAAGGCCTGACCTGGTCGCGGCTGGACTTCGACCGGGCGTCGACCCAGTTCGACCTGAGTGTGGTGGTCGACGTGATGTACGACCAGGCCTTCACGATCGAGTACGCCACCGACCTGTTCGTGCCGGAGACGGTGCAGCGCATGGGCGAGCACCTGCTGCAGATCCTGCGCATCGCCATCCAGGCGCCGGACTCCCGCGTGGCCACACTCCCGCTGCTGAGCGAGGCCGAACGCGAGCACCTGAACCAGTGGTCGCATGGCCCCGTCGAGGCACCCGTCGCCGCATCGGCGCACGCCTGGGTGACCCGGGGGTTGCTGCAGTCGGCCCAGCGGCCCGCGCTGGTCCACGGCGCTGCGCGGCTGACCCACCACGAACTGGACGAGGCTTCGAACCGGCTGGCGAGGCTGCTGCGCCAGCGCGGCGTTGCGCGGGGTTGCCGTGTGGGCGTCTGCCTGCCCCGCAACCACGAACTGGTGATCGTGCTGCTGGCCATCCTCAAATCAGGCGCGGCCTACGTGCCCCTGGACCCGGACTATCCCCGGCAACGGCTGAGCGACCAGATGCTGGACGCCGAGCTGGCGCTGCTGGTGAGCCACAGTTCGGTGGTGCTGGACGAGGACCAGACCCCCCGCCTGCTGGTCGATAGGGACCGCGCGCAGATCGACGCGGCCGCACCGCACCGGCTGCCGGACGATGCCCTGCTCGATGCCCGCCCGGAAGACCCGGCCTACCTGATCTACACCTCCGGCTCCACCGGTCGGCCCAAGGGGGTCGCCGTGCCACACCGGGCCATGGTGAACCTGCTGGAGAGCATGGCGCGCGCGCCCGGCTGCACCGTGCACGACCGGTTGCTGGCCGTGACCACCCCCAGCTTCGACATCGCCGTCCTGGAGCTGTTTCTCCCCTTGGGCACGGGCGGCACCGTGGTGGTGGCCAGCCAGGCCGACGCCACCGATGGTCGGGCGCTGGCCGAGCTGTTGGCGCGAGAGGACATCACCGTGCTGCAGGCCACACCGTCGCGCTGGCACCTGCTGCTCGACGCAGGCTGGGCTGGCAACCCGCGGCTCAAGGCGCTGGTGGGCGGCGAGCCCCTGACGCCCGATCTTGCCAGCCAGCTGCTCGCCCGCTGCGGCGAGGTCTGGAACATGTACGGCCCCACCGAAACCACGGTGTGGTCCAGCTGCTGGCGGGTGTCTCCGGGCGCCGTCCAGGCCATCGACCTGGGCCGCCCGGTGCTCAACACCTCGATCCAGGTGCTCGACCCGCACCTGCAGCCATGCCCGATCGGAGTTCCCGGGGAGATCTACATCGGCGGCACCGGCGTGGCCATCGGCTACCACCGGCAGACGGCACTGACCGCCGAGCGTTTCATCGACCAGCCCGATGCACTGGACCCGCTCACCACACGCATCTACCGCACGGGGGACCGCGGGCGCTGGCGCTGCGACGGGTCGCTGGAGCACGGAGGCCGACTCGACGACCAGATCAAACTGCGCGGGTTCCGGGTGGAGCTCGGGGAAATCGAGTCCCGGCTGCTCTGCCACGAGGCCATCGCGCGTACGGTGGTCATGCTGCGCGAGGACTCGCCAGGTCAGCCCCGGCTGGTGGCCTACGTGGTCCCCAGAGGGCCTCTGCCTTCTCGCGACGAGCTGCGCGAGCACCTGCGCCGCTGGCTGCCGGACCACATGGTGCCCGGCCTGTTTGTCGCACTGGACAGCATCCCGGTGCTGCCCAACGGCAAGACCAACCGCCGTGCGCTGCCAGAGCCCTCCGTCAATCCTTCGGGAGGGCGCACCTCGCTGACCCCACCCCGCAACACCACCGAAACGGTCATCCTGTCCATCTGGCAAGCCGCCCTGCAGACCGAAACGATCGGCATCCACGACAACTTCTTCGACCTCGGCGGGCACTCGATCCTGGCCGTGGGGGTGGTCAGCCGCATTGAGTCGGCGCTGCAACGGCCCTGCGCGCTGGCCCTGCTGTTCAAGCATCCCACGGTGGCGGAGCTGGCCGAGGCGCTGTCGCAGACCTCGCCCGGGGACCACAAGGACATCCCGGTGGCGGTGCTGCAACCCCTTGGTCAGGGTCCTGGCCTCTTCCTGCTGGCAGGCGCGGAGATGTACAGGCGGCTGGCGCAGCTGCTTGATCCGGGCATGCCGGTGTACGGCGTGTTCTCACAGACCGAAATCGACTTGTTGGAACAGCCGACGGACCTGGCGCCTCCCGCGGTGACCGTGGAGACGCTGGCGCGGGAATACAAGGGTCTGATCCGAAGCATCCAGCCGCACGGCCCCTATTTCCTCGGTGGATTTTCGATTGGCGGCCTGCTCGCGTTCGAGGTGGCACGACAGCTGCAGACAGAGGGCGAAACCATCGGCCTGATCGCCTTGCTCGACTCCAGATTGCCCGGACATGGCTTCAGGCACCTGGTGGCGGGGGTGGTCAGGCGCCTGCGCCTGCTCCGGCGCGGGGGGCTGGGGCACGTCCTGCACGTCTACCGTGTGTTCCGGCACCAGACCGAACACCGACACGAACCCGGCAGTCGGCGCATCCAGGTCTATGCCAAGGCCATGCGCGACCACGAGGCCACACCCTGTGACCTGCCCGCCGTCTTCCTGCAAGCCGGTGACGACCTGTCCACGGCGCCGGCCTATGGCTGGCGCTCGCTGCTGCCACGGTTGACCATCGAACGCGTGCCTGGAAAACACATGGACATCCTGGAGCCACCCCATGTGGAGGTGCTGGCCGCAGCGATGCGCCCGCACCTCGCCGACGCCAGACGCATGGGCACTTCCCCGGTCCAGACCGGTCATACTGCGTCGCCCTCTTCAACCCGTGCCTCCACCACATGATGCTGAAACACTCGTTGAAATACCTGCTGGCCTTCGCACTCACCGCCTGCGGATGGCACAAGTCGCTCGACCCGGTCGAACTCTCGGCCCTGTACACGCAGCCGTTGTCGCCGCCTGACAAGCCGCTGCGCGTCTTCCACATCGGCCACAGCCTGGTCAACAAGGACATCCCCATGATGCTGGAGCAGCTGGCCGGCGCAGGCCACGACCACCGCTCGCAGCTGGGATGGGGCGCCTCGCTGAGGTCGCACTGGGAACCTGACGTTCCGGTCAACGGCTTCGAGATCGAGAACGCGCACCCCCGCTACCAGGACGCGCACCAGGCCGTCAACAGCGGCCAGTTCGACGTACTGGTCCTGACGGAGTCGGTGGAGATCAAAGACGCGATCAAGCACCACGACAGCCCGCAGTACATCCGCCAGTGGGCACGGGCAGCGCGGGCAGCCAATCCCAAGATCCGGGTCTACCTCTACGAGCTCTGGCACGAGCTGAACGACCCCAAAGGCTGGCTGGAACGGCTGGACGAGGACCTGAGCCTCTACTGGGAGGGTGTGCTCCTGGCAAGGGGCCTGGCGCACGGCGACACCGGCGGTCCGGTGTACGTCATTCCCGCCGGCCAGGTGATGGCCCGTCTGGTGCGGGAGGTGGAAGCCCGCGGTGGCGTCGACCGGCTGCGATCGCGCGAAGACCTGTTCTACATCAGCGACGAGGGCATACGCGACATGATTCATCTCAGTGCGCTGGGCAACTACCTCGTCGCCCTCACCCACTACGCGGTCCTCTATCACCGCCCGCCTCCGGCAGAGCCGCAGACCATCCGGCTGGTCGACGGGACGCAGCTGCCCCCCATCTCGCCGGAACTGGCCCGACTGATGAGCGAGGTGATCTGGTCGGTGGTGACCAGCTACCCCAAGACCGGCGTGGCACAGCGCGGCAGCTGATGCGGGTCGCCCGCTCGTCGTAACCCGATACATTTGTTCCATGGCACTCTCGAAGAGACCCCATCGATCCATCCTCAAGCGCCGCGGAAGCATCTCCACGGCGGTGCAGGCCGTGGTGGACGTGGTGGCCGTGATGACCCTGTCCCTGCTGCTGATCCAGAAACACATCGGCACCGTCACCACGCCCTATTCCGTGCTGCTGCTCCTTCTGGCCATGGTGATGGTGTTCGCCTACAACCAGTTCGGCGTCTACCGCAGCAACAGCAGTTTCACGCGCAAGGCCCTGACCCTTTTCAAGGCCTGGTCGCTGACATTCGGCTTCCTGCTGGTGGTCGGTTTTGTGACCAAGCAGACCGATGTGTTTTCCCGCCTGCTGCTGGGGCAGCTGTTCATCGCGGGCTATCTGCTGCAGGTTTTTCTGCAGTACCTCAGCCGCGAGATCCAGATCCGGGTCATGGTCCACGCTCTGCCTGCCGAGAACGTGCTGATCGTCGGAACGGGCAAGCTCGCGAGCTATCTGCAGAACAAGATTTCGGGCAACCCTTGGCTGAACCAGAAGGTGGTGGGCTGTCTGGAGCTGCCCTCGGCCGCGCAGGGCAGCGAGGCCAGGGCGGGCGCCACCCTGTACGAAAGCTCGGACTTCGCATCGCTCAAGGAGCTCAACATCATCGGACCGCTCGACCAGATGCTGTCCATCATCGAGCGCCACGACGTGCGCACGGTGTATTTCGCCATCCCCCTGGGCGAGTCCGACCTGATCGAGAACCTGTATTTCCAGCTGCTGGACCGCCATGTGTCGGTGCACTGGGTTCCGGACATCTTCTCGCTGCTGCTGGTCAATCACAGCGTTCGGGAGATCGCGGGACTGCCCGTGCTCACCCTGTCTGAAACGCCGCTGACGGGCACCAGGCTCCTGCTCAAGGCACTGGAAGACCGCATCCTGGGGCTGCTGATCCTGGTGATCATTTCGCCGGTCCTGCTGATCATCGCCGCGGCCATCAAGCTCGACAGCCAGGGCCCCGTGTTCTTCCGGCAGGCGCGCATGGGATGGAGCGGGCGGGTGTTCCACATCTGGAAGTTCCGCAGCATGTACGTGCACCAGCCCGAGGCCGGCGTGATTCGCCAGGCCACCCGCAACGACCCCCGGGTGACCCGCGTGGGGGCCTTCCTCCGCAAGACCAGTCTGGACGAGCTTCCGCAGGTCTTCAATGTCCTCATGGGCGAGATGTCGCTGGTGGGACCCAGACCACACGCCGTACAGCACGACGAGCTGTACTCCAAGGGCATCAACGCCTACTTTGCCCGCCACAACATCAAACCAGGCATCACGGGACTGGCCCAGGTGCGGGGCCTTCGAGGCGAGACCACCGACATCGAGCGCATGCAGGCGCGCATCGAGGCGGACATCGAGTACATCAACAACTGGTCCCTGTGGCTCGACTTTTCCATCCTGCTGCGCACCCTGGGTGCACTGACGGGCAAGAATGCGTACTGAACTCGCCAGGCCGGTGGAAGGGGCGCAGACCTTCTGGAACTACGAACCCAGCCAGCCGCGCCCGCGCATCATCGTGGCCCGGTGGCGGGCCCGCCGGACGCGACAGAAGCCCCCGGTCTGGAAGCCTGTGGTCCCGGCCAGCGGAGCCGGCCGCTGGCTCATGT
Organism: Hydrogenophaga sp. H7; assembly: GCF_002025745.1. Classification (NCBI taxonomy): domain Bacteria; kingdom Pseudomonadati; phylum Pseudomonadota; class Betaproteobacteria; order Burkholderiales; family Comamonadaceae; genus Hydrogenophaga; species Hydrogenophaga sp. H7. The sequence goes on along the minus strand of NZ_MCIC01000006.1, from coordinate 27,080 downwards.
ACTTCCTGTACGCGCCCCAGGGCCAGTTGTCGACCCAGCACCGGTTCACGCTCCAACGCCTCGCATCAGAGGATGCCTCGGTGATGATCGTGTGCGCCTGCCCCCCCGGTCACCCGGTGCTCGATGAGCTGAAGCGGCACTGCGATGCGCTGTACTGGAAAGGGACGGATGGCTTTGACTTCTCGGCCTACGCGATCTGCCTGAACGAGCTGGCACAACGGGCTCCAGGCTCCGATGTGCTGATGTTCAACGACTCCGTGCTCGGTCCGTTTTCCCCGCTGACTCCCTTTGTCGAGCAGGCCCCCTGGCGGGTGGCGGGCTTGAGCGCCAACGCGCTCGAAGAGAACCACCTGCAGTCCTTTGCCCTGATCGCCCGGCAGGTCGACGCGGAGCTGCTGAAAGTGATCGCGCCGGTGATTTCCACCGAGTGGTGCTACGACTCCTCCGAATCGGTCATCCTGCTGCAGGAGACCCTGCTGGCCCGGGTGGCCAGCCCCCACGTCAGCGTGGGCGCCTACTGGTACACCGATGGCTCACGCCATCTGGACCTGTGCCTGAATTGCCCGGAACAGATGATCGACGCCGGCTTCCCGCTGCTCAAGCGCTCGCTGTTCGGCAAGTTCGTTGGCCGCTTCCAGAGCATCGCCTCCATGCAGGCGCTGCTGCACCGGCTGGATCACCCCGCCGTGATGGGTTTTTCGCCCAGAAAAGACTGAGCTGCCTGCAAAGTCACGTGGCGTCGCCGCCGCAAGGGTCCTGGCTCACCCTGTCCAGTCCCGGGTGCAGTCCGCTCATGCGCCAGGCCAGACGGGCCTCGGAGAAGCGTCCGTTCCGGTCCTGCGCGTGCTGGGCGTTCATGTTGAAGCGCTGCAGGCGGAAGAGGTCTGCACCGGGTGCGTTGCTGCCCCAGCGGGTGGTGACGGCCGCCCGGTAGCCGGCCTCGCGGGCCTGCGCCACACACCGCGAATCAAAAGACCCGTTGGGATAGCAGAAGGTGGTCACCGGCGTGCCGAGCACGGCTTCCAGCTTCTGGCGGGAGCCGGCGATCTCGGCGCGCAGTTCGTCGTCCGTGCACTGCGGCAGCAGCGCGTGGGAGTGGGAGTGGCTGCCGATCTCGTGACCGCGGGCCACGAGGTCTTTCATCTGCTCGACACTCATGAACCCATCCCAGCCGGGCCGCTGGGCGGGGGGCAGCACGCCGCTGGCGCGCCGCATCCAGTCCTCACGCTGCGCGGGGCTCCAGCGCTTCGTGTGCTCCAGCGCGGCTTCAACGGTGAGAAGGCCCGCCACACCGCCCAGTGCCCCCCCAGGGTGCAGCTCGGCCAGCAACGCGAGCGCTGCGCCACGATCAGTGGATCCGGACCGAACGCCCCCTTCTGACAGATGGTTCACCAACCATGCGACCGAGACCGCCATGGTGTCGTGCCACAGCGGCGTCGAATCCTCAAGGACCTGGCTGGGAACATAGAAGCTGGCGGTCACGCCATGCTTCTCCAGCACGGGCAGCGCGTTCTCGTAGTTGTCGAGCTGGCCATCGTCGAAGGTGATCGCCAGCAGTGGCCGGCTGGCGATGCGACCTTGTTTCCACAGCCCGAGGGCGGCATCAAGCGACTGGCACTGGAAATGGCGGGTGAGAAACCGGAGGTGGTCGTCCAGTTCGTCCGGGGTGACGGCGAGGCCCGGCAGCGGGTAGAGCCGCCGCTGCGGCTCGGTCAGGACGCGGTGGAAGGTGACGACGGAGAGCCTTTGCCCGAGCCGGACCGATGGTGCGGTCACGCGGGTCATGGACAGCGCCAGGCCGCAGGTGTCCCGGACCAGGGCCTTGAGGGTCGAGACCGCGCTCATGGCAACTCCCTGCGCGCGCTCATGCGCTGGCCCCGGCGAGCGGAGCAAAGATCTCACGCAGCTGTTGCGCCGACCGGTCGACATCGTGCCGCTCCAGCGCCCGCGCCCGCGCCCCTTCGCCCATGGCTTGGAGCTGCGGCGCCTCCGTTTCGAGGCAGCGGCGCATGGCCTGCGCCAGCTCCAGGGCGTTGCCGGGCGCCACAACCCAGCCGTCCTGACCATCGCGCACCAGCTCGGGAATGCCAGACACGCGTGTGGCGATCACCGGCCTCGCACAGGCCATGGCCTCCATCAGCACGACCGGCAAGCCCTCGGCAAAGCTGCTGAGCACCAGCGCGCGCGAGGCCTCGATCTCCTTGCGCACATCGGCACCCGAAATCCAGCCGGTGATGCGCACCCGGTCCGCCACACCGCGCAGCTGGCAGTGCTGTTCGATGGCGGACCGGAGCTCGCCGTCGCCCGCCAACACCAGCTCGGCATCCACGCCCTGACGACGCAGCTCGCCCAGCGCGTCGATCAGCACGAACTGCCCTTTCTCCGAGCTCAATCGCCCCACGCAGACAAAGCGCCGCACCGCGTTGAACGGCTGCGCGGGAGGCGCACGGTAGCCCTCGTCCAGTCCGCAGTGCACCACCGAGATCTTTTTCCAGTGAGAGGGCTCCACCCAGCGGCACAGCTGGCTTCGTCCGTACTCGCTGACCGCGACCACATGCGCCGCACGGCGCACCTTCTCGGGAATGCCGATGAACTGTGCGGCGTCTGTCTCCACCGTGCCGTGCGCGGTGAAGCTGAAGGTGCCGCCGTTGATCTGTGCCGCCAGCATGGCCACCGTGGCAGGGTTCGAACCGAAGTGCGCGTGCAGGTGCGGCACTTCTTCCTTGCGCATCCAGTTCCCGACGATGCAGGCCTCGACCAGATAGGCCACATGGTGCAGCAGACTGCGCTCCGCACGGCGGGACAGCCGCCACGCGGAACGGGCCGCGGCCATGAAGGCCCTCGGCCGTCGCACCACGGCCGCCATCACGTGGGCGAGCGTGGACATGGCGCCCGCACCCAGCACGTAGCGCGTGCGCCGCAGTTCCTCGACGTCCGCTGAGTCGGGGCTTCCGTCCGACGGCCCTCGGATCGCAAAACGCAGCACCTCGACACCCTGCCGCTCCAGCGCTGCGATTTCTCTGCGGATGAAACTGTGGCTGACCTTCGGATACTCGCTGATGAGGTAGGCCACCCTCATGGCGCGGACTCCACGGACAGGCCGTGCCGCCTCGCCCACGCGGCCAGCGCGTACAGGCACCAGATCCGCGTCCAGTAGAGACCCGGGGCGCCCGACCGGTAGGCACGCCAGAGGTCGGCCACCACGGTCGGCGCCAGCCCCACGCTGGCCATCAGGTCGCAGTCCGTGAGCACCTCGCCCACCTCCGATCCCAGCGCGCCGAGCAGCCAGTGGTCGTAGGGCAGCTCGAAGCCCGATTTGGGCCGGTCAAACAGGGCCGGGTCCAGCCCCTGAAGCCCCGCGCTGCGCAACATCGACTTCGAACGCACCGGATGGAAACGGATGTCGTCCGGCAAGGCCGCCACCGCTTCGAGCAGTTGCTGATCGACCAGGGGCAGGCGGGTCTCGATGGAGGCGGCCATGCTTGTCGAGTCGGCGTCGCGCAGCAGACGCTCGCCCAGGAATAGGCGCTGCTCCAGCGCAGCGATGGACGACAGATCGCTGCGGCCCTCCACCTCCGCGCGCAGCGCCGCGACCACCTCGGACGGCAGCCCCCAGTAGCCCGCGTCCAGCCCCTGCGCCGCCGTGCCCAGCAGGCTGCGGTGGGTGTCGGGCAGAAACAGCGCGTAGGCACATTGGTAGAGCGCCAGCAGGTCGTCCCCGGCCTCGACCATGGTCGGCAGCTTGGCCCAGCGGGTCTGGGGCCGGAAAGCCCCGCCATTGGGCGCCTTCCAGCGCGCAAACGCCCGCGCGCCGGCGTTGCGCAGAGCGCCCGGAACGAAGCCAAGGCGGCGCGACCATGCCGCCATCGCAGGAAGGTCGCGGAACGAGGTGTAGCCACCGAACAGCTCGTCGCCTCCGCTGCCCACCAGGGCCACCTTGAAACCGGCCTGCGCGACGGCCTGCGACATGAAAAACGAGTTCAGCCCGTCAAAGCTCGGTTGGTCCAGGCTGCCCATGGCCTCGTCCAGCCGGTCGACAAAGCCCTCCTGGCGCAGGACGATCTCGTGGTGCTGCGTGCCGATCGCTCTGGAGACAGCCCGGGCAATCTCTCCTTCGTTGCGTTCCTGCTCGGCAAATGCCAGCGTGAACGAGTGCACCGGATCGCGGGAGACGCGCTTGGCCACGTTGGCTATGGCGGAGGAGTCCACCCCGCCCGAGAGGAAGACCCCAAGCGGCACATCGGACGCGAGATGCCGGCGCACGCTGTCCTCGAGCGCCATGGCCACGTCCTGGTCGGTCGATTCACCATTGCGCGGCAGCGCGGCCTGCGTCCAGTAGCGCTTGCGCCGCAACTCGCGACCGTCCTGGGAGTAGACCCTCATCTCGCCCGGCCATAGCGACTCGATGCCATCGACGATGGTTTCCGGCGCCACCGTGAACCCGTTCCAGACCATGCTGGCCACGGCCGACCGGCGCAGGCGGGGCTTGCGCAGCAGACCGGAGCGCAGCAGGGCGCGCACCTCGGACGCGAACGCGAAGGTCCAGTCGCCCGAGGCGTCGGGGTTCCTCATGAAGTACAGCGGCTTGATGCCCAGCGCGTCGCGCGCCAGCAGCAGCTCGCTGCGGCGCGGGTCCCACACGGCCAGCGCGAACATGCCACGAAGCTCCTGCACGGCGTCGAACCCGTGCATGCTGATGAGCCGCAGCATGGCCGCCGTGTCACCGCTCGACCACAGGGTCTGGCCCTGGGTGCCGAGCGCCCTGCGGATGTCGATGTAGTTGTAGATCTCGCCATTGAGCACGGTAACGTCGCCGCGCTGCGGATCCGTCATCGGCTGCGAGGCTGCCGAAGTGAGGTCGAGAATCGACAGCCGCCGGTGCCCGAGCATGACGCCCCAGCCACGGGCGTCCGCCGGCCCCATCCAGATGCCGTCGCCATCCGGTCCTCGATGCGCCATGGCATCCGTCATGCGTTGCAGCGCGAGGCGGTTCGCCTCACCGACGCGTCCGACGATTCCAGCCAGGCCGCACATCAGGCACGCCCCGTCAGTTCGCGCGCCGCGCGGGCTTTGCCGACCAGCAGCGCCCGGAACTGGTAGGCGCGCAGGAAGCGCCGGAACTCCGGGTTGTCGTAGCGCGGCTTGCGCTGCAGGGCCGCCTTCAGCCAGCCCCACAACATGGCTGCACTGCCGAGCACGTAGGGTTTCTGGTTGACGCGCGACAACGCGCTCGCCGCCATGAACAGGAAGCCGGTCCCCATGAAGTACTGGCCGTAGCCGTGGCGCATGCGGCCGGTGTAGATGCTGTCCTGGCTGGAGCCCATGGGTCGCAGGTGCACGAAGCGCAGATCGGGGTCGTCCCAGCTGCAGGCGATCCAGCCCTTCATGCGGCATTGGTGGCAGTCGATGCCATCCCACATCACCTCGCGCACAAAGCCGCCGATCGCCTCGAAGCAGCTGACCCGGTAGAACTTGGTCATGCCCAGCGACGTTTCATCGCCATGGCGCTCTGGAATGAGCTGCCCACCCTCCTCCACATAGGCCTTGCCGCTGCAGGTGGCTATACGGGGATCGTCGGCCATGCGCTGCATCAGGATCTCGAAGTACCTGGGTGGCAGACGCAGGTCCAGATCCAGCTTGCAGACGAACTCGTAGTCCTGCGGATGGATCGCTGCGTATCCGGAATAGAAGGCGTCCACGACGCCCGGGCCTACCGCGCGATGACCTCGGTCCTGGCGGGTGACGATCTGGATCCAGTCGTGGCGGGCAGCGTACTCGGCCAGGATCTGCGGCGTCGCATCGCTGGAGCCGTCATCGACGATGACCCAGCGGGCCGGGCGAACAGACTGGCCCACCACGGTGTCCAGCGTCTGGCGCATGTACTTCGCCTCGTTGCGGCACGGCGAGATCAAAACATAACGCTGTGTCATATCTGGGTTGTGCACATCTTGGGTTTTGGGCCACGCAACTGAGTCGGTAGTATTCAGCTGGGTACTGGAACAAATGGTACACGCAACAATTTGTACCTGTTTCGGCGCAAGCGCTCGTCACGTGCCCCCTAGGAATGAGGCCCGGGTTTGCAGCCGCCAGCCGCTGGACGGGCGAGGCGCAGCGGCTACCGGGTGAAGAACGGGCCCACCCAGTCGGGTGGCAGCAACTTGTATGAGTTGCCGAACTGGTTGATGTTGGGTGCGCCACCATCGGCCCGCGTATTCCCCCTCGACGACATGCGACGCCCCATCAGGATGAACTCGGTGTTCGTGTTCGGACCACGGTGGAACACGTTGTTCTCCAGCACCACGTCCTCCAGACCCTGGCGGCTGTTGGGACCGTTGTTCTCGGGGCTGGCGCCGCCGGTGAACGAGTTGTTGTCCGAGGCGTCTCCCAGGCGGTTGTTGGCAATGACGATCTGCCTCGATGCCCAGGTGCTGCCCGAGATCGCGTAGTTGTCGTTGTATTCACCCAGGCCGCCGGAGTGGATCTTCAGCGCCACCCGGATCCCGTCGGAAGAGCCGCCACGCAGCGCGTTGTGTGCGATGAAGCCCTTGTACATGCCCCACAGGCGCACTGTGTGCTGCTGGGCGGTGCCCATGTCGTTGCCCATGATCACGAAGCGGCTGCCTTCGCCCGCCATGTTCAGGTGAGGGTTGGCTGTGCTGCCGCGCAACTGGTTCTCCACAACGAACAGCTCCCGCGGTTGGTGATACTGGCTGGGGGCCAGCTTGTGGTTTTTAACGATGTAAGCCAGCGCGCTGGCCAGATTGATCTGGGCCGTGGTGAGTTCACCCGTTGGCACGTCGAAGGTATTGCGGTAGACCAGCAGACGCGACATGGTCACGAACTGCTCGAGGCTCTGAAGGATGTTGAGATCCATCACGGTGATGTCACGTGGGAACGCCGATGAGGAAGGCCCTATCCCCCCCACCAGTACACGACTTACCCGCGGCTTCGCACCGGTACCAAACGCCCCCACCTGCACGTTCTGGCTGCCGTGTCCAATCTCGATGGAGCCAAACGTCTCATCTCGACGCAACAACACCCGGCGGCCGTTGAGCGCCGCTGAATTGGGCACCATTGCCACGCGCGACGCCCCGTCCGGGCAGTCGGAGAAGTTGCCCGCCGTCGACACGCAGATCGTCTTCGTCCCTGCATACACCACATTGGGGTCGAGCACCTCCACGCTGACCGAGCGCTCCGAATAGCCTCCCGCCGGATCGGTTGCCCGAACACGCACCTGGTAGGTACCCGGCTGATCAAACACGTGCGCCGCCAACGGCCCACCCGTCTGCACATTCTTTGGCAAACCGGAGATCGGCCAGACCTGCCCCCGCTCGTCTCCAAAGTTGAACGAATAACGCACCTGGTGGAACGGGTGCTGGCCCGCCAGACTGGAGGTGGTGCCCGTGGCGTCAAACTGCACCGCCAGCGGCGCCGGACCGCTCAGCCGCGTGGCCTCCAGACTGGCCTCGACCGTGCGGGACGGCTGACCTGCTGCCGAGACCGGCGCTGCCGTCGCAAACATCTGGCAGGCATGGAGGCTCGAGGCACGCAAGGACATGCCCATGCAATTTGCGGGACTGCTGCCCGACGCGTCGCGCTTCCATTCGGTGGAACGATAGACCACCTGCGTGAGCGACCCGACCTCTGTCGACGACGACCTCAACCTGCCAAGAGATTCTCGCGCCCTGGCCTCAGAAAACGCGAGATCAAGGCTTCCGGAAACATCTGCGTCTCGTTCGGGGAAGCCGCCCCCCGGCTGTGCTGGACCGCAGCCGGTGAGCACCTGCACACTGGCAAGCGCCGCCAGCAACATGAAGAGACATGAACTGGCGTAGATCTGCATTTGTTCCTTCTTCCTTCTGACGACGCATGATGGATCGGCTCGGTAAGTCGACACCACAAAAACCTGTTCACCCCGCCAAAAACCGGCTCTGGAACGCCCAAGCGCTTGAGCACATGTCCTCCAGCGACCTCGTGGCCCGCCAATTCAGTTCCTGTTCTGCAGAACGGGTATCAGCATATGAGCAGGCCACATCCCCTTGTCGCCGGCCAGTGATTTCGAAAGGGATGAAGCGACCGGATTGCTCCTCAAAAGAACGAATCATTTCCAGAACACTGTATCCTCGACCCGTCCCAAGATTAAATGCGCGCCAGCCGCTGCGCGACGACAGGTAATTCAGAGCGGCCACATGACCTTCGGCCAGATCCATGACGTGGATATAGTCCCGGACCCCCGTTCCGTCAGGTGTCGGATAGTCGCCACCAAAAACCTTCAACCGCTCCAACTCTCCCGATGCCACCTGGACCACATAAGGCATCAGGTTGTTTGGAATCCCTCTCGGGCGGTCGCCAATCAATCCGCTCGAGTGGGCGCCTACAGGATTGAAATATCTAAGACATACGACCCCGAGGGATGGGCGAGATGCGCTGACATCCCGCAGCATGTCCTCGATGTGCAACTTGCTGCGCCCGTAAGCATTGACGACATGCTGGGGATGCGCTTCGTCTACCGGAAGATACTGCGGATCACCGTAGATGGTGGCGCTGCTACTGAACACCAGATGGGAAACTGATTCAGCCTCCATTGCCTGAAGCAAACCCAACGCCCCGCAAATATTGTTCTGATAGTATTTCAGCGGCACCTGAACCGATTCACCAACAGACTTAAATCCTGCAAGATGAATGACCGAGTCAACTTTGTTTTCTCGAATGATGTCTCGCACCAGCCCCACATCACCCACATCTCCGCAATAGAACGCTGGAGATGCCCCGGCAATTTCAGAAACCCTGTCCACCACACTCCGATGGCTATTGGTCAGATTATCGAGAATGGCCACACGATGGCCTGCGGACATCAACACCACAGCCACATGACTGCCAATGTACCCACACCCACCGGTTAATAACACATTCATGACGATTCACATCCATCCAATACACACAACAAAACAAGCCATGCAAGCGGCCAACCCGTAAACGAGATCTCCAGTCAACCTACCCCACCACCATGGGCATCATGTCAGGCGACGGGTTGCGGAGAAATGCGTCCAGCGTCTCAATAGGAAGGGCGGGCGCAAACAGGTGCCCCTGAAACTGATCGCACCCGAGGTAGGCGAGAAAATCCCGCGCCTCCTGCGTTTCCACCCCTTCGGCCACCACCTGCAGGCTCAGACTTTGTGCCAGCGCAATGATGGCGCGGGAGATCGCGGCGTCGTTGGGATCGGTGAGCACATCGGCCACAAAGCCCTTGTCGATTTTCAGCTGATCCAGCGGTAGCCGCTTCAGGCACGACAGCGAGGAGTAGCCCACTCCGAAATCATCCAGCGACAGGGTGACCCCCAGTTCTTTGAGCATGCCCATCTTCTGGATGGTGATTTCCATGCGGTCGGCGAGCAGGCTTTCGGTCAGTTCCAGCTTCAGCCGGTGCGGGCGAATGCCTGTGCGCTGGATAGCGGCCATGACCATGTCCACAAAGTTTGGATGCCGAAACTGGTAGACGCTCACGTTCACGGCAATGCTGAGATGGGCGGTTTGCTCACGTGAGGCCCATGCGGCAAGTTGCTCACAGGCGGTTTCCAACACCCACATACCCAGCGGCAGAATGAGCCCGGTGTCTTCGGCAACCGGAATGAAATCGGCGGGCTTGACCAGTCCCTTTTCGGGATGTTGCCAGCGCACCAGCGCCTCCACCCCCGTGATGGCACCCTGCCGATCAACCTGCGGCTGGTAGTGCACCACAAACTGCTTTTCACGCAGGCCCACGCGCAGCGCGGCTCCTACCGCCGCGTTGGCGCTTACCGAGGCCTGCATGTCCGGGTCGAAATAACACAAGGTGTTGCGTCCCAACCCCTTGGCCTGGTACATGGCGAGGTCGGCCTGCTTCAGCAGTTCGCTCACGTCGCTCTGGTCGCCATTGAACGACGTAGCCCCGATGCTGGGCGTCGCAAAGTGCTGGTGCCCGGCGATCTGGAATGGCTCCCGCAACACATTCAGCACTTTTTCCGCCAGGGTGCGCAGCTTGCTGGCGGCGGCGGCGGCGTCCGTGCTCAGGTCATCGACCATCACCACAAACTCATCGCCCCCCAGACGCGCCACGGTATCGGTCTTGCGCACGCTCTTGGTCAGGCGCTGGGCCACCTGCTGCAGCAACTGGTCCCCGACATGGTGACCCAGCGTGTCATTGAGGATCTTGAAGTTGTCGAGGTCGATGAACATGAGCGCACCGAACTGACCGGAGCGTGCGCTCTGCGACAGCGCCTTCTGCAGCCGGTCCAGCAGCAGCTGGCGATTGGGCAGGTCCGTCAGAGGGTCGTAAAACGCAAGGTGCCGGATCATGTCTTCGGCGTTCTTGCGCTGTGTGATGTCCCGCCCCACCGCCACCCAGTGCGTCACCTCCTCGGCGCTGGCCTGGACCGACACGACCTCCAGTTCAATCCAGAATGAAGCCCCATTCTTGCGGCGAATCATCAGCTCGGTGCGTGCCTGGCGGGTTTCCCTCAGTCCGCGCGCTTTTTCCAGCAGTTTGAACATCGCAGGATCGAGTTCCAGCAGGATGCGCGGGGTCTGTCCCAGGACCTCGTCTCGGCTGTAGCCCGTTTGTTTCTCGAAAGCGTCGTTGACAAACACGATCCGCGGCTCGCCTTCGGGGCCGGAGCCTGCCTCGGCGATCGCGACAATGTCGTTCAAGCGGGCCACACTGGTCTCCAGCAGCATCAGCTGCTCCTGCGAACGCCTGCGCTCTGTGACGTCACGGAAGTAGACGGCCAGTCCTTCGGCAAACGGATACGCGCGCACCTCTAGCCATTTGCCCAGTGTTGGGAAAAAATCCTCCAGTTCGACGCGCCGGTTGGTCTTCAACGCTACGCCGAGCTGTGTTCGCAGCCGCTGCGCCAATCCGTCGCTGAAATCGTGCCAGACCTCCCTGCCCAGCAATTCGGCCGTGGTTTTCTGGAGAAGCCGCTCACTTTCCTGATTCAGATAGGTGAAGCAGCACTGGCGATCAAGTGTCACAAAGGCCTCGGTGATGCTCGCCAGAGTGGTGGTCAGCCGCATGGCCAGACGCAGTGTTTCCTGCTGCGCCTGCTTCTGAGCGGAGATGTCCTGCACAGCCCCCTGGATGCGAACGATGCGCCCTTGTGCGTCACGCACGGCATTGCCAACCGTGCGAACCCATTTCGGACTCGCACCAGGCACCTGCACCTGGATTTCTTCGTCGAATGCTTCACCCAACTGGGCGCAGCGCTCCAGCCGTTGGCGAATACCGGTGCGCCATTCGGGCGTGTAGCGCAGCACCATTGCGGCCAGGTCTTCGACCGTCTCCCCAGGCCCCAACCCCAGAATGCTGCCGTACTCGTCAGAGTGTTGAATGTGCCCGGTATTGATGTCCACCGACCAGCTGCCCACGCCCGCTGTGTGCTCGGTCAGGTTCAACCGGCTCTCGCTTTCGTGCAGCGCTTTGCCTAGCCGCTCTTCCCTGCCCTGGGTCAGGTGTGCCGACTGCTGCTGCTGATAGACCAGTTCCTGCAGCTGCCCCACGTGAATTGCCAGGGCCTGCAAGGCCGGAAGCATGGCTTTCACCTGTTCGGCGTTTCGCGGCTCGCCGTCCAGCAACGCCAGCCAAGTGTCGCTGTACGCCTCACTGGCCGGGAGCGGAAGCACCAGGCAGAAGCGGGTTCGCAGCGAAGCGACCAGTGGATGGTGTGCCCAGGCCGCAACCGCCGTCAGGTCGTGGCACGTCCCAGCCAGTTCGGGGTCGGCCATCACTTTGGCGCACAGTTCTGCGGCCATGGCCTGACCGCTTGAGGGCAACCCGCTGGCAGCCACCAAGAGCAGACCATCAGGATGAAACCTCACCAGCAGCGCTGTTGACACCTGGCCGATGTGGGTCGTCAGCTGGGTGATCTGGGTCCATTCCACACTGGACGCCACCGGGCTTGGGTGTGCTGTCAAGGGTGCTGCTTCATCGTGTGGGTCTGCACGGTGTCCTTGTTGCATGGGGCGCCAGCTTTCATCGGTTGGTGGATCAAGCATACCGCCTCGCACACGGTCGCCTCGGATCTGCAATCGGCCTGAAAGGCAGGCCAGCTGTGGACTAGTTGGCAAGCCCCCTGTTTTGGGGAAGGAAAGACGTAACAAGACGGTTGCAACTTGTAGCTTCCGTATTAACATTGACCCACGTCAGAAACCCCCACCGAATCATTCAGCATTGGAAACGGGCCCGACGACAGAAAGGGTAAAAGTGAGCGCACTGGCAGAACTCCGGCAACACCGTGATGTGAACAGCCTGAGGTCCGCATTGCATGAGCTGTGCGGCCAGTTTGGCCGCATCACGCGACTGGACATCCTTACAGCCATGCATGAAGGCACCAAGCAAGCCATTTGCTTCATGCGAATGGAGCGCCCTGAGCAGGAACAGACGCTCATGAAGACGCTGGGGGTCGGCCGCTTCGGTGGCGAGGTGGTGTTTGTACTGGACCTCAATGTCCCCGTGACAGCGGAAGAAGACGGCCCGTCGTCTCAGTGGGCAGAGTCGAATTTCTTCTAGACACAGCCGCCATTCTCCTCTTACTCGCATACTGCTCCGCACCCGCAGTCTTAGCGCTTAGGTTCTCTTTTCAGGAAAAAAAGCCGCCCCAAGGGTGCAGGCCACCCTTTCTCGGCAGTATTGGCTCCAGTTCCAGACCCTCAACGGGCTCGCGAAGCCTCCTTTGTGCTCGCTCGCAACCCTGCCCTTCCAGCAAGGGTTTTTACCTGTGCCCACCCCCGAGAACATGCAAGATACTGCATGTTAAGGCAATATCTTGCACTGAATGCGAACTTTGCTGGATCCACACGATTCATTCCTAGATATTTCATGCCTAAAGTACGGGTAACTCTGGATCGTCATCAGAAAAGCCCGCACCTACAGTGAGTTTGTTCGACATCACAGGAGACATTTCATGACCACCCGCCGCCTTGTTCTCACCCGTTCCGCCGCCGTGATCGGCGCCGCCTCGTCCGGTCTGCTGCTGCCCTCCATCGTGCGCGCCCAGTCCGACAAGGTTCGGGTGGGCTTCATGCTGCCCTACACCGGCACTTTCGCGCAGTTGGGTGTGGCGATCGAGAATGGTTTCCGCATGGCCATCAACGAGCAAGGTGGCAAGCTGGGTGGCCGCGAGATCGAGTTCTTCAAAGTAGACGACGAGTCCAACCCAGCCAAGGGCATCGAAAACGCACAGCGCCTGGTGCAGCGCGACAAGGTCGACGTGCTGGTCGGCACGGTGCACTCCGGTGTGCAGATGGGTATCCACAAGGTGGCTCGTGAATCGGGCGTGCTCAACCTGATCCCCAACGCCGGCGTGCACATCGCCACCCGCGCCCAGTGTGCTCCCAACGTGTTCCGCACCTCGTTCAGCAACTCCCAGCCCACGCTGGCGCTGGGCAAGGCCATGGTCGACCGCGGCCACAAGAAAGCGGTCTGGATCACCTGGAACTACGCCGCTGGCGATGAGGCCTTCGAGGGCTTTGAGCAGAGCTACACCGCCGCAGGCGGAACGATTGTGAAGAAGCTGGGACTGCCCTTCCCCAACGTCGAATTCCAGGCTCTGCTGACCGAAATCGCCTCGCTCAAGCCCGACGCGGTCGCCTGCTTCTTCGCGGGCGGTGGCGCGGCCAAGTTCCTCAAGGACTACGCCGCCGCCGGGCTGAACAAGAGCATCCAGCTCTATGGTTCGGGTTTCCTGACCGAAGGCGTGCTGGACGCCGCTGGTGACGCAGCCAACGGCGTACTGACAACCATGCACTACAGCGACTCGCTGGACACCCCGGCCAACAAGAAATTCCGCCTGGAGTACGCCAAGACCTTCAAGCTGCAGCCCGACGTGTACGCCGTGCAGGGCTACGACACCGGCCTGCTGATGGTCAAGGGCGCCAACGCGGTCAAGGGTGACCTGGCCAACAAGAAAGCGCTGTACGCCGCCATGGAAGGCGCAACCATCGACAGCCCGCGCGGCAAGTGGACGATGAGCAAGTCCCACAACCCGGTGCAGGACATGTACCTGCGCAAGGTCGAGAACAAGGAAAACAAGGTGATCGGCATCGCGCAGAAGGCTGTGGCCGATTCCGGCGCTGGCTGCAAACTGAGCTAACCCCCCGCGCTGCCTTCGGCATCACCCCCCAGGGGGCGATGCCAGCCGCCCCGGCAAAGCCGGTTCGGCGGCATCCTTGACCTCTTGGGTCTGCCATGGACTTTGCCAATTTCCTGATCCAGTTGCTCAACAGCCTGCAGTACGGGCTGCTGCTGTTCATGCTGGCCGCCGGCCTGACGCTGATCTTCGGCATCATGGGCGTGGTCAACCTCGCGCACGGCAGCTTCTACATGCTGGGTGCCTACCTCGCGTGGGCGTTGACGGCCCAGTTCCAGAGCCTGACCCTGGCCATCATCGTGGGCAGCCTGCTTGCCGTGGCCTTCGGCTGGCTGCTCGAATGGCTGCTGTTTCGCCACTTCTACCACCGCGACCACCTGGACCAGGTGCTGCTGACCTTCGGCCTGATTTATATCTTTGAAGAGCTGCGTTCCATCCTCTGGGGTGACGACGTGCACTCGGTCGCCGTCCCCGAGGCGGTGAGCCAGTCGATCCAGCTGACCGAGAACCTGTCCTACCCGGTCTACCGGCTGGTGGTGTCCGCCGTCTGCGTCGCGCTGGCGCTGGGCCTGTACGGCCTGATCAGCAAGACGCGCCTGGGCATGAAGATCCGCGCCGGCGCCTTCAACCGCGAAATGGCCGAAGCCCTGGGCATCAACATCCGGCTGATCCACGGCGTGGTGTTCGCGCTCGGCGTAGCGCTGGCAGCGATTGCCGGCATGGTGGCAGCCCCGATCTCCAGCGTCTACCCGGGCATGGGCAGCTCGGTGCTGATCATGTGTTTCGTGGTGGTGGTCATTGGCGGCATCGGCTCGGTGCGCGGCGCCATGGTCGCGGCCCTGCTGGTCGGCCTGGTCGACACCTTCGGCAAGGTGCTGCTGCCGCAGATCGCCGGCATGGCCGTCTACATGCTGATGGCCGCCGTGCTGCTCTACAAACCTGAAGGGCTGTTCAAACAATGAGTGCCGCCAAGGCCCAACTCGAGAAACTGCCGCGCTCCGTGCAGGTGGTGCTGATCGTCGGCGCGCTCGCGCTCGCGGCCTTCCCGCTGGTGCCGATGGAAAGCACCGATTTCTACCTGCAGATGCTCACGCAGATGATGATCCTGGCCATCTTCGCGATGAGCCTGGACCTGCTGCAGGGCGTGACCGGTCTGGTCTCGCTGGGCCACGCGGCCTACTTCGGACTGGCTGGCTACGCGCTGGCCTTCATCACGCCACAGGACGCGCCCATCGCGCTGTGGTGGAGCCTGCCGCTGGCCGCCGCTGGCGCCGGCCTGGCCGCGCTGGTGATCGGCTTCTTCGTGGTCCGCACCCACGGCATCTACTTCATCATGGTGACCATGGCCTTCGCGCAGATGGTCTTCTACCTGTTCTTCGACAACAAGGCGCTGGGCGGGTCCGACGGCATCTACGTCAACTTCCGGCCCGACGCCACGGCCGTCGGCCTCGACCTGGACAACAAGACTCACTTCTACTACTTCACTCTGGTGGTGCTGATCGCGGTCTACCTGTTCTTGCGCCGCGTGCTGTTCTCTCCGTTTGGCCGCGTGCTCGCCGGCATCCGCGTCAACGAACACCGCCTGCGCGCAGTGGGCTATGGCAGCTTCGGCTACAAGCTCGCGGCCTTCACGCTGGCCGGCACGCTGGCTGGCGTGGCGGGCTACCTCTGGGCCGCGCAGACCGGCTTCGTGAACCCCGAGCTCATGGGGTTTCACATGAGCGCACACGCGATCATGATGGTCATCCTCGGCGGCATGGGCAACTTCGCGGGCGCCATCGTCGGCGCCTTCACCTTCGAGTACGTGCTGCACCTGGCCAAGGATCTGACCAAACACTGGCAGCTGCTCATGGGCGGCTTCATCGTGCTGGTGGTCATCGTCGCGCCGCGCGGCCTGCTGGGCCTGGCCGACAAGTTCCTGAGCCGCAACAAGGAGGCCAGCCAATGAGTGACGTCGCCCTGCTCGCGGCCGACAAGCTGACCAAACGCTTCGGCGGTCTGGCCGCCGTCAACGAGGTCTCGGTCAAGCTCTACCGCGACCACCTGCACGCGGTCATCGGCCCCAACGGCGCCGGCAAGTCCACGCTGACCAACCTGCTCTCGGGCGACCTGCAGCCCACCTCCGGCAAGATCCTGTTCGGCGGCGAAGAGACCGCCGGACACACGCCCGAGTCCATCTCGCGCCTGGGCCTGGGCCGCAGCTACCAGAAGACCAACATCTTCCTGCCCTTCACCGTGTGGGACAACGTGCGCCTGGCCGCGCAGTCCCGCGAGCGGCACGCGCCCTGGAACCCGTTGCACTGGCTGCAGTCCGCCACCAAGATGACGGCGGTGAACCAGCGCTGCGAGCGCGCCATCGAGCTTGCCGGCCTGACGCACCGTGCGCAGACTGTGGCCGCCACCATCAGCCACGGCGAGCAGCGGCAGCTGGAAATCGCGATGACCCTGGCCACCGAGCCCACCGTGCTGCTGCTGGACGAACCGCTGGCCGGCATGGGCCAGGCCGAGGCCGAGCGCATGGTCGAGCTGCTGCTCAGGCTCAAGAAGGACCACGCCATGATGCTGGTCGAACACGACATGGACGCCGTCTTCGCGCTGGCCGACCAGCTCACCGTGATGGTCAACGGCCAGGTGATCGCCAGCGGCACGCCGGCCCAGGTCCGCGCCGACCCGCAGGTGCAGGCCGCCTACCTGGGGGACGAACACTGATGACCACCCCGCTCATCCAGGCCACCGGCCTGAACACCCACTACGGCCAGAGCCACATCCTGCGCGGCATCGATTTCACCGTCGGCCAGGGCCAGACCATCGGTCTGATGGGACGCAACGGCATGGGCAAGACCACCCTGCTCAAGTCCATCATGGGCATCGTCAAGCCCAGCGGTGGCGGCGTGCTCATCAAGGGCACGCCCATGACCGGCGCAAGCCCCTACGAGGTGGCGCGGCAGGGCATCGCCTACGTGCCAGAAGGCCGCGGCATCTTCGGCAACCTGAGCGTGAAAGAGAACCTGGTGATGGCCGCGCGCCCGGGCACCCGGGGTCAGCGCGACTGGACCTACGAGCGCGTGCTGGAGACCTTTCCGCGCCTGGCCGAGCGCCTGGGCCATGGCGGGCAGCAACTCAGCGGCGGCGAGCAGCAGATGCTGACCATTGGCCGGGCGCTGATGACCAACCCCGACGTGCTGATCCTGGACGAGGCCACCGAAGGCCTGGCGCCGCTGATCGCGCGCGACATCTGGCGCATCTGCGGCCTGATCCGCGAAAGCGGCATCAGCAGCATCATCGTGGACAAGGCTTGGAAGCAAGTCACGCAGATCACCGACCGCAACGTCATCCTCGTCAAGGGCGAGGTGGTGTTCGAGGGCTCGTCGGACGAGCTGCTCTCCAGGCCCGAACTGCTCGAACAGTACCTGGGCGTCTGAGCCCGCTCACAGCAACGGACGCAGTTCCCGGGCCGCGTCCAGCAGCAGCGGCAGCAGGTCCTGGCGCATCACCTCGGGTACCAGGCGCTCGGGCGAAGCCACCACGTTCAGCGCCGCCACCGTCTGGCCCTTCATGTTGCGCAGCGGCACGGCCAGCGCGTGTACGCCCAGCTCGTGCTCCTCGCTGGCCACGGCGTAGTCGTCGGCCCTGACCTGCGCCACGATCGCACGAAGGGCCTTGTGATCGACGGTGGTCCTGGGCGTCAGGCGCGCCAGTTCGCGGCCCTTGAGCCAGGCGCTGAATTCGGTCTTGTTCATGGCCGCCAGCAGCACCCGCCCGGTGGACGTGGCGTGCACCGGCAGCCGCGCGCCAAGGTGCAGGCCGTAGGCCATCAGCCGTTGCCCGCCCACGGACGCGCTGCGCGCCACGATCACCACCTCCTCACCGTCCAGCACCACGGCCGAGAAGGATTCGCGCGTCTGCGCCGCCAACCGGTTGAGCGTGGGCTGCAGCAGCCGCGGCAACCGGGCCGAGGCCAGGTAACTGCCCGAGAAGCGCAGCACCTTGGCCGAGAGCCAGTAGTGCGTGCCGTCGGTGTCCAGGTAACCGAGGTAGGCCAGCGTGAGCAAGTGGCGCCGGGCGGCTGCCCGCGTCAGGCCGGCGCGCTCAGCCGCCTGCGTGGCGTTCAGGCGCTGGCGCTCGGTGTCGAAGCTCTCCAGCACCGCCATGCCTTTGGCCATGCCTTCGATGAAATCCGCCTTGGCGATGTCCATGCGGGGTCTCCTGCGAAGTGTTGCGCGATCATCGCACACGATGGCCAATCAACGCGCAAACTCGTCTGACGGCTATAGCGATTCTGGAGTGGGCGACCTACAGTGCCTGTCACCCGTTCCACCCTTCCCAGGAGACAAACCATGCGCACCCAAGTCGCGATCATCGGCGGCGGCCCCTCCGGCCTCATGCTGTCCCAGCTGCTGCACCTCAAGGGCATCGACACCATCGTGCTCGAACGCCAGAGCCGCGAATACGTGCTCTCGCGCATCCGCGCCGGCGTGCTGGAGCACGGCTTTGCCAAGCTCATGCGCGAAGCCCAGTGCGGCGAACGCATGGACCGCGAAGGCGAGATTCACGACGGCTTCTACATCTCCGACAACGGCAACATGCGCCGCGTCGACCTGCACAAGCACAGCGGCGGCAGCTCGGTGGTGGTGTACGGCCAGACCGAACTGACGCGCGACCTGTACGAGGCCCGCGACAAGATGAACGGCGTGGTGATCCACAACGCCGAAGACGTGCAGCCCCACGACCTCAAGAGCGACCAACCCTACGTCACCTACCGCAAGGGCGACGAGGTGGTGCGCATCGACTGCGACTACGTGATCGGCGCCGACGGCTTCCACGGCGTGAGCCGCAAGTCCATCCCGCGCGACGTGCTCAAGGAATACGAGAAGGTCTACCCCTTCGGCTGGCTGGGCGTGCTCTCGCGCACCAAGCCGGTGTCGCCAGAACTGATCTACGCCAAGCACGAGCGTGGCTTCGCCCTGTGCTCGCTGCGCTCGCAGGTTCTGAGCCGCTACTACATCCAGGTGCCGCTGACAGACACGGTCGAGGACTGGAGCGACGACAAGTTCTGGGACGAGCTCAAGCGCCGCCTGCCCGCCGACGTGGCCGAGCGCCTGGTCACCGGGCCGTCGATCGAGAAGTCGATCGCGCCGCTGCGCTCCTTCGTCGCCGAGCCCATGCGCTACGGCAACCTGTTCCTGGCGGGCGACGCCGCCCACATCGTGCCGCCGACCGGTGCCCGGGGCCTGAACAGCGCCGCGTCCGACATCTACTACCTCTACCACGCGCTGGTCGCGCACTACAAGGACGGCGACGACTCTGGCCTGGACGGCTACTCGGCCAAGGCCCTGGCCCGGGTCTGGAAAGCGCAGCGCTTCTCGTGGTGGATGACCACCATGCTGCACACCTTCCCGGACAGCCTGCCCTACGACCAGAAGCTGTCGCAGACCGAGCTGGAGTACCTGTTCTCGTCCGAGCGCGCACAGGGCTCGCTGGCGGAAAACTACGTCGGCCTGCCGTTCTGAGCGGCACCTACCGCCACTGTCACCCGGACGCTGGCCTGCGGGCCGGCTTCCGGGGTACAACCGGGTCATGACCGCCAAGACCCTGCCCTCCTCCCCCCGTCCCGCCGCCACCCTCAAGCCCCTGCGTGGTGTACGCGTGCTCAGCCTCGCGCTGAACCTGCCCGGCCCGGCCGCACTCATGCGCCTCAGGGCCATGGGCGCCACCTGCCTCAAGGCCGAACCGCCCGGCCCCCAGGGCGCCAGCGGCGACCCGATGGGCCAGTACAACCCGACCGCCTACGCCACGATGCACGGCGGCATCAAGGTTCTCTCCGTCGACCTCAAGACCGACAAGGGGCAGCAACAGCTCCACAAGGCACTGGCGCGCACCGACGTGCTGCTGACCTCGTTCCGCCCGTCGGCGCTGCTCAAGCTCGGCCTGGGCTGGAAGGCGCTGCACAAGGCCTACCCGGCGCTGTCGGTCGTGGCCATCGTCGGCGCGCCCGGCGCACGCGCCGAAGAGCCGGGTCACGACCTCACCTATCTGGCCGACGCCGGCCTGGTGACCGGCCTGGACCTGCCCGCCACGCTGTTCGCCGACATGGGGGGCGCGCTCATGGCCAGCGAGGCGACGCTGAAAGCCGTGCTGGCTCAGAAAACCAGCGGCAAAGGCGTGTTCCAGGAAGTCGCGCTCAGCGATGCTGCGGCTTGGCTGGCCCTGCCCCGCAGCTGGGGCCTGACGCAACCCAAGGGCGCCGTCGGAGGCGCGCACGCGGGCTACCGGGTCTACCCCTGCAAGGACGGCCGGGTCGCCGTGGCGGCGCTAGAGCCGCATTTCGCGGCCTCGCTGTGCGCGGCCGCCGGTGTCACCATGAACGGCATGGGCACGCTGTTCCAGCCGGCCACCCACCAAGCCATCGCCACGTTCCTGGCCGGCCAGACGCGCAAGCAGCTCGACGCGCTGGCAGTTGCCCGCGACATCCCGCTGCACACGCTCGCCCGCTGAGGGGCCAACGCTTCAGTTCGCCAGCGAGAACTCCACCGCGGCCAACGCGTGCAAGGCCGTGGTGTCGAAGGTCGGGATCGGGCTGTCTGCGGGACGGATGATCAGTGGCAGCTCGGTGCAGCCCAGCACCACACCTTGAGCGCCGCGGGACTGCAGGTCGGCGATGCAGTCGGTGAACCACTGGCGCGAGACCTCGTGCAGCTCGCCGCAGCACAGCTCCTCGAAGATGATGCGGTGGATCTCCTGGCGCTGCACCTCGTCGGGCAGCACGCAGCGGATGCCGCGCTGCGCCAGCCGCTCGACGTAGAACGCCCGCTCCATGGTGAAGCGCGTGCCCATCAGGCCCACCGTGTCCAGCCCTTGCGCGAGGATGGCGTCGGCCGTCACGTCGGCGATGTGGATCAGCGGCACCTCGGTCGCGGCCTGCACCTGCGGCGCCAGCTGGTGCATGGTGTTGGTGCCGATCAGCAGGCACTCGGCGCCGGTATCGGAAAGGCGCCGCGCCGCGTCGCACAGGATGCCGGCCATGCCGTCCCAGTCGCCCACGCGCTGGCGCTGGGCGATGTCCTGGAAGTCCAGGCTGACCAGGTTCATGCGCGCGCTGCTCAGGCCGCCACGGCGGCGTGCCACTTCGCGGTTGATGATCTGGTAATAGAGCGTGGTCGACTCCCAGCTCATGCCGCCGATCAGGCCAATGGTTTTCATGGGTTCTCCTTGGTTCGTGGAATGGAGAAAGTCTCCCATCTGCCTGGAAGAAATGGCTTGCCAAATTCGGCGTCAGGACGGCACTATTGAGCATTGATTTGCTCAAATTGACCATGAAAAGAAAACTGGATACCACGGACCGGCAGATCCTCGCCATCTTACAATGCAACGCCGAAACCCCGCTGGCCGAGGTGGCCGCCGCCGTACACCTCTCTTCCACACCTTGCTGGCGGCGCATCCAGCGCCTGCGCGAACAGGGTTTCATTACGCGCCACGTCGCCCTGGTCGACGCCGCGAAGATCAACCTGGGCGTGACGGTCTTTGTCTCGGTGCGCACCAGCCAGCACAACCAGGCCTGGTTCGAGCGCTTCCGCGACGCGGTGCGCGACATCCCCGAGGTGATGGAGCTCTACCGCATGAGCGGTGACGTGGACTACCTGATGAAAATCGTGGTGCCCGACATCGCAGCCTACGACCGGGTCTACCAGCGCCTGATCCGCTCGGTAGACCTGTCGGACGTGAGCAGCAGCTTTGCGATGGAGGAACTCAAGAACACCACCGCCCTGCCGCTGGACTACGCCGACTGAGGGCGCTCGGGCTTGTCGTCCAGCCCGCGAACCCACTCGCGCCAGATCGCCACCAGCAGCGCCATCAGCACCGGACCGACGAACAGGCCCACCATGCCCAGGGTCGAGACCCCGCCCACCAGGCCGAAGAAGGTCGGCAGGAACGGCAGCTTCACCGGCCCTCCGACCAGGCGCGGTCGCAGCGTCTTGTCGACGATGAACAGCTCCACCGAGCCCCAGGCGAACAGCGCCAGCCCGGCCACCGCATCGCCCGAGCCGACGAGATAGAGCGACACCAGGGTGAACGACAGCGGCGCACCGCCCGGGATCATGGCCATGAACCCGGTGATCACCCCCAGCAACACCGGCGAGGGCACGCCTGCAATCCAGTACGCCACACCCAGCACCACCCCTTCGCCGATGGCGATCAGGCCCATGCCGGTGACGGTGGCGCTCACCGTGGCCGGCACCACGCGCGAGAAGCGCTGCCAGCGCTCGGGCAGCAGGTGCTCGCCCACCCTGTCGAGCTGGCCGGCAATGTGTGCGCCATCCTTGTAGACAAAGAACAGCGTGATCAGCATGAACAGCACCAGCAGCAGCAGGCCCGCCAGGTTGCCGGCCGCCGCCAGCACGGTGCGCGAGATGTTGCCCACATGCTGTCCCGACAGCATCTGGATCCAGGCGCCCAGCGCATGTGGCTCGCCCAGGTGTTCGCGCCACAACGCCGCCAGCTGGGCGCCCACCAGCGGCAGCGCCTCTATCCAGGCCGGCACGGCGGCGCCGTGGC
Organism: Hydrogenophaga sp. H7; assembly: GCF_002025745.1. Lineage (NCBI taxonomy): Bacteria > Pseudomonadati > Pseudomonadota > Betaproteobacteria > Burkholderiales > Comamonadaceae > Hydrogenophaga > Hydrogenophaga sp. H7. The sequence goes on along the minus strand of NZ_MCIC01000006.1, from coordinate 4,404 downwards.
GGTTGGCCTCGATGGCCCAGCGCACGAACTCGCTCGCTTCGCGAATCGCAAAGTGAATCGCCACCGACAGCGGCACCACGAGCACCACCAGCACCACCAGGATTGCCAGACTGGCGGCCAACGTGGTCCTGCCAGAGCAGCGGACAACCAGCCGGCGGTACAGCGGCCAGGTGGCGAACCCGATGATCAGGGCAGCCAAACCGGGAACCAGGAAGCCGTGGAAGAAATAGATGCCGGCGGCAAGAATCAGCAGCAGCAAGCCGCGGGTAATGAGGGAAGCACTGAAGACGGGAGGCATCCGGCCATTCTGGCACGGGGGCACGACCTCACAGGCGCTGCCAGGCACCCGTTCTGCGGCCGGAACCTGCACGCCGCTGGATCGGACACAGACACCTTCGGGTAAGCCCAACTCCGCACCGGACATGCTCCGGCGTAAGCTGTTCCGACCCGTACGACGCCTCATGTCACTCCAGCGCTGCGCCATGCCTGAAGCCCCGACCCCGTGCGCCTCCACGGCGCCTGCCTGGCGCCTGGTGGTGCTGTCCTCGTTGCCCGGCATACGGAGCGCCGAGGGTCACTGGCTGCTGCCGGCAAAGTTCGTTAATGGCATGAAGCAGTACGTGGAACGCTGGAACGGCACCGTGGTAGTGGGGTTGCAGGCGGGGCACGAGCCTAGCGGGGATCTGGACAACCGCCAATGGAACCCCAGCGAACTGCCGTTTGAAGTCCGCATCGTGGACTTCCGCGAACTGGCAGGCAACGGCGGTCCGTTGCTGCGACGGTCCATCCTGCTGGTCACGCCCAACCACCTGCTGTATGGCCTGGGCCAGCGCTGCCGGGAACAGGGTGGCCTTCTGGTCGCGAACACCGAATTGACGCTGACCACCCAGTTGCAGATTGCACGGTCGGTTCACGGCTGGGGGCTCTCGCTCCTCAAGACCAGGCTCTGGCTGCTTCTCAACCACCGCCGTGCACTGGCGGAAATCCGGTCGGCCCAGGGCCTGCAGTGCAACGGAACGCCCACATTCGAGGCGTTCGGCAGGCACAACCCTACCCCCCTTCTCTACTTCGACAACCGGGTGGTGTCGGAGCTTTGTGCAACCCCGAAAGAGATCGAGGCTCGTTGCGAAGCCCTGTCCCGGCGACGGCGCCTGCGATTGATGTACTCGGGGCGCCTGCATCCCATCAAAGGGGTGGACCACCTGGTGCCTCTGGCCCGCAGGCTCCGGGACCGGAACATCGACTTCGAGCTCCGCATCGCGGGAGACGGGCCGCTGCAGGCCACGCTGGAGGCGCAAATCGCCCAACACGGTCTGCATGAACAAGTCCGGCTGCTGGGGACGCTGGACTTTCACGACCAGCTGATGCCCATGTTGCGGCAAGAAATTGATCTTTTCGTATGCCCCCACCTGCAAGGTGACCCCTCCTGCACCTACCTGGAAACGCTGTGCGCCGGGGTGCCCATCGTCGGCTATGCCAACGAAGCCTGGCGCGGCCTTCAACGGCTGAGCTCCGCCGGGCGGGTCTGCGCCCTGGGGCGTCCCGGGGCACTGGCCGATGAAATCGAGGGGCTGTCCACCAACCTGGACGCACTGAAGGCGCTGGCCATGAGCGCGCGCGAGTTTGCCATCCAGCACGTCTTCGAGGTCGAGTTCGAACGGCGCATCGTTCACCTCCAGCGGCTCTGCGAGGCTGCGGAGCTCCGGACATGACCAGCCTGTCCCATGCAACGGAGGTGCGGTCCTGGCTGGAACAGCTCGGGGTCGAGAGGATGATCGTCATTTCGCCTCATCTGGACGACGCGGTGTTCTCGGTCGCCGGGATCTTGGGCGCATGTCGCGATCGGGCCGAAGTGATCACGGTGTTCACCGAAGGATCGGCGGGACAGAACGACGCCTGGGCCCGGATGACGGGCTTTCCAGACAGCGCCGCCGAACACCTGGCCCGGCGCCAGGAAGATGCGCTGGTCATGACCCAGCTCGGATGCGGGTTCCAGCACCTTGGATGTCGTCCAGGAGGCGCTGACGACCACGCGGTCGCCCAGGCGGTGGACGCAATGACCCAGAGCCGGCCCGATGGCCTCACTCGCACGCTGGTGCTGCTTCCCGCAGGCGCCGGTGGACCGACGCCCTCAACCCCATTTTCGCGACTGGCGTGGCGCTTGCTCCGCCGTCCATGGGGGTGCATGCCGCATGGGGAGCACGAGTTGACCCGCGATCTCTTCTGGCAGGCCTTGTCGGGGAGCCAGGCCCGGCTGGGCTTCTATGCAGAGCTGCCATATGCCTGGTCACACAGCAACAGGGCGCTGCAGGAGCGTCTGTACCGGTTGCTGGGCTGCCACACCGAGCTGGTGAAATACCACCACGACACCTCGGAAAAGACCCATCTGGTCGAGCTCTACGCGTCGCAGCTGAACCCCATCTTCGGCCCCAACCCGGCCTATCGGCGGCGGGTGCTCGAACGAGCGGAATGTCTTCTCATGGCCTGAACAGGCCCGAGGTGATCACTCTTCGCCGCCGAACAGTCGGGCAAAGAAGCCGCGTTTCTTCTTCAGGTGCAGCTCGCGGATCAACTCCTCCTTGATCTGCGCCTTCATGTCGGTGTCGCCATGCCCGACATTCTTCAAGTACACCTTCACAGAATCCGTGTAGCTGCGGTCATCGTTGCGGATGTGGTTGAACAGCCAGCGAGAGAGCATTGCATGCAGGTCAGAAGCCACGTCTTCACCTGCCTCGAAGCGCATGCGGTACTCGCCCACCTTGCGGGTGAACAACTCATGGATCTTCTTGTGCGGGCCGGCGAACATGTAGCCCGCATCGGTCATCAGCGATTCTTCGAACGCGAAATGCGACAGGGTGTAGTCGACCATCTCGTCGATGACGGCGCCCACCGCCTCCCGATCATGGTGATCGCGGGCGTCGTACAGCTGGTTGATGTAGTCGACGATGCGCCTGTGCTGCCCGTCGATTTCTCGGATGCCGGTTTCGAGGTCCGGCGTCCAGTTCAGATGTGCCATGTCAGATGTCCTCAGGCAGGTGACAGGACGTCACCCGAAAAGTGACAAATTGTGTACAGATTCCCTATGACCTGTGAGGGAAAACGGCCACTTTCTGACTTATCTCAATTTTTTGACGAGTCCCTGAGTAAGTCCCACCTAGAACACGGGGGGCTTTGAGTCGCCCCGGGATTCGCGGAGGCTGTTTGGTTTAAGTCAGGCTGAAGTCCCCTTGAAAACCTGAACCACCCGGAAGTAGAGAATTCCCCAAGACGGAGTCTCTACATGAAGAAATCCAGATTCAGCGAAGCGCAGATAGTCGGCATCCTCAAGGAGGTCGAGATGGGTGCCAAGGTCGGCGAGACGTGCAGGAAGCACGGCGTGAGCGAGCCGACCTACTACAAGTGGAAGAGTCAGTTCTCTGGCATGACGGTCTCGCACCTGGCGCAGCTTCGGCAACTGCAGGACGAGAACGCCAAGCTCAAACGCATGTATGCCGACCTGGCGCTCATGCACCACGCGCTCAAGGACGTTGTCGACCGAAAGCTCTGACCCCGGAGCGTCGCGAGATGGTCGTTCAAGCCCTCATGGCCGAGCACGGCATGAGCGAGCGCCGAGCCTGCCAGGCCAGCGGCATTGCCCGCTCCACACTGCGCTACCGACCCATTGCGCGCGACGACTCCGGGGTCATCACCTTCATCCAGATGCACATGGCGCTCAACCCGCGCCACGGCTTTGGCCTGCTTTACGACAGTGCCCGCCACCAAGGCAAGCCCTGGGGCAAGACGGTGCTTTGGCGCGTGTACTGCGAGCTGCGGCTGAACCTGCCACGGCGCGGCAAGAAGCGTTTGCCGGCGCGCATCAAGCAACCGCTGGAGGCTGCTGGCCAACCCAATCAGGGTTGGAGCTGCGACTTCATGGCCGATGCACTGTGGTCCGGCAGGCGATTCAGGACCTTCAACGTCATCGATGAGTTCAACCGCGAGGGCCTGCGTATCGAGGTCGACACCAGCCTGCCGGCAGCCCGTGTCATACGTGCCTTGAATGAGCTGGTGGAAGTGCGCGGAGCGCCGCTGTCGATTCGCCTGGACAACGGCCCGGAGTTCATCGCTCACGCTCTGTCCGAATGGGCGAAATCCAAGGGCATCGCGCTCAATCACATCCAGCCAGGAAAGCCCACGCAAAACGCCTATGTCGAACGATTCAACAAGACCTACCGAACCGAGGTGCTGGACTGCTATGTCTTCGAGTCATTGCAGGAGGTGCGTGATATGACGGCCGACTGGCTGCACCGCTACAACCACCAGCGCCCCCATGAATCTCTCGGCCGAATCCCACCGGTCGAGTACCGTGTCAAACTGTTCCCCAACCTCTACTTCTGACTGGCTCAGGAATTCGAGGGGACTTCA
>NZ_MCIC01000005.1:7500-67326 GCF_002025745.1 Hydrogenophaga sp. H7 | reverse complement strand
AATGGCAAAAGAGAAATTTGAGCGGACCAAGCCGCACGTGAACGTGGGCACGATTGGTCACGTGGACCACGGCAAGACGACGCTGACGGCTGCCATCACCACGGTGCTGGCTGCCAAGTTCGGTGGCGCCGCCAAGGCCTACGACCAGATCGACGCGGCTCCTGAAGAGAAGGCTCGTGGCATCACCATCAACACCGCACACGTGGAATACGAGACGGCCAACCGCCACTACGCCCACGTGGACTGCCCCGGTCACGCCGACTACGTCAAGAACATGATCACCGGTGCTGCCCAGATGGACGGCGCCATCCTGGTGTGCTCGGCCGCCGACGGCCCGATGCCCCAGACCCGCGAACACATCCTGCTGGCCCGCCAGGTGGGTGTTCCCTACATCATCGTGTTCCTGAACAAGTGCGACATGGTGGACGATGCCGAGCTGCTGGAGCTGGTTGAAATGGAAGTGCGCGAGCTGCTCTCCAAGTACGACTTCCCCGGCGACGACACCCCCATTGTCAAGGGTTCGGCCAAACTGGCGCTGGAAGGCGACAAGGGCGATCTGGGCGAGCAGGCCATCATGCGCCTGGCCGACGCGCTGGACAGCTACATCCCCACGCCTGAGCGTGCTGTGGATGGTGCCTTCCTGATGCCTGTGGAAGACGTGTTCTCCATCTCTGGTCGCGGCACCGTGGTGACCGGTCGTATCGAGCGCGGCATCATCAAGGTCGGCGAAGAAATCGAAATCGTCGGTATCGCCGCCACCCAGAAGACCACCTGCACCGGCGTGGAGATGTTCCGCAAGCTGCTGGACCAGGGTCAGGCTGGCGACAACGTCGGTATCCTGCTGCGCGGCACCAAGCGCGAAGAAGTGCAGCGCGGCCAGGTGCTGTGCAAGCCCGGCTCCATCAAGCCGCACACGCACTTCACCGGCGAGGTGTACGTGCTGTCCAAGGACGAAGGTGGCCGTCACACGCCGTTCTTCAACAACTACCGCCCGCAGTTCTACTTCCGCACGACGGACGTGACCGGTGCCATCGAGCTGCCCGAGGGCAAGGAAATGGTGATGCCTGGTGACAACGTGTCGATCACCGTCAAGCTGATCGCCCCGATCGCCATGGAAGAAGGTCTGCGCTTCGCCATCCGTGAAGGCGGTCGTACCGTCGGCGCCGGCGTCGTGGCCAAGATCATTGCGTAATCTTCCTGCTCGTCAGGATTTCAGCCAAGTAGGGGTATAGCTCAATTGGCAGAGCGTCGGTCTCCAAAACCGAAGGTTGGGGGTTCGATTCCCTCTGCCCCTGCCACCCAACAGGACGAGTAAGTCGTTCAGGATCTTGGGTCCTGTCTGTTGAGTGTCATCAGGCCCGCCGAAGTCTTTGAGACTTCTGGTGGGCTTGCGTGTCTGGGGCTTTCGGGTTCTGGTCTCGCCCACAAGTCAAGCATCTTCTGGTATCTCATGGCCACTTCCGAAGTACAAACCGTCAACACAGGTGCCGATAAGGCCAAGCTGGCGGTTGCCGTCGCCTTGCTTCTGGGTGCATTTGTCGCGTTCTACCTTTTGTCCGCGCAAGGCGCTATTGCGCAATGGGGTGCCCTGATCGTGGGCGTTCTGGCTGCGGTGGCGGTGTTCGGTGTGTCCGAGTCTGGCAAGCAGCTGGTAGCGTTCGGGCGCGATTCCTGGCGAGAAACCAAGAAGGTGGTTTGGCCGGCCCGCAAAGAAGCGATCCAGATGACGGCCTATGTGTTTGCCTTCGTCGTGGTGATGGCACTTTTCCTCTGGCTGACCGACAAGACCCTGGAGTGGCTGTTCTACGATCTGATTCTGGGGTGGAGAAAATAATGAGCGAAAACAACAGTCTGCTGGGGACGCCGACGGAAGGCATGCGCTGGTATGTGGTGCATGCCTATTCCGGCATGGAAAAAGCTGCCGAGCGCAACATCGTCGAGCGCATCAACCGGGCTGGTATGCAGGACAAGTTCGGTCGCATCCTGGTGCCGACCGAAGAGGTGGTTGAGGTCAAGAACGGCCAGAAACGCACCACTGAGCGCAAGTTCTTCCCTGGCTACGTGCTGGTGGAAATGGTGATGGATGACGATACCTGGCACCTGGTGAAACACACCAACAAGGTGACCGGTTTCGTCGGTGGTGCCAAGAACCGGCCGGCGCCGATCTCTGAAGAGGATGTGCAGAAGATTGTCAGCCAGATGCAGGAAGGTACCGACAAGCCGCGCCACAAGGTGGAGTTCGTGGTGGGCGAGTACGTGCGCGTCAAGGAAGGCCCGTTCACCGACTTCAATGGCACCGTCGAAGAGGTCAACTACGAAAAGAACAAGCTGCGTGTCTCGGTGACCATCTTCGGTCGCGCCACGCCGGTCGAGCTCGAGTTCAGTCAGGTAGAGAAGACCTGATGTTTTTGGCCGCAGGCGGTTTCACCCGGCGCCCGCGGCTTCCGTCCTTTCCGGGTTTCAACCGCGAGGAGGTTGTCTTCATGACAGCCGTCTGCACTCGCAGGAGCTAAAACATGGCGAAGAAAATCGTCGGCTTCATCAAGCTGCAAGTGCCAGCTGGTAAGGCCAACCCCTCCCCCCCGATCGGTCCGGCGCTGGGTCAGCGCGGTCTGAACATCATGGAGTTCTGCAAGGCGTTCAACGCCCAGACCCAGGGCGTCGAGCCCGGTCTGCCGCTGCCGGTGGTGATCACTGCCTTCGCGGACAAGAGCTTCACCTTCATCATCAAGACCCCCCCGGCCACGACGCTGATCAAAAAGGCGATCAAGCTGGACAAGGGCTCTCCGGTGCCCAACAAGCAGAAGGTCGGCAAGATCACCCGCGCTCAGCTGGAAGAAATTGCCAAGACCAAAATGAAGGACATGACCGCTGCCGACATCGATGCAGCCGTCAAGACCATCGCCGGCTCTGCCCGTTCGATGGGCGTGATCGTGGAGGGCGTGTGACATGGCCAAGCTGACCAAGAAGCAAAAAGCCTTTGAAGGCAAAGTCGACAGCAACAAGCTGTACGCCCTGACCGACGCCCTGGCGATCGTCAAGGAGTGCGCCAATGCCAAGTTCGACGAGTCCATCGATGTGGCTATCCAGCTCGGCGTGGACGCCAAGAAGTCGGACCAGGTGGTGCGCGGTGCCGTCGTGATGCCCAACGGCACCGGCAAGACCAAGCGCGTGGCCGTGTTCGCCCAGGGGGCCAAAGCCGAAGAAGCCAAGGCCGCTGGCGCCGACATCGTCGGCATGGACGACCTGGCTGCAGAGGTCAAGTCCGGCAAGATGGACTTCGACGTCGTGATCGCCTCTCCCGACGCGATGCGCGTGGTCGGTACCCTGGGTCAAGTGCTGGGTCCTCGTGGCCTGATGCCCAACCCCAAGGTTGGCACCGTGACGCCCGACGTGGCCCAGGCTGTGCGCAACGCCAAGGCCGGTCAGGTGCAATTCCGCGTGGACAAGGCCGGCATCGTGCACGGCACGATCGGCCGCCGCTCGTTCGACGCCGACAAGCTGCAAGGCAACCTGGCAGCCCTGATCGACGCGCTGAACAAGGCCAAGCCGGCCACCAGCAAGGGTGTGTACCTGCGTAAGGTGGCGGTGTCGTCGACCATGGGTGTGGGCGTCCGCGTGGACACCCAGTCCATCTCGGCGTAATCGCAAGAGATTCCCGGGGCGCTTCGGCGTACCGGGTGTGGTGGGCCCGCCCGCCGGCCGCAAGGTCAGCAGGTGGGGCCATCCAAGACCGCTGGTGTCAATGGCTCCCCGGATCCGGAGACTTAATCGGAGAAAGCCAGCGCAGATGGCGATCCCGCTGCAGATGGAACCCGTTTCCCTCAACAGTTGGTCGCTGCAATGAAGCGTGTGGACGGGCGCAAGCCCCAAGCACATTGAAGGAGTAGACCTTGAGTCTGAATCGCAGTGAGAAAGAAGCGGTCATTTCCGAAGTGACCAGCCTCGCCGCAAAAGCTCAAACGCTCGTGATGGCGGAATACCGCGGCATCACGGTTGCTGCCATGGACCAACTGCGCGTGAAGGCACGCAGCAGCGGTGTCAGCCTGAGTGTTCTGAAGAACACGCTGGCGCGCCGCGCTGTGGCCGGAAGCCCGTTCGAAGTGGCCGGCGACCAGATGACCGGTCCGCTGATCTACGGCTTCTCCGAAGACGCTGTGGCCGCCGCCAAGGTGGTGGCCGAGTTCGCGAAGACCAACGACAAGCTGGTCATCCGCGGTGGCGTTTACGGCGGCAAAGTCCTGGATCAGAACGGCGTGAAGCAGCTCGCCAGCATTCCTTCGAAGGAAGTGCTGCTGGCCCAGCTGTGTGGCTTGCTGAAGTCGCCGATCTCCCGCACCGCCGTGGTGCTGGGTGCCCTGGCGGCCAAAAAAGGCGAAGGCGCTGCCGCTCCGGCAGAAGAAGCTGCTGCAGCCTGATCGGCGCAGTGAGTTCGTTTAACCAATTGTTAGGAAATCAAAATGGCATTCGATAAAGACGCATTTCTGACGGCGCTGGACAGCATGACCGTCATGGAACTCAATGACCTGGTCAAGGCCATTGAAGAGAAGTTCGGCGTGTCCGCCGCAGCCATGGCTGCTCCGGCCGCTGGTGGTGGCGGTGCCGCTGCCGCAGCTGCTGAAGAGAAGACCGAATTCAACGTCGTGCTGACCGAAGCCGGCGCCAACAAGGTGTCCGTCATCAAGGCCGTGCGCGAAATCACCGGTCTGGGTCTGAAGGAAGCCAAGGATCTGGTCGACGGCGCTCCGAAGAACGTCAAGGAAGGCGTTGCCAAGGCCGACGCCGAAGCCGCCGTCAAGAAGCTGGTGGAAGCCGGCGCCAAGGCCGAACTCAAGTAATTCGGTTCTGGTCAGGGGCTGGAGTGCTCGAAAGGGCCTCCAGCCTTTGGTGCTTTCAGAACACCGATAAGCAGATTCGCAGAGTCTTCTTATCCGTGTCTTCTGACCCCGACTGCAGAAGACCACTTGGTCCGGGCCTGCGTGCAACGCGCAGGTCGTCCGCCAACGGCAGGTAGTGGCCTGCCGCCAAGCCCGTCACCCGCCGCCTTGAGAGCGACGGTTTGGCTGATCAGTCGCCGCAGACCTCAAGCCCGGAGATCTCATGGCATCCGCATCGAAATATTCCTACACCGAACGCAAGCGCATCCGCAAGAGCTTTGGCAGCCGCGAGAATGTGCTCGCGATTCCCTACCTGCTGCAGATGCAGAAGGACGCCTACACCGCGTTCCTGCAGGCCGACACCGCGCCCAAGAAGCGCACCGCTGAAGGCCTGCAGGCCGCCTTCGAAGCCGCCTTCCCCATCGTCTCGCACAACGGTTTTGTCGAGATGAAGTTCGTCGAATACAACCTGGCCAAGCCAGCGTTCGACGTGCGCGAGTGCCAGACCCGCGGTCTGACCTTCGCTTCCGCCGTGCGCGCGCGCGTGCAGCTGATCATCTACGACCGCGAGTCCTCGACCGCCCAGTCCAAGGTGGTCAAGGAAGTGAAAGAGCAAGAGGTCTACATGGGCGAAGTGCCCCTGATGACCGACAAGGGCTCCTTCATCATCAACGGCACCGAGCGTGTCATCGTGTCGCAGTTGCACCGCTCGCCGGGTGTGTTCTTTGAGCACGACAAGGGCAAGACGCACAGCTCGGGCAAGCTGCTGTTCTCGGCCCGCATCATTCCCTACCGCGGCTCCTGGCTGGACTTCGAGTTCGACCCCAAGGACATCCTGTTCTTCCGTGTCGACCGCCGCCGCAAGATGCCGGTCACCATCCTGCTCAAGGCCATCGGCCTGACGCCGGAAACCATCCTGGCGAACTTCTTCGTCAACGACCACTTCCGCCTGATGGACAGCGGCGCCCAGATGGCCTTCGTTTCCGAGCGCCTGCGCGGCGAGGTGGCCCGTTTCGACATCACCGACAAGTCGGGCAAGGTGGTGGTTGCCAAGGACAAGCGCATCACCGCGCGCCACACCCGTGAGCTGGAGCAGTCGGGCACCACGCACATCAGCGTGCCGGAAGATTTCCTGATCGGCCGCGTGGTGGCCAAGAACATCGTCGATCCGGACACCGGCGAGATCATCGCCAAGGCCAACGACGAGCTGACCGAAGCCCTGCTGAAGAAGCTGCGCTCGGCCGGCGTGCAGGAACTGCCCTGCATCTACACCAACGAACTGGACCAGGGCGCCTACATCAGCCAGACCCTGCGCACCGACGAAACCGTCGACGAGTTCGCTGCCCGCGTGGCCATCTACCGCATGATGCGCCCCGGCGAGCCGCCGACCGAAGACGCCGTGCAGGCCCTGTTCCACCGCCTGTTCTACAACCCGGACACCTACGACCTCTCGCGCGTGGGCCGCATGAAGTTCAACGCCCGCGTGGGCCGCGACGAAGCCACCGGGCCGATGGTGCTGTCCAACGAAGACATCCTGGCCGTGGTCAAGATCCTGGTGGACCTGCGCAATGGCCGCGGTGAAGTCGACGACATCGACCACCTGGGCAACCGCCGCGTGCGCTGCGTCGGCGAACTGGCCGAGAACCAGTACCGCACCGGTCTGGCGCGTATCGAGAAGGCCGTGAAGGAGCGTCTGGGTCAGGCCGAGCAAGAGCCGCTGATGCCGCACGACCTGATCAACTCCAAGCCGATTTCCGCGGCCCTGAAGGAGTTCTTCGGCGCGTCCCAGCTGTCGCTGTTCATGGACCAGACCAACCCGCTGGCCGAGATCACCCACAAGCGCCGCGTGTCGGCCCTGGGCCCGGGCGGTCTGACCCGCGAACGCGCCGGCTTCGAGGTGCGCGACGTGCATGTGACCCACTACGGCCGCGTCTGCCCGATCGAAACGCCGGAAGGTCCGAACATCGGCCTGATCAACTCGCTGGCCCTGTACGCCCGCCTGAACGAGTACGGCTTCATCGAGACCCCGTACCGCCGCGTGGTGGACGGCAAGGTGACGAACCAGATCGACTACCTGTCGGCCATCGAGGAAGGCAAGTACGTCATCGCCCAAGCGAACGCGACGCTGGACGCCGAAGGTCGCCTGACCGGTGACCTGATCTCTGCCCGTGAGAAGGGTGAATCCATCCTGACCCCGGCCGACACCATCCAGTACATGGACGTGTCGCCGGCGCAGATCGTGTCGGTGGCCGCTTCGCTGGTGCCCTTCCTGGAGCACGACGACGCCAACCGCGCACTGATGGGCGCCAACATGTCGCGTCAGGCCGTGCCCACACTGCGTCCGGAAAAGCCGCTGGTCGGCACCGGCATCGAGCGCGTGGCCGCGATCGACTCCGGCACCGTGGTGACCGCCCGCCGCGGCGGCGTGGTGGACTACGTGGACGCCACCCGCATCGTGATCCGGGTCAACGACGCCGAGGCCGTGGCTGGCGAAGTGGGTGTGGACATCTACAACCTGATCAAGTACCAGCGTTCCAACCAGAACACCAACATCCACCAGCGCCCCATCGTCAAGCGCGGCGACAAGCTGGCCAAGGGCGATGTGATCGCCGACGGTGCGTCGACGGACCTGGGCGAGATCTCGATCGGCCAGAACATGCTGATCGCCTTCATGCCCTGGAACGGCTACAACTTTGAGGACTCGATCCTGATCAGCGAGCGCGTGGTGGCCGACGACCGCTACACCAGCATCCACATCGAGGAACTGGTGGTGATGGCGCGCGACACCAAGCTGGGCGCCGAAGAAATCACCCGCGACATCCCGAACCTGGCCGAGCAGCAGCTCAACCGCCTGGACGACTCCGGCATCATCTACGTGGGCGCCGAAGTGCAGCCTGGCGACGTGCTGGTGGGCAAGGTCACGCCCAAGGGCGAGACCACGCTGACGCCGGAAGAGAAGCTGCTGCGCGCGATCTTCGGCGAGAAGGCCTCCGACGTGAAGGACACCTCGCTGCGCGTGGACCAGGGCTCGCAGGGCACCGTGATCGATGTGCAGGTCTTCACCCGCGAAGGCATCCAGCGCGACAAGCGCGCCCAGCAGATCATCGACGACGAGCTCAAGCGCTTCCGCCTGGACCTGAACGACCAGCTGCGCATCGTCGAGGCCGACGCCTTCGACCGTATCGAGAAGCTGCTGACCGGCAAGGTCGCCAACGGCGGTCCGAAGAAGCTGGCCAAGGGCACCAAGATCGACAAGGCCTACCTGGACGAGGTTGAGAAGTACCACTGGTTCGACATCCGCCCGGCGGAAGACGACGTGGCCGCCCAGCTGGAGTCGATCAAGAACTCCATGGAGCAGACCCGCCACAGCTTCGACCTGGCCTTCGAAGAGAAGCGCAAGAAGCTCACCCAGGGTGACGAGCTGCCGGCTGGCGTGCTCAAGATGGTCAAGGTCTATCTGGCCGTCAAGCGCCGCCTGCAGCCTGGCGACAAGATGGCCGGCCGCCACGGCAACAAGGGTGTGGTTTCCAAGATCACCCCGGTGGAAGACATGCCCCATCTGGCCGACGGTACCCCGGTCGACATCGTGCTGAACCCGCTGGGCGTGCCTTCGCGCATGAACATCGGTCAGGTGCTCGAAGTCCACCTGGGATGGGCCGGCAAGGGCCTGGGCCAGCGCATCGGCGACATGCTGCAGCGCGAAGCCGCGATGACCGAAGTGCGCGGGTTTCTGGAGCAGATCTACAACGCCACCGGCCGGAAGGAAGACCTGTCTGAGCTGTCCGACGACGAGCTGCGCGTGATGGCGCAGGAGTTGACCAACGGGGTCCCGTTCGCTTCGCCCGTGTTCGACGGCGCGTCCGAACAGGAGATCATGGACATGCTCAAGCTGGCCTATCCGGACGACGTCGCCAAGGCCAAGGGCCTGACCGAGACCCGCACCCAGGCGCAGCTCTACGACGGTCGCACCGGCGAAGCCTTCGAGCGCAAGACCACCGTGGGCTACATGCACTACCTCAAGCTGCACCACCTGGTCGACGACAAGATGCACGCCCGTTCCACCGGCCCGTACTCCCTGGTCACCCAGCAGCCGCTGGGCGGCAAGGCCCAGTTCGGTGGCCAGCGTTTCGGTGAGATGGAAGTGTGGGCGCTGGAGGCCTATGGCGCTTCCTACATCCTGCAGGAAATGCTCACCGTCAAGTCCGACGACGTGCAGGGCCGCACCAAGGTGTACGAGTCCATCGTCAAAGGCGAGCACTCGATCGACGCGGGCATGCCCGAGTCGTTCAACGTGCTGGTCAAGGAAATCCGTTCGCTCGGTATCGACATCGAGCTGGACCGCTCCTGATTCACTGAAGAAAAGGAAAGCAATTCATGAAATCCTTGCTCGACCTGTTCAAGCAGTTCACGCCCGACGAACACTTCGATGCGATCCGCATCGGTTTGGCCTCGCCGGAAAAAATCCGCTCCTGGTCCTTCGGTGAAGTCAAGAAGCCCGAGACCATCAACTACCGCACGTTCAAGCCCGAGCGCGACGGTCTGTTCTGCGCCAAGATCTTCGGCCCCATCAAGGACTACGAGTGCCTGTGCGGCAAGTACAAGCGCCTCAAGCACCGCGGCGTGATCTGCGAGAAGTGCGGCGTTGAAGTCACGCAGACCAAGGTGCGCCGCGAGCGCATGGGTCACATCGACCTGGCCGCGCCCTGCGCCCACATCTGGTTCCTGAAGTCGCTGCCTTCGCGTCTGGGCCTGATCCTGGACATGACGCTGCGCGACATTGAGCGCGTGCTGTACTTCGAAGCCTATGTGATCGTCGACCCGGGCATGACCCCGCTGAAGAAGTTCGCGATCATGTCGGAGGACGACTACGACGCCAAGCGCAAGGAATACGGCGACGAGTTCATCGCCAAGATGGGCGCCGAGGGCATCAAGGAACTGCTGCAGGCCATCGACCTCGACATCGAGATCGAGAAGCTGCGCAACGACCTGACCGGCTCCGAGCTGAAGATCAAGAAGAACGCCAAGCGCCTGAAGGTGCTGGAAGCCTTCAAGAAATCCGGCATCAAGCCCGAGTGGATGGTGCTGGACGTGCTGCCCGTGCTGCCGCCGGACCTGCGTCCGCTGGTGCCGCTGGACGGCGGCCGCTTCGCGACCTCCGACCTGAACGACCTGTACCGCCGCGTCATCAACCGCAACAGCCGTCTGCGCCGCCTGCTGGAACTCAAGGCTCCTGAAATCATCGCACGCAACGAAAAGCGGATGCTGCAGGAAGCCGTGGACTCGCTGCTGGACAACGGCCGCCGTGGCAAGGCCATGACGGGCGCCAACAAGCGCGCCCTGAAGTCGCTGGCCGACATGATCAAGGGCAAGAGCGGCCGCTTCCGCCAGAACTTGCTGGGCAAGCGCGTCGACTACTCGGGCCGTTCCGTCATCACCGTGGGCCCGACCCTGAAGCTGCACCAGTGCGGTCTGCCCAAGCTGATGGCCCTGGAGCTGTTCAAGCCCTTCATCTTCTCGCGCCTGGAAGCCATGGGCATCGCCACCACCATCAAGGCGGCGAAGAAGGAAGTCGAATCCGGCACGCCGGTGGTGTGGGACATCCTGGAAGAGGTCATCAAGGAACACCCGGTTCTGCTGAACCGTGCGCCCACGCTGCACCGCCTGGGCATCCAGGCTTTCGAGCCCATCCTGATCGAAGGCAAGGCCATCCAGCTGCACCCGCTCGTCTGCGCGGCCTTCAACGCCGACTTCGACGGTGACCAGATGGCCGTTCACGTGCCGCTGTCGGTGGAAGCCCAGCTGGAAGCCCGCACGCTGATGCTGGCCTCCAACAACGTGCTGTTCCCCGCCAACGGCGAACCCTCCATCGTGCCCTCGCAGGACGTGGTGCTGGGTCTGTACTACGCGACCCGCGAGCGCATCAACGGCAAGGGCGAAGGCATGGTCTTCGCCGACCTGGCCGAGCTGCAGCGTGCGCTGGACAACGGCGTGGTCGAGATCACCGCCAAGATCAGCGTGCGTCTGACCGAGTGGACCAAGAACAAGGAAACCGGCGAGTTCGTGCCCTCCACCAAGCTGGTGGACACGACTGTGGGCCGTGCCCTGCTGTCGGAAATCCTGCCCAAGGGCCTGGCCTTCGAGGTGCTGAACAAGGCGCTGAAGAAGAAGGAAATCTCCAAGCTGATCAACGCCTCCTTCCGCAAGTGCGGTCTGAAGGAGACCGTGGTCTTCGCCGACAAGCTGCTGCAGAACGGTTTCCGCCTGGCCACCCGCGCCGGCATCTCGATCTGTGTGGACGACATGCTGGTGCCCAAGGAGAAGGCCGGCGTGATCGAGCGCGCCGAAGCCGAGGTGAAGGAAATCGCCCAGCAGTACGCCTCCGGTCTGGTGACCGCCGGCGAGCGCTACAACAAGGTGGTGGACATCTGGGGCAAGGCCGGTGACGAGATCTCCAAGGTCATGATGGCCCAGCTGGCCAAGCAGAAGACCATTGACGCGTCGGGCAAGGAAGTCGACCAGGAATCGTTCAACTCGATCTACATGATGGCCGACTCCGGTGCCCGCGGTTCCGCGGCCCAGATCCGCCAGCTGGCCGGCATGCGCGGCCTGATGGCCAAGCCGGACGGCTCCATCATCGAGACCCCCATCACGGCGAACTTCCGTGAAGGTCTGAACGTGCTGCAGTACTTCATCTCCACCCACGGCGCCCGGAAGGGTCTGGCCGACACGGCGCTGAAGACGGCGAACTCCGGTTACCTGACACGCCGTCTGGTGGACGTGACGCAAGACCTGGTGGTGAACCAGGAAGACTGCGGCACGACCAATGGCACGCTGATGCGCGCCATCGTCGAGGGCGGTGAAGTGATCGAGTCGCTGCGCGACCGCATCCTGGGCCGCACCACGGCCGAGGAAGTGATCCACCCCGAAACCCGCAAGGTGTTGCTGGGCGCCGGCGTGCTGCTGGACGAAGACATGCTCGACGACCTTGAGGCCGCTGGCGTGGACGAAGTGAAGGTCCGCACGGCCCTGACCTGCGAGACCCGCTTCGGCATCTGCGCCAAGTGCTATGGCCGCGACCTGGGTCGTGGCGGTCTGGTGAACATCGGCGAAGCGGTCGGCGTGATCGCTGCCCAGTCCATCGGTGAGCCCGGCACGCAGCTGACCATGCGCACCTTCCACATCGGTGGTGCCGCGTCCCGTGCGGCCGTGGCCTCCAGCGTGGAAGCCAAGTCCTCGGGCGTGATCGGCTTCAACGCCACGATGCGCTACGTGACCAACACCAAGGGTGAACTGGTGGTGATTGCGCGTTCCGGCGAAATCATCATCCACGACGAACACGGTCGTGAGCGCGAGCGTCACAAGGTGCCTTACGGTGCCACGCTGTCGGTCAAGGCCGACCAGCAGATCAAGGCAGGCGCCATCCTCGCCAACTGGGACCCGCTGACCCGACCCATCATCACGGAATTCGCCGGTACGGTGAAGTTCGAGAACGTGGAAGAAGGTCTGACGGTGGCCAAGCAGGTCAACGACGTGACCGGTCTGTCCTCGCTGGTGGTGATCGATCCGAAGCACCGCGGCTCCGCCAAGGTGGTGCGCCCGCTGGTCAAGCTGCTGGATGCCCAGGGCCAGGAAGTGAAGATCCCCGGCACCGATCACTCGGTGACGGTGGGCTTCCAGATCGGCGCGCTGCTGGAAGTGCGCGACGGTCAGGACGTCGGCCCCGGCCACGTGCTGGCGCGCATCCCGGTCGAAGGCCAGAAGACGCGCGACATCACCGGCGGTCTGCCACGGGTGGCCGAGCTCTTCGAAGCCCGCAGCCCGAAGGACAAGGGCATGCTGGCCGAGATGACCGGCACGGTGTCGTTCGGCAAGGAAACCAAGGGCAAGGTCCGCCTGCAGATCACCGATCCGGAAGGCAAGGTCTGGGACGAGCTCATCCCCAAGGAAAAGAACATCCTGGTGCACGAAGGCCAGGTGGTCAACAAGGGCGAGAGCGTGGTGGACGGTCCGGCCGATCCGCAGGACATCCTGCGCCTGCTGGGCATTGAAGAGCTGTCGCGCTACATCGTCGACGAGGTGCAGGACGTCTACCGTCTGCAGGGTGTGAAGATCAACGACAAGCACATCGAGGTGATCGTTCGCCAGATGCTGCGCCGCGTCGTGGTCGAGAACCCGGGCGATTCGTCCTACATCGCCGGCGAGCAGGTCGAGCGTTCGGAGATCCTCAACACCAACGACGCCCTGCGCGCCGAAGGCAAGATCCCCGCGACCTACTCCAACGTGCTGCTGGGCATCACCAAGGCCTCGCTGTCGACCGACTCGTTCATCTCGGCCGCGTCCTTCCAGGAAACGACCCGCGTGCTCACCGAAGCCGCGATCATGGGCAAGAAGGACGAGCTGCGCGGCCTGAAGGAAAACGTCATCGTCGGCCGCCTGATCCCCGCGGGCACCGGCATGGCCTATCACGAAGCCCGCAAGGTCAAGGAAAAGATGGACGACGAGGAGCGCCGCGCCATCGCCGAGGCCGACGCGCTGTCGCTGGCCGCGGACCAGGCCGAAGCCGCCGGTTCCGGCGAAGCGTCGGAATAAGCCGGCACCAGGACGGAACCGCCGTCCGATCCTTCAACGCCCCCGGTCGTCAGGCCGGGGGCGTTTTTCATGGGTGCTCCACACCGGGGTGGTCAGGGGCTTGGGCTATATTGCGCACGCCCGCCGGGGCGGTCCCGGCGCCTCACGAAGGAGCGTTCGAGATGTCGCCTGTGTCATGGATCCTGCTGGCTGCCGCTCTGCTGGTGGTGTTCTGGGCCGTCGGAGCCTTCAACCGCCTGACCCGTCTGAAGAACGCGATCGCCAACGCCTTTGGTCAGATCGACGTGCAGCTCAAGCGCCGCTACGACCTGATTCCCAACCTGGTCGAAGTCGCACGCAAGTACCTGGCCCACGAAGCGCAGACGCTGGAGGCTGTGATTGCGGCGCGCAACCAGGCCCGCAGCGCCGAGCAGTCGGCCGCGGCCAGTCCGCTGAACGCTGGCGCCATCGGCGCGCTGGCCGGGGCCGAGCAGGTGCTCGGCGGTGCGCTCGGGCGCCTGATGGCGGTGGCCGAGGCGTACCCGGAACTCAAGGCCGACCAGACCATGCGCGAGCTCAGCGAGGAACTGGCCAGCACCGAGAACCGCATCGGCTTCGCGCGCCAGGCCTACAACGACCACGTGCTGGAATTCAACGACGCGGCGGCGCAGTTCCCGACCCTGATCATCGCGCGCCTGTTCAACTTCCAGACCCAGTCCATGCTGGCCTCGACCACCAGCGAGGCCGAGCGCCAGCCGGTCAAGGTGTCTTTCTGAACGGCGCTGTCCCCGGCCCGTGCTGATCTTCGAATCGCAGCGAGAAGCGCGCGTCCGCACGCTGCGGCTGCTGCTGGCCTTTGGTGTAGCGGTGCTGCTGCTGGTCGTGCTGGTCAATGCCGCGCTGGCCCTCGCCTGGGGGCTCACCTGGAGCTTCTGGGTGCCCGGCGCGGGGTATCCACACTATTTCTTCGAGGTCAACACCGCCGTGACCCTGCTGTTCGTGCTGGGGGGCTGGTGGCTGGAGACGTCCCGCCTGTCGCGTGGCGGCCGGGTGCTGGCAGAACAGATGGGCGCCCGGCTGGCGCAGTCCAGCGACTTCGCCGAGCAGCGCTTTGCCAACATCGTCGACGAGATGGCGATCTCGTCGGGCATGAAACGACCGGTGGCGATGGTGCTGGCGCGAGACGAGGGCATCAACGCCTTCGCCGCCGGCTGGGACGAGGACGACGCGGTGGTGGCGGTGACCAGCGGCGCGCTGGAACACCTGAGCCGCGAGGAACTGCAGGGGCTGGTGGCGCACGAATTCAGCCACATTCGCGAGGGCGACACCCGCCTTAACATGCGGCTGGTGGGCATGGTGTTCGGGCTGGAGATGCTGTTTCGTATGGGCCAGGACCTGGCCGAACCCGACATCCGCGAACACCGCACCCTTGCGACCCTGCTCGGGCTGGCGCTGATGGGCGCTGGCTGGCTGGGCTGGATGACGGGCCACGCGTTGCAGGCCGCGGTCTCGCGCCAGCGCGAGTTCCTGGCCGATGCCCGCTCGGTGCAGTGGACGCGCAGCCGCGACGGTATCGGCGGCGTGCTGCGCAAGGTGATGAGCCAGCAGAACGAGGGTGTGCAGTCGCGTCGCATCGGCTCCATGGTGCAGCACATGCTGCTGGTCGGTACCGAAGAGGGGCGCATGGCACACTGGTTCGACTCCCATCCCTCTCTCGAAGAACGTGTGCGCCGCATTTACGGACGGCGCATGGCGCCTTTGCCCTTGAACCAGGCCTGATCCTTTGAACGACGCTCTTTCTCCGCGCCAGGTGCCCCGCCTGAGCGACCAGTTGCACGAAGTGGCGCGCTGCGTGTTCGCGGTCGAACAGGGGCGCTCGCTGACCGAGGTCCTGCCCCAGGTGCCGTCGGGCCTGCGCCCCGGCGTGCAGTCCCTGACCTTTCAGGTGCTCCGTCACCTGGGCACGGCCCGCGCCGTGGCGCGGCTGCTGGCCCGGCGCCCGCCGGCCCCCGCGGCGCTGGCGCTGCTGCACACCGCGCTGGCCCTGCTGATCGGCGACGGGCAGGGCGCCTCCTACCCGCCCCACACCCTGGTCGACCAGGCGGTCGACGCCGCCAAGCGCGGGCGCGACACGCGCATGCAGTCCGGCTTTCTCAACGCCTGCCTGCGGCGCTACCTGCGCGAATCGTCGGCACTGCTGGCGCAGGCCCGGCAGGACCCGTCTGCCCTCTGGAACCACCTGGCCTGGTGGGTCGAGCGCGTGCGGCGCGACCATCCCGCCCACTGGGAGGCCATCCTGGCGGCGA
Source organism: Hydrogenophaga sp. H7 (assembly GCF_002025745.1). Lineage (NCBI taxonomy): Bacteria > Pseudomonadati > Pseudomonadota > Betaproteobacteria > Burkholderiales > Comamonadaceae > Hydrogenophaga > Hydrogenophaga sp. H7. The sequence continues at coordinate 51,575 of NZ_MCIC01000005.1, read as the reverse complement.
GCAACCAGCCCGGCCCCATGGTGCTGCGCGTGAACCGCCGCCGCGTGACGCGCGAGGCGTACGCGGCGCAGCTGGCCGAACAGGGCATCGGCGCGGTGCCGCTCGGAGACGACGGGCTGTTGCTGGCCTCGCCGCAACCCGTGGACCGGTTGCCCGGGTTTGACCAGGGGCTGTGTTCCGTGCAGGACGGTGCGGCCCAGCTGGCGGCCGGCCTGCTGCTGGAGGGCCGCGACTGGCGCCGGGGTGACCGGGTGCTGGATGCCTGCGCGGCGCCGGGTGGCAAGACGGCCCATCTGCTGGAGCGCGCCGACCTGGACCTGCTGGCGCTGGACGTCGATCCGCGCCGCTGCGAGCGCATCCACCAGAACCTGCAACGGCTGGGCCTGCAGGCCGAGGTGCGGGCCGCCGACGCTGGGGAGCCCTCGGGCTGGTGGGACGGCCGCTCCTTCGATGCCATCCTGCTGGATGCGCCATGCACCGCGTCGGGCATCGTGCGCCGCCACCCGGACGTGCGCTGGCTGCGCCGCCCGGGCGATGTCGGGCAGCTGGTGGCGATCCAGCGCCGGCTGCTGGACACCCTCTGGCCGCTGCTCAAGCCAGGCGGGCGCCTGGTCTATTGCACCTGTTCGGTCTTTCGTGCCGAGGGGCAGGAACAGGTCGATGCGTTCCTTGAGCGCCACACCGACGCCCTTGCGCTCCCTTCCCCGGGGCATTTGCGACCCGGAACTGTCATCGCCAACGGGGAGTTCAACGACAATGATCCGGGTGGATACGACGGATTTTTCTACGCCCGCATGGACAAGGCGAGGCCTTGATCCCGTGACGCCCGGACCGACAGTCCGGCCGTGGCGACGGGTGTGGACCTGTCTGCTGGCCGGCGTGCTGCTGTGGTGCCTGATGCTGGCGGCGCCGGCCATGGCCCGCGAACCGGAGGTGCTGCAGAGCACGGTCCAGCGCAGCGCCGATGGCGCCAAGCTGTCGGTGCGGCTGGCCCTGGAAGCCTCTCCCCCGGTGGAAGACGCCCTGCTCAAGGGTGTGCCGCTCTATTTTGTCTGGCAGGCCGACGTGGTCCGGGAGCGCTGGTACTGGACCGACAAGCGCATGGGTTCGGCCTCTCGCACGGTGCGTCTGGCCTACCAGCCGCTGACCCGACGCTGGCGCGTCAGTGTTTCCACCGACGGCGCCCCGAACGCCGCGGGGCTGCAGTACGCACTGCACCAGAACTTCGACGATCTGGACGAGGCGCTGGCCTCCGTCAGCCGGGTGGCGGGCTGGACCATCGTGGAGCCCGGACGCCTGGAGGAGGGGGTGGACTACCGCGCCCAGTGGCGCTTCCGGCTGGACCTGTCGCTGCTGCCGCGACCCTTCCAGATTGGCATGGCCAACCAGCCCGAGTGGCTGATCGAGGTGCAGCGCAGCTTCGACCTGCCGACCCGCAACGATGGCGAGGGCGCGCCCGCAACTGCCACGGGAGACACCCGCTGACCCCGCGGTGGAGGTGAACCAGGTGAAACGGGACGACCCCAAGCTCGACCCCAAGGCCTCCCGGCGGCGGCGCTGGGCGCTGCTGGTGGCGCTGGTGTTCATGGCGGGTCTGGGCCTGGTGCTGATGTTCCTGCTCACGCTGGCCACCCGCAACCGCGCCTTCTACGAACAGAACTTCGGCTGGCTGGCGATGGTGAACGTGGCGGTGGCGGTGCTGCTGGCGCTGATCATCGTGTGGCTGGCCGTGCGTCTCTACATGCGGTTCCGGCTCGGGCGCTTCGGCAGCCGGCTGCTGCTCAAGCTGGCCGCCATCATCGGGCTGGTGGGCGTGCTGCCGGGGGTGCTCATCTACACCGTGTCCTACCAGTTCGTGTCGCGTTCCATCGAAAGCTGGTTCGACGTGCGCGTCGAGTCGGCCCTGGCCGCCGGCCTGAACCTCGGGCGCACCACCCTGGACACCATGAGTGCGGACCTGGGGGAAAAAACCCGCATGGTGGCGGAGGAGCTGGCGCGCCAGCCCCGCTCGTCGGCGCTGCTGGCCATGGAACGCCTGCGCACGCGGCTGGGGGCCAGCGACATGGTGCTCTGGAGCGCGTCCGGGCAGGCGCTGGCCACGGCGGGCGCATCCCGCTTCGACTTCACACCCAACCGGCCGCCGCTGGCGGTGCTGCGCACCGTGCGCGCCAAGCGGGTGGTGGCGCAGGTCGAAGGCCTGGAGGAACGGGACGCCGGAGACAGCGACATCGAGGGGCTGGCGCTCGGCCAGGCCCGCATCAAGGTGCTGGCCCTGGTCAGCGCACCGGGCTTCGATCTGGACGATGAACCGCGCTATCTGCAGGTGGTGGTGCCGCTGTCCGAGGCGCTGGTCACCGACGCGCTGGCGGTCCAGGTGGCCAACCGCGAATACCAGGAGCGTGCCCTGGGTCGCGAAGGCCTGCGGCGGATGTACATCGGCACCCTGACCCTGGCGCTGTTCCTGTCCGTGTTCGGCGCCGTGCTGCTGGCCGTGGTGCTGGGCAACCAGATGGTGCGGCCGCTGCTGGTGCTGGCCGAGGGCATGCGCGAGGTGGCGCAAGGCGACCTCTCGCCCAAGGCGGCCATGGCCTCGCGCGACGAACTGGCCGGGCTCACGCGCACCTTTGCCCGCATGACCCAGGAACTGGCCGATGCACGCGAGACGGTGCAGCGCAGCATGCAGCAGGTGGACGCGGCACGCGACAACCTGCAGACGATCCTGGACAACCTGACCGCGGGTGTGGCGGTGCTGGACGAGCAAGGTAGGCTGCGCAGCGTCAACCCCGGCGCCTCGCGCATCCTTCGCACACCGCTGGCCCTGCATCTGGGCCAGCCGCTGACCGAGCTGCCGGGGCTGGAAGCCTTCGGACAGGGGGTGATGCAGCAGTTCGAGCGCTTCCTGTCGGACGACACGCCGCATGGCGGCGGCCACTGGCAGCAGTCGTTCGAGCTCGGGGAGCACGACCGCCTGCCGGTCGAAGGCAGCATTACCCTGATCGCCCGCGGCGCGCTGCTGCCCAACAACGAGCGGCTGCTGGTGTTCGATGACGTCTCCGAGATGGTGTCGGCCCAGCGCGCACAGGCCTGGGGCGACGTGGCACGGCGTCTGGCGCACGAAATCAAGAACCCGCTGACGCCGATCCAGCTCTCGGCCGAGCGGCTGGCGATGAAGCTCGAAGGCAAGGTGCAGCCCTCCGAACAGGCCATCCTCAACAAGTCGGTGCGCACCATCGTCGACCAGGTGGATGCGATGAAGCGGCTGGTCAACGAATTTCGCGACTACGCCCGCCTGCCGGCGGCGCACCTGGCGCCCACCGACCTCAATGCCCTGATCAAGGACATTCTGGTGCTCTACGACCACGCGGCGATCCCGGTGCGGACCGAGCTGGCCGAACAACTGCCGCCCGTGATGGCGGACCCGCAGCAGGTGCGCCAGATCGTGCACAACCTGGTCCAGAACGCGCAGGACGCCATGGCCGGTCAGACCGACGCCTTTGTGCTGCTGCGCACGCGCCGTTCCGACAGCGGACCCTGGGTCCGGCTGGCGGTGATCGATCAGGGGCCCGGGTTTGCCGAACACATCCTCAAGCGCGCCTTCGAGCCCTATGTGACCACCAAGTCCAAGGGCACCGGACTGGGGTTGGCGGTGGTCAAGAAAATCATGGAGGAGCACGGCGGCCGGGTCGACATTGGCAACCGCATGACGGAGAACAAAGTGACGGGGGCGCAAGTGTCGTTATCATTCGCAGTTGCGAATTGACAACATCGAACGAGGGACACTTTCGGGACCATGGCAACTATTCTGGTAGTAGACGACGAGCTGGGCATCCGCGACCTGCTCTCCGAGATCCTCAACGACGAAGGGCACACCGTCGAACTGGCGGAGAACGCCGCCCAGGCGCGCAGTGTGCGCACCCAGCTCAGACCCGATCTCGTGCTGCTGGACATCTGGATGCCCGATACCGACGGCGTGACACTGCTCAAGGAATGGGCCAGCTCCGGCATGCTGACCATGCCGGTGATCATGATGAGTGGCCACGCCACCATCGACACGGCGGTCGAGGCCACGCGCATCGGCGCCACCGCCTTTCTTGAAAAACCCATCACGCTTCAGAAGCTGCTCAAGGCGGTGGACATTGGTCTGAACAAGTCCATGCACAAGCCGGTGGCCCCGGTGGTGCAAAAGCCCGGGTTGCAGATGGCACCCGCCGACCTCACGGTCGAGGCGGCCATGACCGGCGGCACCCTGCCCGAGATGGTGCTGGACATCGGGCCGCAGTCTCATCAGTCCTTCAACCTCGACGGCCCGCTGCGCGAGGCGCGGGACGAGTTCGAGAAGGCCTATTTCGAATACCACCTGGCCAAGGAGTCCGGTTCGATGACCCGCGTGGCGGAGAAGACCGGCCTGGAGCGCACCCACCTCTACCGCAAGCTCAAGCAGCTGGGGGTGGATCTGGCGCGCAGCAAGCGCAATGCACTTTGATCGGCCTCGCGCAAAAGTACTGCTATAATCGAGAGCTCTTGGCCCGGTAGCTCAGTTGGTAGAGCAGCGGATTGAAAATCCGCGTGTCGGTGGTTCGATTCCGCCCCAGGCCACCAAATTCCAGAACGCCCAGCACCCGCTGGGCGTTTTGCTTTGTGGCTGTCTCCTCCATGAGATCCTCGATCCACATCGTCGACGTCGACCGCACCGAGACCTGGACGCGTTACCGCGCCGGCATGTGCGACAGCTGCCAGGCCAACTGCTGCACCATGCCGCTGGAAGTGCGGCTGCCCGATCTTGTGCGGCTGGGCATCGTGGACGTCTTCGAGGTCGAGCACGAGGCGCCCAAGCAGATCGCCCGGCGGCTGGAAAAGGCGGGGCTGATCGAGCACTTCAACTTCAAACGCGAGGTCTTCACCATCGCGCGGCGGGCCAGCGGCGACTGCCATTTCCTGGATGCGAAGACGCGGCGCTGCACCGTCTACGAGCAGCGGCCCGACACCTGCCGCAAGCACCCGCAGGTGGGGCCGCGGCCGAATCACTGCCCTTACGGCGCGAAGCGCCAGACGGGAGGCACGGGTCATGACCGCTGAGCATTTGCCGCGCCTGCTGGCCGACGACCTGCGTGCGCTGGCAGCGGCACGACAGCCGGGGCGCTGCTCGGCCTGTGCGCCGCTGGTGGGCGCCGGCTGGGACTCGGTGCCGGCCACCTTCGACCTGTCCGCTCTGCGGTGCGTCGGTACGCTGCGCGATGAACAGATCGACGAGCCCACGCTGCTGGAACACCATCCGCGCGGCACGCACGCCTGGTCGCCCGATGCGCCCATCGCCCCAGCCTTCTTTCCCTACAACCGGTGCGATGTGTGGGTCTGCAGGGCCTGCGCGCGTCCCTTCCTGCGCTACACCGAATACGGCGGCTACTACGAGGACCAGCGCATTCGCGAACTGGGCGCGGGGCTGCTGGACGACACGCAGCCCTGAGGGCCGGCGGCTCAGTGTCCCGCGGGCGCCCGCTGCAACAGGAACTGCAGCGCCGGGCCGGCGTCGGACCGGCCTTCGGCGGGGCGGCGCTGGCCCCGGATGGTCCGGCCGCAATCGGAGGGCTGGCCGTTCCACACCGCGTCCATGGCCCGGCCGTCGGCCGATTCGTCGAGATTGAACTCGCCGTCGTCGCCCACGTCCCCCGCCACCTCGGCTTCGAGGTCGGCCCCCGGGCCGGAGCGGCGCAGCCGTCCGCGCACGCTGCCGGGGTATTCGGGATGGGGTCCGAACAGCATGGCGCCGGTGGAGGCGGGCGCCGATTCGCTGCCGCCTTCGGGCCAGAGGACCAGGCGCCAGAGGCCGTGCAGGTCCTGCGCCTTGAGCTCGGTCGCGGTGGGACAGGGGGATGCCAGCGGCGCCAGCGGAGACTGGGCGCGGGCTGTGGACGCCAGGCCCAGCAGCGCCAGACTGGTCAGCACCAGGGCAAGCACGGAAGGTGCGGGCCGTCTCACATCGCCTCCGGCTTGGGGGCGGCCGCGGCGCGCTGCGCGAACTCGGCCCGCAGCGCGCGCAACTTCTCGCGCGGGTCTTCCTTCACCGTGGCCTGGTCCAGCGCCATTTCCTTGATGAAGCGGCTGGGCGTGCCGGGCACGCTCTCGCGGCCTTTCTTGCGGCGCTTGAGCCAGCTCACCGCCAGCGTGCGCTGGGCGCGCGTGATGCCGACGTACATCAGGCGTCGCTCTTCCTGCACCCGCAGCGCCAGCAGTTCAGCGCTGAGGTCGCTGTCGGCGTCATCGGTCTTGAAGGGCAGCAGACCTTCGTTCACGCCCACCAGCATCACGTGCGGCCACTCCAGACCCTTGGACGCGTGCAGGGTGGAAAGCGTGACCACGTTCTGGTCCTGCTCGCGGTCGGAGAGCGTGGAAATCAGCGCGATGGTCTGCACCACTTCCAGCAGGCTCTTGCGCTCGCTCTCCACCTGCACGCCCGCGCCATCGTCTTCCATCTTGCCGCCGCAGCGCCCGGCCACCCAGTCGATGAAGTCCATCACGTTGGTCCAGCGCGCTGCCGCGATTTTCTCGTTCTCTTCGCTGTCGTAGAGGTACTGCTCGTAGCCGATGTCTTTGAGCCACTGCAGCAGGAAGGCGAGCGCAGCCTCGTGGCCGACGGTGTGGCGGGCGCGGTATTCCAGGTCGTTCACCTGCCGGCCGAACTCGTGCAGCGCGGTGATGGAGCGGCTGTTCACCGCGCTGGGTAGCGAATGCGAGAACAGCGCCTCGAACAGGCTGAGCTTGTACTGCGTGGCAAAGGTGCCCAGCTGCCCCAGCGTGGTGTGGCCGATGCCGCGTTTGGGTGTGGTGGCCGCGCGCAGGAAAGCCGGGTCGTCGTTGTTGTTGGTGATCAGGCGCAGCCAGGCGCACAGGTCGCGGATCTCGGCCTTGTCGAAAAAGCTCTGTCCGCCCGAGACCTTGTAGGGGATCTGCGCGCGGCGCAGCGCCTGTTCGAACGAGCGCGCCATGTGGTTGGCGCGGTAGAGGATGGCGAAGTCGCGCCACTCCTTGTACTGCGAGTTCGCACGCAGGCTCTGGATGCGCGCCACCGCGCGTTCGGCCTCGTGTTCCTCGTTGTCGGCGTCCACCACGCGCACCGGTTCGCCTTCGCCCAGGTCGCTCCACAGCGTCTTGGGGAACAGCTTGGGGTTGGGGCCGATCACGTGGTTGGCCGCGCGCAGGATGGCGCTGGTGGAACGGTAGTTCTGCTCCAGCTTGATCACGCGCAGCTGCGGGAAATCGATGGGCAGCTTCTTGAGGTTGTCCAGCGTGGCGCCGCGCCAGCCGTAGATGGACTGGTCGTCGTCGCCCACGGCGGTGAAGCGCGCGCGTTCGCCCACCAGCAGCTTGAGCAGCTCGTACTGCGTGGCGTTGGTGTCCTGGTACTCGTCCACCAGCACGTGGCCCAGCTTCTTCTGCCACTTCTCGCGCACCTCGGGGTGTTCGCCCAGCAGCTTGAGCGGCAGGCGGATCAGGTCGTCGAAGTCCACGCTCTGGTAGGCGGTCAGCCGTTCCTCGTAGCGGGCCATGATGGTCGCGGTCACGCGCTCGTTCTCGTCCTTGGCGCGCTTGAGGGCATCGGCCGCGGTCATGCCTTCACCCTTCCAGCTGCTGATGGTCCACTGCCAGCCGCGCGCGGTGTTGGCGTCGGTGGTGCCGCCGCAGTCCTTGAGCAGGCTGGTGATGTCGTCGGTGTCGAGGATGGAGAACTGCGGCTTGAGCCCCAGCACCTGGCCGTCTTCGCGCAGCAGGCGCACGCCCAGTGCGTGGAAGGTGCAGATCAGCACCTTGCGCGCGTCGCGCCCGACCAGGTGGCCGGCGCGCTCGCGCATTTCGGCCGCCGCCTTGTTGGTGAAGGTGATGGCCGCGATGCGGTCGGCCGCCAGCCCGGCCTGGATCAGGCGGCCGATCTTGTGCGTGATCACCCGCGTCTTGCCCGAACCGGCGCCCGCCAGCACCAGGCTGGGGCCGCCCAGGTGGTTCACAGCGTCGAGCTGGGCAAGGTTGAGGCCGGGGCCGGGTGAGGACATGAGGGCGGGAGGCAGCGCAAGACGAAGCGGCGAATGATACCGGCGGGGTGCCGGCCGCGCCGGCGCGACACCCGATGCACCGGCCGAAACGTGCGCCCTGAGACAATCGCCCCCTGTGCTCAACATCCTGATCGTCACCTTCCCCTTCTTCGCGCTCGTGGCCGCGGGCTTTGTCGCCGCCCACCGGCGCATGCTGCCGCTGGAGGCGATCCCGGGGCTCAACGGCTTCGTGCTGTACTTTGCGCTGCCCTGCATGCTCTACCGCTTCGGCTCGACCACGCCGATCGCGCAGCTGCTCAATGTCACCGTGGCGGGCGTCTACCTGCTCTGTGCCCTGGTGATGGTGGCGTTCGCCATCGTCTGGACCATGGACCGCCGCATCCGCTGGAACGACGCCTCGCTGGGCGCGCTGGTGGCGGCGTTTCCCAACTCGGGTTTCATGGGCGTGCCGCTGCTGGTGGCGCTGCTGGGGCCCGCGGCGGCGGGGCCGGCCATCCTGACCATGCTGGTGGACATGGTCGTCACCAGCTCGCTGTGCGTGGCGCTCTCGCGCCTGGACGAAGGCGAGGGTCATGGGCGCGAGGCCATGATCGACGCGGGCAAGAAGGCGCTCAAGGGGGTGGCCGCCAACCCCATGCCCTGGGCCATCCTGCTCGGTGCCCTGGCGTCGTACGCGCAGTTCAGCCTGCCCGGCCCGGTCGAGAAGACCGCCTGGCTGCTGGCCGACGCGGCGTCGCCCGTGGCGCTGTTCACCATTGGCGCGGTGCTGGCGCGTTCGCAGATCCAGTCCAGCCACCCGATGCCGGTGAGCGACTACCTGCCGGTGGCGGTCATGAAGCTGGTGCTGCACCCGTTGCTGGTGCTGGCGGTGGGCCTGGCGATGCGCCAACTGGGCGTGCCGCTGGACGGCTTCGCGCTCACGGTCATCGTGCTGGTGGCCGCGCTGCCGAGCGCCAGCAACGTCTCGCTGCTGGCCGAGCGACTGGGCGCGGACAACGGGCGCATCGCCCGCATCATCCTGGTGACCACCGTCGCCGCCTTCATCACCTTCTCGGGCGCGGTGTCGCTGCTGACCTGAGCCCGTGGGCTCAGCGCGTCAGGGCCGGTTCGGTCTGCACGGGCGCGGCGCGCTCGGGTTGCGCGGCCGGTGTGGCCTGCGCCTGCTGCAGATCCTGTACCCGGTCCAGGTGCGCGGTGGTGCTGCTCTGGAGCGCCTCGTCCACACGGACCTCGTTGAAACGCCCGTTCTGGTGCTGCACCGCCACCTGTTCCCCGTTCTTGCTGAGCAGATAGCGCTTCGGGTCGCCCCAGTCCGGGTGCTCGGCCGCCTTGGCCACACAGGCCGCGCTGACCTGCAGACACTGTTCGCCGTCCAGTCCGCGCGCTTTCAGGCCGGGCGCCAGCTCGGTGTAGGACTGGCGCAGCTGCGCCTTGGTCTGCTCGGACATGCGCGGTTTGACCGTGATGCGGGGTTTGGTTTCGTCGTCGACCATCCAGCGCAGCTGCTTCCTGCCGTCCTCATCGGTCAGCACGTCGCCGTTGCGCGCGGTCTGGTAGTTCTCCGTGCGGATCATGGCCGGCTCGTTCGGGTTGTGGCGCTGCTCGGCCGGCACGTCGGCCAGCGGCACGCCGCGGCGCTGGAAATAGGCCGTCACGCCCTCGTGCACGTTGGCCGCCGTGCCGTCGCGGTCGTAGCCGCCGCCCACGCCGACGTGGTTGCCCGGGTGTTTCACCGTGGTCACACGTGGGTCGTCGCTGTAGTCCACGGGCCGGAACCAGCTGCGGCTTTCGTGCTCGGCCTGCACTACCAGCACCTGGCCCTTGACGTTGGCCGGGATGCCCGTTTCGCCCTGGACGCCGGTGGCCACCGGGTCCATCAGCGCCATACCGGTGATGGGAACGCTGCCGGGCGGGGCCACCACGGTGCCGTCGGGCGCGACCAGGCCCCGGTCGTTGACCAACTGGGCGAAGCGCACGGCGGCGGCGCAGCCCCGGCTGAAGCCGGTGACGGAGGCGCCGAGGTCGGCGGGGGTGGCACCGGGGTTCTGCTTCAGGTAAGTCTGCGCGGCGTCGCTAAAGTCTCTGTAGGCTTTTTCTGCGGCAGCGTCGATGGCAGGAGTGGGGTGCGGGCCTGCGTTGATGGCGTTGCCTTGGTCATCGCCGGTACCGACGCCAGGGTAGTAGCTGGACCGAAACGTTGGGCCTCTGTTCTTTTCTGCTTGATCAAACAGATTGCCCACATTGGTTTGATGCGGGTCGCCAGATAGATCCAGTTTCTCTTTGTGGTTGTAGGTGCCGTCGAACGCGGCGAAAAAGTTGAAGCGGGTGGATGTGCCCTGCTTGCCCGCATCACCCATGACTGCCTTGGCCTGCGGCAATTGAGCCATTTCCTCGTCACTGAGGCGTCGTACGTCAGAAGTGCCCATGTCGTCTACCGTCAAGGTTTACGAAGCGTTGGGAAGATCTCGTATGCGTACGAGTATTGGGACCTCCATGTCTTGAGAACAGGTGGCTCGTCAGACGATTTTTTGCGGCGAGGCGTAACAACGAAAACGTACAGCTGCCGGCCGTCGATCACAAAGGTGAGTTCGTGATCGGTCATGTCCTCGGGCAACCGTCCTTGCAAATTCACTCGTTCTTCAAGTACCTCGCCCGTGGACTGCAGTCGCCACTTAACCTGGAGGAAGTCTCCTACCGGCATGGGTCCGTTGACGCCAGTTCCGGGGGGCAGCTTTGTCAGTCCAGCGAAAACCGGGCTCCTCGGATTGGCGACATCGTTGCGAACCATTTGGTACTGGTCGCCATAGCTGTACGCCAGCAGGTCAACCTTGTCCGCCCACTTGTCGTAGTTGCCATCAAAGCTGAACGCATGCGAGACCATCTTCGGCCCCGTCGCACAGCCCGCCAGCACCACCAGCAGGCTCAGCGCCAGCCAACGCCGCCACAGGCGACCAAACACGGTCTGAATCGTCTTCATGTTCTTTCCTCCCCAGGTTGCATTCACTCAGGCGCGCATTGGAGCATGACCGGGCGCTCGGCTTCCATCCCCTTTGCAGGGCTTGTCAGTGGGGCGTGTTGCGCCGCCGCATTGGCAATGGCTATGAAATTGATGAAAGCAATTAGTTCGACTTTTTGATAGTGAACTTCTAAAGTCTGGGCTCATCAACCAGACCGGAGCCTGTCATGAAGCCGTCCTCATCGTCTCTCACCGTTCACAGCGACTGGATCGAGGCGCTGGCGGCCCTGGCCGCTGCGCACTGAGTCCCGTTTCCGGCCCCCCGTTTCACACCACAGGAGATCACCATGAGCAACCCGAACACCGAAGCCAAGTGTCCCTTCCACGCCGCCGGCGGCGCGCGCGCCACGCACGGTGCCCAGTCCAACGCCGACTGGTGGCCCAACCAGCTGAACCTGTCCATCCTGCACCAGCACCAGCCGGTGTCCAACCCGATGGACCCGGACTTCGACTACGCCGAAGCGTTCAGGAAGCTCGACTTCAAGGCCCTGAAGAAAGACCTGGCCGACCTGATGACCCAGAGCCAGGACTGGTGGCCCGCCGACTACGGCCACTACGGAGGCCTGATGATCCGCCTGGCCTGGCACGCCGCCGGCACCTACCGCACGGCAGACGGCCGCGGCGGCGCCAACACCGGCAACCAGCGCTTCGCGCCGCTGAACTCCTGGCCCGACAACGGCAACCTCGACAAGGGCCGCCGCCTGCTGTGGCCGATCAAGCAGAAGTACGGCAACGCCATTTCGTGGGCCGACCTCTTCATCCTGGCCGGCAACGTGGCGATGGAAACCATGGGCTTCAAGACCTTCGGCTTCGCCGGTGGCCGCCCCGACATCTGGGCGCCCGAAGAGGACATCTACTGGGGCGCCGAGAAGGAATGGCTGGCCACCAGCGACAAGCCCAACAGCCGCTACAGCGGCGAGCGCGATCTGGAGAACCCGCTGGCCGCCGTGCAGATGGGTTTGATCTACGTGAACCCGCAGGGCCCGGACGGCAAGCCCGACCCGGTGGCCTCGGGCAAGGACGTGCGCGAGACCTTCGCCCGCATGGCCATGAACGACTACGAGACTGTGGCCCTGGTGGCTGGCGGCCACACCTTCGGCAAGATGCACGGCGCCGGGGACGCGGCCCTGGTCGGGCCCGAACCCGAGGCCGCGCCTATTGAGGAAATGGGCCTGGGCTGGAAGAACGCGCACGGCACGGGCAAGGGGGGTGACACCACCACCAGCGGCTTCGAAGGCGCCTGGAAGCCCAACCCCACGCAGTGGGACATGGGCTACTTCAAGGTGCTCTTCAAATATGAGTGGGAGCAGATGACCACGGCGGCCGGCGCCATCCAGTGGCGCGCCAAGAACGTCGAGCCCGAGGACATGGTGGTCGACGCCCACGACCCCAGCAAGAAGCACCCGCCGGTGATGACCACGGCCGACCTCTCGCTGCGCTTCGACCCGGCCTACGAAAAGATCTCGCGCCATTTCGCCGCGAACCCGGACGAGTTCGCCGACGCCTACGCCCGCGCCTGGTTCAAGCTGACCCACCGCGACATGGGCCCCAAGGCCCGCTACCTCGGCCCCGAAGTGCCGGCCGAAGACCTGATCTGGCAGGACCCGGTGCCCGCTGTCGACCATCCCCTGATCGACGCCGCCGACGCCAAGGAGCTCAAGGCCCGCGTGCTGGCCAGCGGCCTCTCCGTGAGCGAGCTGGTTTCGACCGCCTGGGCATCGGCCTCGACCTACCGCGGCTCCGACATGCGCGGCGGAGCCAACGGTGCCCGCATCCGCCTGGCGCCACAGAAGGACTGGGAGGCCAACCAGCCGGCCCAGCTGGCCAAGGTGCTGGCGGTGCTAGAAGAGATCCGGCGCGGCTTCAACGCCGGCGCCGCGGGCAGCAAGAAAGTCTCTCTGGCCGACCTGATCGTGCTGGCCGGCAACGCGGGTGTCGAGGCTGCTGCGAGGGCTGCTGGCCACCCGGTCGAGGTGCCTTTCACCCCCGGCCGCACCGACGCCACGGCCGAGCAGACCGATGTGGAGTCCTTCGCGGTGCTGGAGCCGGTGGCCGACGGCTTCCGCAACTACCGCAAGCAGGCCTTCCGCGTCTCGCCCGAGGAGATGCTGCTCGACAAGGCGCAGCTGCTCACGCTCAGCGCGCCGGAGATGACGGTGCTGGTCGGTGGCCTGCGCGTGCTCGGCGCCAACCACGGCGGTTCGAAGCACGGCGTGTTCACCCAGCGCCCGGGCCAGCTGACCAACGACTTCTTCGTCAACCTGGTGGACATGTCCACCGCCTGGAAGCCGATCGGTGACAACGCCTACGAGGGCCGCGACCGCAAGAGCGGCGCCGTGAAGTGGACCGCCACCCGCGTCGACCTGGCCTTCGGTTCCAACTCGCAGCTCCGCGCGATCGCCGAGGTCTATGCCCAGAGCGACAACGGCACGAAGTTCGTCAAGGACTTCGTGGCCGCCTGGAACAAGGTGATGAACCTGGACCGCTTCGACCTGAAGAAGTAAGACCCTGAACGGGCGCGCGTGCTGCCCGGGCCCCCGGTGTCCGCCCAGGACCCCGGGGGCTTCTTTTTGGAGGTCAGTCCTTGAGCTCGGGGAAGTCGCGGTCGAAGAACTCGTCCGGCAGGCGCTCGTCCACGCCGCGCGCCTGTTCGGCGCGGCGCAGCTCGACGCGGCGGATCTTGCCCGAGATGGTCTTGGGCAGGTCGGCGAAGGACAGGCGGCGGATGCGCTTGTACGGCGCCAGCCGCTCGCGGGTGAAGGCGAAGATGTCGCGCGCCAGCTCGGGGCTGGGCTGCTGGCCGGCCACCAGGACCACCACCGCCTTGGGCACCGACAGGCGCACCGGGTCGGGGCTGGGCACCACCGCCGCTTCCGCCACCGCCGGGTGTTCGATCAGCACGCTCTCCAGCTCGAAGGGGCTGATGCGGTAGTCGGAGGACTTGAACACGTCGTCGGCGCGACCGACGTAGGTGATGTAGCCCTCGTCGTCGACGCTGGCGACATCGCCGGTGCGGTAGTGGCCGGCGCGGGTGGCCTCGGCGGTCTTGCCGGCGTCGCCGGCGTAGCCGACCATCAGGCCCAGGGGCCGCTGCTCGCCCAGCACCAGCGCCACCTCGCCCTCGCGCGCGGGCCGGTCGTCGACGTCGAGCAGCGCCACGGTGTAGCCCGGTAGCGGGCGGCCCATGGAGCCGGGCTTGACCGGCTGGCCGGGCGGGTTGCCGATCTGCGCGGTGGTCTCGGTCTGGCCGAAACCGTCGCGGATGGTGATGCCCCAGGCCTTCTGCACCTGGTCGATCACCTCCGGGTTCAGCGGCTCGCCGGCCCCGATCAGCTCGCGCAGCCGGGTCTTGACCGCGGCCAGGTCCTGCTGGATCAGCATGCGCCACACCGTCGGCGGCGCGCACAGGGTGGTCACCTCGTACTTCACCAGCACATCGAGCAGGGCGGCCGCGTTGAAGCGGCTGTAGTTGTAGAGGAACACGCAGGCGCCGGCGTTCCAGGGCGCGAAGAAGCAGCTCCAGGCGTGCTTGGCCCAGCCCGGCGACGAGATGTTCATGTGGCGGTCGCCGGGCTGCAGGCCGATCCAGTACATGGTCGACAGGTGGCCCACCGGGTAGGACTGGTGGGTGTGCAGCACCAGCTTGGGCTTGGAGGTGGTGCCGGAGGTGAAGTACAGCAGCAACGGGTCGTCGACGTGCGTCGCGCCGTCCGGGGTGAAGCGGTCGGACGCCGCCGCCGCGTCCTCGAAGGCCTTCCAGCCCGCGGGGGCGCCCCCCACGGCGATGCGGCCGAAGTCACCCGGCAGCGGGTCGAACTTGGCGGTGTGGGCCGCGCCGACCACGACGTGGCGGACCTGTCCGCGCTCCAGCCGGTCCAGCAGGTCGTCCGGGGTGAGCAGCGTGGTCGCCGGGATCACCACCGCGCCCAGCTTGAACGCGGCCAGCATGGTCTCCCACAGCGGCACCTCGTTGCCGAGCATGAGGAGGATGCGGTCGCCGCGCCGCACCCCCTGTTCGCGCAGCCAGTTGGCCACCCGGTTGGAGCGCGCCGAGAGCTCGGCGAAGGACAGCCGGGCCTCGCGGCCGTCTTCCTCGACGATCCAGAGCGCCGGGTGGTGATTGCCCTCGGCCATGGCGTCGAAATAGTCCAGCGCCCAGTTGAAGTGCTCCAGCCGGGGCCAGCGGAAATCGCGGTACGCGGTGGCGTAGTCGCTGCGGTGCTGCAGCAGGAAGTCGCGTGCGGCCAGAAAGTCGCGGACAGCGCTCATGGGGTCTCCTTTGTTGTGATGGAAGGCAGGGCGGCCTTGTCGTCCGGGCGCGCCGCCTGTTGCTCGACCTTGGCCGACAAGCCGCGCTTTCCGGTAGCCACTTTTGGCAATCGTAGCGGCCTGCGGCCTGCCCGCCACAGGGCCCTTGGGCGCGTCGCGGCGCTGTGCCACCATGCCCGCATGTTCGGCCTGCTCGTTCCCTTGCTGGCTCGGCGGCGCCCGGAGGGCGAGCGCCGGCACTGGGCGTGGCTGTCCGGTTTCGTGCGGCCGCGCGCACGCGCCATGGCCGGCGTGATGGCGCTGTCGGTCATCGCCACGGCCCTGGTGCTGCTGCAGCCGCTGCTGGTCAAGCGGCTGATCGACGACGGGCTGATCGCGCGCAGCCACGAGGTGCTCTGGACCACCGCCCTCTTCATGCTGCTGGCCGGGCTGGCGGCCACGCTGCTGGCCGGTCTCAACCGCTACCTGCACACCAGGCTCTCGGCCGCGGTGCTGTTCGACCTGCGGCACGACCTGTTCGCGCACCTGCAGCGGCTCTCGCCCTCGTTCTGGGCGCGGCGCCGCACCGGCGACGTGATGTCGCGGCTGGACGGCGACATGGCCGAGATCCAGCGCTTCGCGGTCGACAGCCCGTTCGCTGCGCTTTCCGTGGCGGCCGGCGCGCTGGGCATTGGTTCTATAGTTGGGCCATGTCCCGCTTCCTGACCACCCCCCGAATCCTCGCCGCGCTCGCTGTCGTGGTCGGGTTTCTCGTCGCCATCCCGGCGCTGGGCGGGGACGGCTGGTCGGGTCTGGTCATCGTCGGCGCGTTGTTCATCGTGCTCGGCTTCTTCGGTGCGGCGCTGGCGGGCGTCAGCCGCCTGGACAGGCTCTAGTCCTTGCTCCCGCTGCGCGCCAGCGCCTTGGCGTGCCACCCCATCAGTTCTTCCAGCGGCATCGGCCCGGTGATCGCCGGGGTCCACCCCTGGAACACCACAAACAGGTTGGCGTCTACCTCCTGAGCGTCGTCTGGCAGGCTCAGTCCTGCGCCGTCGTCGTCGCCGGCTTCGCCTCGAAAGAACCGATCACGGCCACCCCCAGTTCCAGCACTTCGGCCAGGTCCATGGCGTCCACGTCGGCCTTGGTGATCGTCGGCTGCGCGATGCGTGGCAGCAGAACACCCAGGGCGTTCACGTCCATCTGCATCAGGTCCATGAGCTTGATGCCGCGCAGCTCGCCGGTGGCGGGCTTGCGCAGCGTCAGTTCGGCGACTTCGCCGGTGGAACGCTTGATGGGGGTGGATAGCTTGACGGTGGTCATGGCTCATCACCGACCTGCACGAAGGCCAGCGCAAGGCGCTGCCCTGCGGCGCGGGGCTGAAGATGCTGGCGGTGGACCACGAGGGCGGCCTCAACCTCTGCCACCGCTTCACCGGCTCCTCGCTGCCGACCTTCGGCGACGTCAAGACCGGCATCGAGAAACAGGCCCTGGGCGAGTTCCTCGACCAGCGGCTGGACCGCTCGGGCACCGGCTGCGAGACCTGCCGCATCCGCAACTTCTGCGCCGGCGGCTGCTACCACGAGAGCTACGCCCGCTACCAGGACCCCGTCCACCCGACCTACCACTACTGCGAACTCATGCGCGACTGGGTGGATTTCGGCATCGGCGTCTACAGCGAAATCATGGCCAAGAACCCGTCCTTCATCGACCGCTTCATCTCACCGCGAAAGGTGCACTGACATGAAACACCTCCAAGCCATCAACCAGAAGGCCCAGCTGCTGGACCAGGCGGCCGAACAGAACAAAGTGGAAGACGTGGTCGCCATGCAGAGCGTGGCCGGCTGCACCGCCACCTTCGATCCCGGCTGGGAGGTCGACGCCTTCGGCGGCGTCGCCTCGCTGTGCCAGCCCATGGAGGCCGACCTCTACGGCTGCGCCGATCCCTGCTGGTGGCCGGCCCAGGTGCCGGACACCATGAACACCTACCCGGACTGGGGCAAGCAGACCGCCAGCACCAAGGACGACTGGCGCAATCTCGGCTCCGTCTTCCCCAACGAGTGACCCGCCACCGGAGAACCCGCATGAACAAGACCTTCGCCCCCGCGTGGCAGGCGCTCGCGCTGGCCACCGCTTTGCCCGCCGCCGTGCACGCCGCGCCGCTCAACGCCGACAAGCCCCTGGTTCCGGGCGACGAGTACCTGGTGGTCGGCAACTACCCCGACAACCTGCACGTCGTCGACCTCAAGACCGACAGCCTCTACAAGACCTGCGCCGTGCCCGGCTCGGTCGGCCCCGCCACCCTGGTCATGTCGCCCGACAAGGCCACGGCCTACCTCATCACCAACCGCTTCGACGAGGTGCACGGCATCGCGCTGGACAGCTGCAAGCTGGTGTTCCGCGCCAGGATGTCGCAGAAGGCCGACGAGCGCGCCAAGGCGCTGTTCGCGCTCTCGCTGAGCAACGACAGCAAGCAGCTCTACGTCATCCAGACGCCGACCACGCTCCATCCCGACCACTACCGCGTCGGCCAGCCGCGGCTGGCGGTCTACGACGCGCTGGCCGGCGAGGGCGCCCAACCGCTGCGCACCATGCCGGCGCCGCGCCAGGTCACAGTCATGGCCACCGGCCACGACGGCTCGCTCTACATGGTCGGGCCGGACATCTACAAGTTCGACCCACAGACCGGCCAGCACACCGTCGCCATCCCGTCGCGCAACTGGAAGCGCGCACGCTACGCCCAGCCCGACGTGTTGAGCGTCTGGCCGCTGCGCAACGCCAACGACGACTTCACCATCCTCTACACCACGGCGAAGTTCAAGGGCAAGACCGACGACCCGGCCACGGCCGACTGGATCTACGGCTACTTCAACGTCAACCTCAAGACCGGCCAGACCGAGACGCGCGACTTCGGGCCCTTCACCGAGATCTACTTCACGGGCGTGCGCTCTCCCAAGGACCCGAACCTGATGTACGGCGTGCTCAACCGGCTCGCCAAGTACGACATCCGGCAGAAGAAGCTGCTCAAGGCCGCCGAGATCCCGCACTCGCACTACACGGTCTCGATGAACCGGGACGGCAGCAAGGTGTACCTGGGCGGCACCTGGAACAACCTCGCGGTGTACGACGCGGCCGATCTCAAGCCGCTGAGCACGCTCGCGCTGCCGGGCGGCGACATGGGGGCCGCGGCGCCGCAGACCTTCACGCGCTAGGGACGGGGCCGCCAGGACCCGTGGACCAGGATCACGACCACCCGGCGGTGGTTGTGATTCAAGTTTTCTGCCGTGTCTGCCGAGATGCAACACAAAGGGCGTACATCTGCCCTGGGAGAAAACCATGATCCTGGCCCCCATTCCCGAGTACGACAGCCAGCGCCTGAAGGCGCTGCGCAAGCTGCTCATCCTGGACACGCCCTCGGAGGAGCGGTTCGACCGCATCACGCAGTTCGCCATGCGGGAGTTCGACATGCCCATGGCCCTGGTGTCCCTGGTGGACCGGGACCGGCAGTGGTTCAAGTCGAACTTCGGCATCGAGGACCGTGAAACGCCCAGGGACATCTCTTTTTGCGGCCACGCCATCCTGGAGCGCAACATCCTGGTGGTGCCGGATGCGCTGAAGGACGAGCGTTTCCACGACAACCCGCTGGTGGTCAACAAGCCCTGGATCCGCTTCTACGCCGGGGCGGTGCTGCGCATGCCCTATGGCGTGGCGCTCGGCACCCTGTGCGTGATGGACACCCGGCCGCGCCAGATGGACCCGGTGGACCAGTCCATTCTGGGGTCCCTGCGCGACCTCGTGGTGGAAGAAATGCTCCGCCAGGAGGCCGCACCATGCCAACCCTGATCGGCGTCCGCCGGTTGCCGCGCATCCTGCTGGTCGAGCCGGACGGTCTGGTCCGGGGGACGGTGGCGTCCGTCTGCCGCGAACTTCAGCTGGCCCACGTCATTCAGGCGGGCAGCTGCGACCTGGCGACGAAGCTCCTGGTGGACGATTCGCTGCAGGCGGGCATCGTGTCCCTGTCGGATTGCGGGTCGGGCCTGGACCTGCTCACCCGTCTGCGCGAGGGATCGTTCGTCTGCTCGGCCGACATGCCGGTGGCCATGACAGCGCCCGGCATCGACGCCACCATGGCCGCACGGCTCAAGGAACTGCGCATCCGGCGCCTGCTGCTCAAGCCGTTCAAGATCCGCGATCTGATCGCCACGGTGGAGGCTTTGCTGGCCGCGGCCACGGTGCCTGGCTGAGGCACGCAGCGCGGGGGCTTCATATCACCAGCGGGTCCACGTCCACCGCGAAGCGCAGCAGCCCGCGCGCGCCCGGCACGCTGCGGCCGTCCAGCAGCAGCGGCTGCCAGGCCGCCAGGAAGCGCTGCAGCGCCGCGCGCGAGGCGCTTTCCACCAGCAGCTGCGCCCGCTCGACATTGGCCACGCGCTGGATCGTCAGCGGCACCGCCGGGTAGAGCGTCACCTCGTCTCGGTGCGGCAGGCCCTCGGCGGCCTCGGCCGCGGCGTTGAGGAAGGCCTGGGCCGCCTCCTGCGTGCGCGCATCGGCGCGCAGCAGCGCCTGGGCGCCGAAGGGCGGCATGCCCGCGGCCTCGCGCTCGGCCAGCTGGGTGGCCGCAAAGCCGGGGAAGTCGTATTTGCGCAGCGATGCGAACAGCGCGTGCTCCGGGTGCCAGGTCTGCACCCACATCTCGCTGGCGCCGGACTGCGCCGCGTCGCGCCCGGCCCGCCCCGCCGCCTGCATCAGCAGCGCAAACAGCCGCTCGGGCGCGCGGTAGTCGCTGGCGAACAGGGCGGCGTCGGCGTTCACGCTGGCCACCAGGGTGATGCGCCGGAAGTCGTGGCCCTTGGCCACCATCTGGGTGCCCACCAGCACGTCCACTTCGCCGCTGTGCAGGGCCGCCAGCTGCTGCTCCAGGCTGCCCTTGAGCCGCGTCGTGTCGGCGTCCATGCGCGCCACCCTGGCGGTCTGGCCGTCGGGGCGCTTCACGTCCGAGAGCAGGCCGGCCAGCTGTTCCTCGATCTGCTCGGTGCCGCGCCCCACCGGCGCGATGTCCAGGTTGCCGCAGTCCGGACAGGACCGCGGCACGCGCGAGCTGAAGCCGCAGTGGTGGCAGCGCAGCGTGCGGTCGAGCTTGTGGAACACCCGGAAGGCGCTGCAGTGCGGGCACTGGCTTTTCCAGGCGCAGGCGTCGCACGAGAGCACCGGCGCGTAGCCGCGGCGGTTGAGCAGCACCAGGCACTGCTCGCCGCGCGCGATGCGCGCCTCCATCGCCGCCAGCAGCGGCGGCGCGATGCTGGCCCCCTTGGGCTGGTGGTTCATGTCCACCAGGCGCAGCCGAGGCAGGGCGCCGCCGCCGATGCGCGCCGGCATCTCCAGCCGCCGGTAGCGCCCCTGGTCGGCCGCGTGCCAGCTCTCCAGCGAGGGCGTGGCCGAGCCCAGGATCACCTGGCAGCGCTGGCCGCGCGGCGCCAGGGCCTCCGATTCCACCTTGGCGCGGTACACCGCCAGGTCGCGCGCCGAATAGCGCGCGCCGTCCTGGCTCTTGTAGCTCGGGTCGTGTTCTTCGTCGACCACGATCAGGCGCAGCCCGGGCATGGACGCGAACACCGCCATGCGCGTGCCCAGCACGATGCGCGCCTGCCCGCTGTGCGCCGCCAGCCAGCTCGCCAGCCGCTGCGCCGGCGTCATGCCGCTGTGCATGGACACCACCGCACCCTCGCCATAGAGCGGGGCAAAACGTTCGCGGAAGCGGGCTTCAAGCTGCGGCGTGAGGTTGATCTCCGGCACCATCACCAGCACCTGGGTCGGCGGTTCGCCTTCGGACGCGGCCTGCGCCAGTGCGTCTTCGGTCGCGCGCAGGTAGACCTCGGTCTTGCCGCTGCCGGTGGCTCCGTAGAGCAGCACCGGCTCGGTCGCCGTCGGCAGCGCCGCCAGCACCGCCGCCTGTTCATCGCTGGACGGCGGCGCCACCGTCGCGGCGCCACCGACCCGGTCGGCCGGGGCCGCGGTGTTGGCCCGGCGCTTGAGCCGCCGCGCCAGCTGCACCGCGTCCAGCTCGCGCAGTTGCGGCGGCAGCGCCGCCAGCGCCACCTCGCCCAGGCTGCGCTGGTAGTAGCGCGCCGAAAATGCAACCAATTGTTGCCAGGCGGCGCTCAGCGGCGGCAGCCCTTCCAGCGCTCCGATCACCGACTTCGCCTGCGCCGGGTCCAGCCCCGGCGGCGGCTCGTCCGGCCCGCTCCACACCACACCCAGCACCTCGCGCGTGCCCAGCGGCACACGCACCAGCGTTCCCGGCGCGAGCGACAACTCACTTCGGTAACTCAGCGCCGGCCCCAGACCGCTGTGGGCGGGGGTCGCAACGACCACGCTGGACCAAGTAGGCATATTTGGCGCTTTTTCCTCAGTTGAACTGTCGAAAAGCCGGGTAAGTCATTGATTTGTCAAGGCTTCTACAGCTGTCCAGATTTTCTGTGGATAACTTTGTTGATAGATGTGTTTGCAGGCGCGGGAACCCTTGTAAATCAAGGGCTTTCTTAAACTGCCCGTAAAAATGGCAAACCACAAAGCTCAATGAAATCAATGACTTGCAAAACCAACCCCTCCGGGGTAGTGGGCAATGGTGATGCAATGTACCTTCTGCACCGCAGCAAAAAATTTGTGCATAACCAAGGCCTGTCAAGCGCTGTTTCTCAGAAAAATCTGCGCCGGGTGGCTTGACATGCGGCCGCGGCGGCGCTCCGCAAGGCACGGCGCGGCTTCCGGGCCGATGGAGTCTTAAGGTCGCGCGCGCAGGCGCTTCGAATGCGCGTGCACCGCGTCCACCAGCACCTTCACATGCTCCGGCGGCGTGAACTGGCTGATGCCGTGGCCCAGGTTGAAGATGTGCGTCGGGCCCGTGCCGGCGCCCTGGTGCGGCGTGCCGAAGCTCTCCAGCACGGCCGCCACCTCGCGGTCGATCGCCTCGGGCGGCGCGAACAGCACGTTCGGGTCGATGTTGCCCTGCAGCGCCTTGCTGTCGCCCACCGCGGCGCGTGCCTTGGCCAGGTTCACCGTCCAGTCCAGGCCCAGCGCCTCGCAGTCCAGATCCTTCATATCCTGAAGCCACAGGCCGCCGCCCTTGGTGAAGACGATGCGCGGGATTACCGCGCCAGTGGCGTCGGTGCGGTTGAGCTGCGCCAGCACGCGCTTCGTGTAGGCCAGCGAAAAGTCCTGGAACTTGCCGTCGGCCAGCACACCACCCCAGCTGTCAAAGATCATCACCGCCTGCGCGCCGGCGGCGATCTGCGCGTTCAGATAGGTCGCCACCGAATCGGCGTTGATCGCCAGAATGCGGTGCATCAGGTCCGGGCGGCTGTACATCAGGCTCTTGACCGCGCGGTAGTCGTCCGAACCGCCGCCCTCGACCATGTAGCAGGCCAGCGTCCAGGGGCTGCCCGAAAAGCCGATCAGCGGCACACGGCCGTTCAGCGCCTTGCGGATGCTGGTGACGGCGTCGAACACATAGCGCAGCTGGTCCATGTCCGGCACGGCTAGCGTCGCCACGTCGGCCTCGGTGCGGACGTTGCGCGCGAACTTCGGCCCCTCGCCCTGCGCGAACGACAGGCCCAGGCCCATCGCGTCCGGCACGGTCAGGATGTCCGAGAACAGGATGGCCGCGTCCAGCGCGTAGCGCTCCAGCGGCTGCAGCGTCACCTCGGTGGCGTAGTCCACATTGGTGGCCAACCCCATGAACGAACCGGCCTGGGCGCGCGTGGCGCAGTACTCGGGCAGGTAGCGCCCGGCCTGGCGCATCAGCCACACCGGCGTGTGGTCGGTGGACTGGCGCAGGCAGGCGCGCAGGAAGGTGTCGTTCTGCAGGGGGGCAAAGCTCATGGCGTGGTCCGGTGCGGGGGCTTCAAAAGGAAGCCGGGATTATCCCGCGCGGGACATGCGAGCCGGTTTGCGCTGGCTCAGGGGTCAGGCGGGCAGAACTTGCTGCAACCCCAACGCATCCAGCGGACTGGCCGTGCCGCCGGCCGCCACCTTCAGCACATGCGTATAGATCATGGTGGTCGATACGTCCGAATGCCCCAGCAACTCCTGCACGGTGCGGATGTCGGTGCTTGCCTGCAGCAAGTGCGTAGCGAAGGAGTGGCGCAAGGTGTGGACCGAGACGTGTTTGGCAATACCGGCCTGGGCGACGGCCTTTTTCAGTTGCCGGTTCAGTCGCTCCTCAAACAGGTGGTGGCGACGCTCCACGCCGGTTTGTGGATCGATCGACAACTTGTGCGATGGAAATACCCAGAACCAGGCCCAGCTTTCTCCCGCACGCGGGTACTTGCGCTCCAGCGCGTGGGGCAGAAATACACCGCTGCGCCCGTTGGCTCGGTCCTGCCCCCATAGTGCCCGCCCATGGGCGAGTTGGCTCTGCAATCGCGGCACCAGGGCCTTTGGCAACATCACCACCCGGTCCTTGTCACCCTTGCCGCTGCGCACCACGATGGCATGGCGGTCAAAGTCCACATCCTTCACGCGCAGGCTCAGCGCCTCGCGCAGGCGCAACCCGCTTCCATACAGCAGGGCCGCCATCAGCGCCTCGGTCCCTGTCATGAGGCCGAGGACGGATTGCACCTCTTGCACCGTCAGCACCACCGGAATGCGTTTGCGCTCCGGCGGGCGGCCGATCTGCTGCATCCACGGCAGTTCCATGCCCAACACCTGGCGGTAGAGAAACAGCAGTGCGTTGAGCGCTTGCCGGTGCGTGGCCGGCGCCACCTGCTTCTCGGTTGCCAGCATGGTGAGGAAACCCTCCACTTCGGGCTGTCCCATGTCGCGCGGGTGCCGGAATTCGCCGCCGCTGCGGGCGGCCCACAACACAAACGCCTTGGCCCAGTAGACGTAAACCTTCTCCGTCTGTAGGCTGTAATGCAGGTAGCGAACCCGTTCGCGCACCTGATCCAGCAGCCGGGCGGACCGGGGAGGGACCCATTCGGATTTGTCGGATCTGTTAAACCTGTTCATGCATCCAGTATGATGCGCTACAGGCTTGATTTCAAACAAATTTTAGGGACGTCATGCGACTTTGTTTAACGGCAGCGGTTGTGGGTATCCGGCGTATTGCCGGTTTAAATCAAAGTTAAACATCATGAGGGAAGCGGTGATCGCCGAAGTATCGACTCAACTATCAGAGGTAGTTGGCGTCATCGAGCGCCATCTCGAACCGACGTTGCTGGCCGTACATTTGTACGGCTCCGCAGTGGATGGCGGCCTGAAGCCACACAGTGATATTGATTTGCTGGTTACGGTGACCGTAAGGCTTGATGAAACAACGCGGCGAGCTTTGATCAACGACCTTTTGGAAACTTCGGCTTCCCCTGGAGAGAGCGAGATTCTCCGCGCTGTAGAAGTCACCATTGTTGTGCACGACGACATCATTCCGTGGCGTTATCCAGCTAAGCGCGAACTGCAATTTGGAGAATGGCAGCGCAATGACATTCTTGCAGGTATCTTCGAGCCAGCCACGATCGACATTGATCTGGCTATCTTGCTGACAAAAGCAAGAGAACATAGCGTTGCCTTGGTAGGTCCAGCGGCGGAGGAACTCTTTGATCCGGTTCCTGAACAGGATCTATTTGAGGCGCTAAATGAAACCTTAACGCTATGGAACTCGCCGCCCGACTGGGCTGGCGATGAGCGAAATGTAGTGCTTACGTTGTCCCGCATTTGGTACAGCGCAGTAACCGGCAAAATCGCGCCGAAGGATGTCGCTGCCGACTGGGCAATGGAGCGCCTGCCGGCCCAGTATCAGCCCGTCATACTTGAAGCTAGACAGGCTTATCTTGGACAAGAAGAAGATCGCTTGGCCTCCCGCGCAGATCAGTTGGAAGAATTTGTTCACTACGTGAAAGGCGAGATCACCAAGGTAGTCGGCAAATAATGTCTAACAATTCGTTCAAGCCGACGCCGCTTCGCGGCGCGGCTTAACTCAAGCGTTAAATTAGGGAAGCTTATGAGCAACGACCCAAGAACAGAACCTCTAGTGGAGTGGAATCGGCTGGCTCGGGAAAATACCGAAAATGCAATTGTTTCATCTATGTTTGAAGCATCTGCTAAAGCAAGCGAACCCCTGGAGAAATTTTCCACATGGCTGCTTGTTGGCGCTGCAGCAATCGCATCTTTTTTAATCGTAAACTCAGATCAAATAATTAATTTGGTCCGCAAAGTTGGCTATTTATCTTGCGGTGCGTTCTTATGCCTTTCGTGCATTTTTGGCTTAATTTCAAAAATATACGCATTACGTTGTAAAATTGGTATTGAAGTTAGCTCTGCCGTAAGAAATACCTTCTCTATACATTTGGCAAACTACGAAAAGGAAGAAGAAAAAATTCAAGAAAGTGCAAGTTTCTGGGGAATTACACTTGAAACCGGTGTTCGTATTGAAAGAGTGCTTAATGAATTTTACAAGCCACTACCAAAAATAATCGCATGGTATTCACGCCGTATATTGGAAAAACACAAAGGCAATCCTCAAGTAGGTCATATATTGCTTATTTCCATGCTAAATAAACAAGGCTTATTTACAATGCTTCAAGCCTTGTCGTTTCTAGGTTTTTTAATTGCAGGCTTTGCTTTTGCAGCAAAAATTTAACAAGGCACTGCACCTGACGAATTGTAAGTAGCGCTTATGCAATATCGCTACGCTAAATTTATCGCAACGCGCTACTTACAATTCGCAGGTGAGCGCAACGTTAGGCGATTTGGAGGTGTCTCATGGGCGTGATAGATACAAACACCTACACACTGACCTGCGCTTGCGGCGTTCAGGAATCATTGACCTTGGCGCAGTACGGCTCCGCCTATGCGGCTGGTGAATGGCAAAAGGGCAAGTCGCTTGCTCGTTTCACGGTGGAGTGGGAGACCCCGCTGAATTTCGTCGCACCAAATGTTACAGCAGCTAAATGCAACGCATGCGGCGGAACCCCAGAAATTAAAGTCTCGTAAAGGCGAATGGGCACATGAAGCTCGATACCAAGAAAAAACGAATTTGGTTTGTTATTTGGTGCGCATGGTCAATCGGTTGGCTGGTCGCATACATCATTGGTGGTTTTTATGTGCTTCGCGATTGCAAGCTTCACTTGTCAGAGCTGATGGCCTGCGAGTATGACTTCAAGTTTGGAGGCTTCATTTTCTTCGCTTTAATTATCCCGCTTATTTTGCTATCTGCCTCATTGGTTATTTCAAAGATAAAGTCGTGGATTTCCAATGGCGCATAGAAAATCGCCTAACAATTCATATATGGACTCCCCCTCAACAGCAAGGGACTGACCGATTGGGGACCGTGGGGTAGAGCACCTGCAGTCGTATATCCGGCATCTGGAGTGGGATCGTCAATGTCCCGTGCCGACATGGAATCTGCGTCACCGCATCGCCACACGCTGCAAGCGGCAGGCAAGCTGCCGGAAGAGTTATCGGCGCAGTGCGGTGTGGGAGGAACCCGGTGGGTCCGCCCACGCAATCGTCGGCGAAGACCCGTTCAGTGCCGCGTCTCGACCACGGGATGCGCATACTCCCGGCCGACCAGTGCGCGTGCGCCGAGGTAGGCGTTCCGCAAACGCTCGGACAGTTCGTCCATCCGCACTTCGCCGCTGGCGTCGCACGGGATGGCGATCCCGCGGCCGGGATCGAACAACGAGGCAAACCGCAGCTGATGCGCCGGTGTGTTGAGTTGAGTCAACATGACGTACCCCACTTCCGGGCGACAAGGCCGAGTCGCTGAATCAGGGTTCTCTGATCCGGCCCTTGTGCCCTTGGTCGCCCTGCAAGAGGCACACCTGCATCTTCGGCACATCCGAACAGTGGAAAAGGGCGAAATGGCGTTGAAAAGCGGGGTCTCTTCGCGCTGTCGAAAACGGGTCGCACCGTTCGTCGTGTCAGGCAACCACTCACAGGAGCAACCGATGACCACCGAAGCAAGCGTCAAGGGCCCCGCCTCGTACTTTCCTTCCATCGAGAAGAAGTACGGCCAGCCCATCGATTACTGGATGACAATCCTCGCCCGGGCAGGCGACCGCAAGCACATGGAGCTGGTCGCGCTGCTCAAGGCCGACCACGCCATGGGCCATGGCCACGCCAATGCGCTGGTGGCCTGGCATCTGGCGCGCAAGCAATAACCATCCCCGGAGACCTCCGTGCCCATCGAACTGCCCAAGGACCAGCGCGCCCAGGCGATCCAGTCCATCGAGCGCTACTTCCGCGAACACATGGACGAGCCCATCGGCAACATCGCCGCAGGTGGCCTGCTGGGGTTTTTTCTCGAAGAGATCGGCCCGGTGGTCTACAACAAGGCCGTGGCCGACGTGCAGGAGCGGCTGCAGCAGCGGGTGTCGGAGCTGGACCTGGAGGTCCACGAGGACGAGTTCGCCTACTGGCGAAAGTACGAGCGCGGCGCCCGCGGGAAGAAGTGAGCGCCGCGGGCGGGGTTCAGGCCGCGCCGCTCTTGTACTTGATGCTGCAGCCGTAGGCCCGGCTGGTGGAGACGCTGACCGGCTGGCCCGCGAGCAGCTCGGTCAGGCCCTGGCGCACGTAGTTGGTGGCCGTCTGGATGTCGGATTCGCGCGCCGACGGGATGCTGTCGATGCCGCCCGCGTAGACCAGCAGGCCCTGGGCGTTGACGATGTACATGTGCGGCGTGACGCGGGCGCCGAAGGAGGCGCCGGCCTTGCCGTCCGGGTCCATCAGCGTGGCCGTGGGGCTGGCGCCCTTGTCGCGCATCCAGCGCGCCAGCTTCTCGGGGTCCAAATAGTCGCCGCTCTGGGTTTCGGTCGAGTTGACCGCCAGCCAGACCACGCCCTTCTGGGTGAAGTTTTTCTGCAGCGCCTGCATGTTGCCGTTGTAGTGCTTGCGCACGAAGGGGCAGCCCGGGTTGTTCCATTCGAGCACCACCAGCTTGCCCTTGAACTGCGACAGGCTGACGGCCTGGCCGGCGGTGTCGGCGAGGCGGAAATCGGGCGCCGGCTGGCCCACCGCGGCGGCGGCCTGGGCCAGACGGGGCAGCAGGGCGGCGGAGCCCAGGGCGGCGAGGCTGGTGATGAAGGGGCGTCGTTGCATCGTGAATCTCCGGTCGGTGATTGAAACGGCGACGCTGCGGGGTCAGAGCCCCTGCAGCACGGTTCGAACCTCCCCCACGCTCAGCACCTCGGTCAGCACCACGGGTGGCTGGCCGTTCTTGTAGATCGCGTACACCGGCACGCCGTTGCGGCCCAGCTGCGCCAGCGCGGCGGTCACGGCCGGGTCGCGCCGCGTCCAGTCGGCGCGCAGCAGGGCGACGTTCTTTGCGGCCATGTCCTGCAGCAGGCCCTCGTCGGCCAGGGCGTTGCGCTTGTTGAACTGGCAGGTGACGCACCAGGCGGCGGTGAAGTCGACGAACACCGGCCGGCCCTCGGCCTGCAGCGCGGTCAGCTTCTCGGGGCTCCAGGGCTGCCAGCTCACGCCCTGCACGCCGGTCTCGGCCACGGCGGCCGGGCCACTGTCCTGCAGCCGGGTCACGTTCGGGCCGACGGCCACGCCCATCCAGACCAGGGCCGCGGCCGACAGGCCACCCAGCACCACACGCCCCCTGCCCGACAGCCCGAGCGACCAGACCAGCAGCGCCAGCGCCAGCAGCAGCATCAGCAGCGCGGCCGCGCCGTCGATGCCGCTCTGCTGGCCCAGCACCCAGAGCAGCCAGACCACGGTGGCGAACATCGGGAAGGCCATGAACTGGCGGAAACGCTCCATCCAGGCGCCGGGGCGGGGCAGCGCGCGTGCGATGGCGGGCCACCAGCTCGCGGCCAGGTAGGGCAGGGCCATGCCCAGGCCGAGCACGCCGAACACCGCCAGCGCCTGCGCGGCGGGCAGCGTGGCGGCCAGGCCGAGCGAGGCGCCCATGAACGGTGCGGTGCAGGGCGAGGCCACGGCGACGGCCAGCACGCCGGTCAGGAAGGCGTCGGCGGTCGGGTTCTTCGCTTGCAGGCTGGCCAGGCCGGAGGGCAGCACGCTGCCGAATTCGAACAGGCCGGCCAGGTTCAGGCCGATCAGCGTGAACAGCACCGCCAGCCCCGCCACCACGGCCGGGCTCTGCAGCTGGAAGCCCCAGCCCAGCTGTTCGCCGGCCGCGCGCAGCGCCAGCAGCAGGCCGCCCAGCGCGAGGAAGGAGACCACCACGCCGGCGGTGTAGGCCAGGCCGGAGCGGCGGTGGGCGGCCCGGTCGTCGGCGTGTTTGGCGAATGCCAGCACCTTGATCGCCAGCACCGGGAACACGCAGGGCATGAGGTTGAGGATCAAGCCGCCGATCAGCGCGCCCAGCAGCGCGGCGCCCAGCGTGAGCACGGAGGCGCCGGACGCCGGTGCGGCGGCGCGGGCGGCGTTGGCGTCCAGCGCGGCCTGCAATGCGGGCGAGACGCCGGCCGCCGGCAGGGCCGCCACCGGCGGCCAGGCGCCCTGCACCGGCACCGTCATGCGCACGCCGGCCAGGCCCGGACCTTCGCCGGGGGCGTCGGCCTGCGCCACCACCAGGGCCACTTCGGACGGGCTGTCGCCGCGCTGGGCCGAAAGCGGCAGCTTCGCCGTCCAGCGGGTGCCGTCCCAGGCCTGGGTCCAGGGCGCGCCGGGGTCGATCAGGCCGGTGGGCTCGGGGTAGAACTCCAGCTTCTGGCCCTTCCAGGCGGCGGGCAGGGCGTCGAGCGCAACGTTCAGGAAGCCGGTCTCGGGCGTCAGCGCGCTGGCGGCGGGGGGCTGATCCTTCGGCACGGCCTGGAAGGCGGCATCGAAGGCGGCGCCGTTGAGGCCGGTCGAGCCCATCACCGGGATGCGCAGCGAAAACGAGCCTTCTTCGGGGATGCACTCCTTGCGGCAGACCAGCCACGAGGCCTGCAGCTTCACGTCCAGCTGCTGGCCCTGGAATTCGGGCGAGACGGTCAGTGGCACCGGCAGCAGCACCGTGCCGTTGTAGCCGTAGTTGGCCAGCGGGCCGATGGGGAACTTGCGCGGCGTCGGCCAGGCAATCTCACCCGCGGTCACGCCAGGCGGCAGGGTCCACTGCAGCTCGGTCGGCAGGCCGGAATCGCCGGAGTTCTTCCAGTAGGTGTGCCACTCGGGCGCGTGGGTCAGCTGCAGGCCGACCCAGACCTTGGCGCCCGGCGCGGCGCCTTCGGGCGCGTGGGCCAGCAGCTCGGCGCGCACCTGGTCGGTCTTGACCACGGTGGCGTCGCCGCCGAGCAGGTTCTGGGCGAAGCCCGCCAGGGGCAGCAGCAGGAGGGCGAGGACAGCAGGCAGTGAACGCATGGGGAGTGGGGTGGAAGGGCGCCGAGGTAGGAGGGCGCCGGGCGCGCCAAGTTCCTCAAAGGGGTGCGGCAGCGGCCGGCAAATGTTACAACCCGGGCGTTGTTCTCACGGGAGTTGCGCCATGGGTTCGATGATGGAGTGGGCACTGCAGAGCTGGGCCGAGCGGGTGCGGCGCGAGGCCAATGTGCCGGTGCGCCTGCGCTGGGGGACGGACGGTGCGTCGACGGTCGCCCTGGGCGAGGCGCCGACGGTCGAGGTCCGGGTGCGCGGGGCGGCGGCCTGGCCGCTGTTGATCGAACCCGGGCTGGACACCCTGGGCCAGGCCTATGTCGAAGGGCTGGTCGACGTGGACGGGCGCTTGTCCGACATCGTCGAGGTGGCCCACGGGCTGGCGGCCAGCGCCCAGCCCACCACCGGCCTGCTCGGCCGCATCCGCCGCCGCTTCGGCCACACGCGCGAGAGCGACAGCGAGGCGATCCAGTACCACTACGACGTGTCCAACGACTTCTACCGCCCCTGGCTGGGCGAGGGCATGGTCTATTCGTGTGCCTATTTCGAGCAGGGCGACGAGACGCTGGAGCAGGCGCAGGAGAAGAAGATCGACCACATCCTGCGCAAGATCCGGCTGGCGCCGGGCCAGCGCCTGCTGGACATCGGCTGCGGCTGGGGTGCGCTGGTGCTGCGGGCGGCGCAGCGCTTCGGCGCGCGCTGTGTGGGCGTGACGCTGTCGCAGAACCAGTTCGACCTGGCGACCGAGCGGGTGCGCGCCGCCGGGCTGCAGGACCGGGTCGAGATCCGGCTGCAGGACTACCGCGACGTGGCCGACGGCCCGTTCGACCGCATCACCAGCGTGGGCATGTTCGAACACGTGGGGCTGGACCACCTGGCGGCGTACTTCGGCCGCATCCGCGAACTGCTCAAACCCGACGGCTGGGCCATGAACCACGGCATCACCAGCACCGACGCGCACGACGGCGAGACGCGCCACGGCGGCGGCCAGTTCATCCACCGCTATGTGTTCCCGCGCGGCGAGCTGCCGCACATCGGCACCGTGCTGCGCACCCTGCAGGAAGGCGGGCTGGAGGCGCTGGACGTGGAGAACCTGCGCCGCCACTACCAGCGCACCACACAGCTGTGGAGCGAGGCCTTCGAGGCGCACGCGGCGCAGGTCCGGCCGCTGGTGGACGAGACGCGCTGGCGCATCTGGCGCATCTACCTGGCCGGCTGCGCCTGGGCCTTCGAACACGACGAGGTCGCGCTCTACCAGGTGCTGTGCCGGCCGGCGGGCCAGTCGGCGCAGGGCCTGCCCTGGTCGCGGCGCTGGATGTACCCGTGAAACGCGCGGGCCTACACTGCGGCACATGAACGCCCCGATCCGCTTCTGGTCCGACTTGTCCACCGCCGACTTCGCCGCGCTGAACCGCGAGCGCGCCATCGCGGTGCTGCCGGTGGCCGCGACCGAGCAGCACGGGCCGCACCTGCCGCTGTCGGTGGACACGGACATCGTGGACGGCGTGGTGGCGGCGGCGCTGCCGCACCTGCCGGCCGATCTGCCGGCGCTGTTCCTGCCGACGCAGGCCATCGGTTTCTCGCCCGAGCACACCCGCTTTGCCGGCACCCTCACGCTCAAAGCCGAGACCCTGGTGCGGGTCTGGACCGAGATCGGCGAGGCGGTGGCGGCCAGCGGCGTGAAGAAGCTGGTGCTGCTCAACAGCCACGGTGGCCAGGTGGGCGCGCTGGACCTGGTGGCGCGCGACCTGCGCGCGCGGCTGGGCATGCTGGTCTACAGCATCAGCTGGTTCAACCTGCCGCTGCACGACGCGGCCGGCACCGACGTGAATGCGCTGTTCAGCGCCGACGAACACCGCTTCGGCATCCACGCCGGCGAGATCGAGACCTCGATGATGCTGGCGCTGCGGCCGGACCTCGTGCGCATGGACAAGGCCGAGTACTTTCGTTCGACTTCCCAGGACCGGGCCGAGCGGTTCGCCACGCTGGGCAACGGCCGCAGCGCCAAGCTCGGCTGGATGATGCAGGACTACAACCCGCAGGGCGCCGTGGGCAATGCGGCGGCGGCCACGGCCGAGAATGGCCGCGCGCTGCTGGACGCGGCCGGCCGGGCGCTGGCCCAGGCGCTGGCGGAGATCGACCGGCTGTCGCCCGACACCCTGCGCGAGCAGACCGCGTTCAACTGAGCCCCCACGCTCCGCCGCTGTGCGGGTCGCTGCCCCCCGAGTGGGCTGGGCCTGCCTTGAGGCGGCCCGGCGGCCGGCCCGCCTGATCAGGCGTAGGAAATCCAGTCCTTGTAGGCCAGACTGTCCAGGTGCGGCAGCGTGTTGTAGGTCAGCAGGTGGTGGCGCTTGGGGTTGAACTGGAACTCGGTCACCGCGCTGTTGCGGATGCGCATGTTCAGGTCGATGGTGGCGTCCGGGCTCAGGCCCAGCACATGGCCCACCGCCGTGGCAATCGGCCCGCCGCTGGAGACCAGCAGCACGTTCTGGCCTGCGTGGTGGGCGCGCACATGCTCCAGCGCGCTGGTGACGCCGTGCACGAAATCGGTGTAGGCGGGCATGCCCTCGGGGCTGATGGTGCCGGTCATCCACTGGCGCAGGCCATCGCGCAGCAGCCGGAAATGTGCCTTGTAGCCCTCGGGGCTGTGCGGGTCGCCCAGCGCCTGGTCCTGTCCGCGCGGCAGGATGGCGCGGATCACCGCGCCGCTGTCGTACTCGTTGAGCCCCGGCCATTCGGTGGGCGGCAGTTCGAGCCCGGCGCCGCGCGCGATGCCGGCCCAGGTCTGGGCGTGGCGGCGCAGCGTGCCGGTGATGACGGCGTCGAAGTGCAGCCCGCGCTCGGCCCAGTAGCGGCCCAGGCGCTCGCTCTGGCGCTGGCCCAGGTCGCTGAGCTGGTCGTAGTCGGCGGCTCCGAAGGAGGCCTGGCCGTGGCGCACGAGGTAGAGGGTTCCCATGGGGCGGGATTCTGGGCGCAGCCCGCTCCCGGACTTTGTCCCCGCAGCGACTGCGGGTCGCGCAGGCGCCACGCCGGTGGGCACAACCCTTAAATGGCGGCCTTTTTTGTGCGTTTTGCCCGGACCCGGCCGTGCGGCGCCGTGATCCAATCGGCCGATGCCAGTTTCCGACCCGGCGCATGACGCCTGATCTCGCAACCCTGCTGCTGATGCGCCTCCTGCTGGAGGTGCTGATCGCGTTTGCGTTCTGGGCGCTCATGCGGCGCTACCCGGCCATGGGCGGCCCGGGCTGGTGGTCCCTGGGCTCGGTGGTGTCGATTGCAGGCTCGCTGGCGCTGATGGCGCGCGCCGGTGGCATGTCGCCCCAGATGGGCGCGATGGCAGGGCTGCTGATGTTCGTTGCCAACGCTTTCGCCTGGGTCGGTCTGCGCAGCTACCTGCGCTGGGATCTTCCGCTGAAGTTCGTCGGCGTGTCTTCCGCGGGGCTGCTGGTCGCGCTGCTGGCCGCATCTTTCCGCCCGCAGCCGGCGGCCTTGCTGCAGATGCTCTACGTCGGCTCCGGCCTGATGCTGAGCCTGCTGTCGCTGCGCGACCTGGTGCGCGTGGGGCTGCGGCGGGCGCCGCCGGAGTTCCGGGCGCTGACGGCGCTCTCCGCCTTCGAGGCCCTGGTGCTGGTGTCCATGCTGGTGTGGATGGCCGGCCACCTGAGTCCGCTCGACGAGGTGGCCGCGACCTTCCTCATGCTGTTCCTGATGACCAAGCTGGTGCGCGTGATGATCTACGGCGCGCTGGTGTCGCTTCGCATGCGTCAGGAGGCGCAGCGGGCCCGGCAGACCATAGCCGAACGGGATGCCGAGTCGCGTGCGCTGGTCGACAACCTGGGCGCCGGGGTGCTGGTGCTGAGACCTGATCGGTCCGTGGCCCGGATCAATGCCGCGACCCGTCGCTTCCTGAACTGGCCGGAGGGCGGGCAACCGCCTGCGACCGGTGTCTGGCCCCTGCTGGGCCCCGACGGGCAGCGACTGCCACGACACGAAATGCCGTTCGAGCGCGTGCTGGCGACCGGGCAGCCCGTGTCTGATGTGGTGGTGGGCATCCACATCGCAGGCGAAATCCGCTGGGCGCTGTGCAACGCCTACCCGGAGAACGACGTGCTGGGCGGCCTGCGCCACGTGGTCTTCACCTTCGTCGACATCACGGCGCTGCGCCAGATGCAGCAGCAGCAGCGGGCCCTGGAGCAGCAGCTGGCGCAGTCGCAGAAGATGGAGGCGCTGGGCACGCTGGCCGGTGGCGTGGCGCACGACTTCAACAACATCCTGGCCGCCATCCTGGGCAACGCCGACCTGGCACGCCAGGATCTACCAACGGGCCATCCGGCGCGGCAGAGCCTGCACGAAATCAGCAGTGCGGCGCGGCGCGGGCGCGAACTGGTGCGCCAGATCCTGGCTTTCAGCCGCCAGCAGCCGCTGGCGCGCACACCGGTCTGTCCCGACGCCATCGTCACCGAAACCTGCAGCCTGCTGCGCACCGCCATCGGCTCCAACGTCCAGCTGGTCAAGGAGGTGGCGCCGAATGGCCCGGCCATCCTCGCCGACGCGACCCGGCTGGGGCAGGTGCTGCTCAACCTGGGGACCAACGCGGTGCATGCGCTGCAAGGGCAGCCGGGCCGGATCGGGTTCCGGATCGACACCGTCGGGCCGGACGACCCGGCGCTGCCGCCAGCTTTGCTGGAGCCGTGCCGGCGCAGCGGCTTGGGTGCGGTCCGCATCGCCGTGAGCGACAACGGCTGCGGCATGGACGACGCCACGCGCGCGCGCATCTTCGAGCCCTTCTTCACCACCAAGCGCGTGGGCCAGGGCACGGGGCTGGGGCTGCCGATGGTGCTGGGCATTGTCGAGGCCCACGGCGGTGCGATCACGGTCGAGAGCCGGGCGGGCGAGGGCTCCACCTTCACCCTGTATTTCCCGGCCACCGCCGACAAGCCACCGGCCCCCGAATCGGTACCGGAAGTGGTCTTCGCGGATGGCGGCACAATGGCTCCCATCCCCGGCGGCGAGCCGTCTCCGCCCGCACCCTTTTCAGTGGAGCCTCCAGCCATGTCCGACGACCCCAGCGCCGCACCTGCACACATCCTCTACCTGGACGACGACGACACCCTGGTGTTCCTGGTGCGCCGGCTGCTGGAGCGCCGGGGCTACAAGGTCACGGCGGTCTGCGACCAGCAGGAGGCGATCGATGCGGTGCGGGCCCAGCCGCAGGGCTTCCAGCTGCTGATGACGGACTACAACATGCCGGGCATGTCGGGCGTCGATGTGGCGCGCGAGGTGCTGGCCATCAATCCGGAACTGCCGGTGGCCGTGGCATCGGGCTACATCAGCGACGAGTTGCAGGCCGAAGCGGCGGCGGCTGGCGTGACCGAGGTGGTGTTCAAGACCGACGCGGTGGAGGCCTTCTGCGAGGTTGTGGCACGGCTCGTGTCCCCCCCGCGCCCCGCCTGACGGCGGGTCACCCCCCAGGGGGCAACAGCAGCGGCCCGGCGGAGCCGGTTCCGCGCTGTTCTCGACAAACTCCCCCTCAGGTCAGGAGCACCTTGGCGAAGGTGGCGCTGTCGACGTTGCCGCCGCTGAGGCTGAGGCCGACGTTCAGGCCGCTCAGCGTTTCTTTTTCCTGCAGGGCCGCGGCCAGCGCGGCGGCGCCCGCGCCTTCGGCGACGTTGTGGGTGTCGGCGAAGACCGCGCGCATGGCCTGGGCCACTTCGTCGTCCGTCACCTGCACGATGTGGTCCAGCGCGGGTGCAAGGATGGCCAGCGCCTCGGCGTCGGCCACGCGGCAGGCCATGCCGTCGGCCAGCTGCGTCGTCACCGGCGCTTCCACTACCCGGCCGGCCGCGATCGAGTCGGCGTAGGTGGTGGCGTGCGCGCTGACCACGCCGACGATGCGCGCGCGGTGGCCCAGCGCCTGTTTCGCCGCAATGGCCGAACACGCGCCCGAGCCCTGGCCGATGGGCACATAGACCACGTCGAGCTGCGGCACGGCCTTGAAGAATTCCCACCAGTAGGTGCTCACGCCGCGCAGCAGGTCCTTGTGGAAGCTGGGCACCATGTGCGCGCCGCGCTCGGCCGCCAGCCGCATGGCGTGCTCGCGGCTCTCCTGGAAGTCGCTGCCGTGTTCGACCAGCTGCACGCCCAGCGCGCGCATGGCCGCGTTCTTCTCCACCGAGTTGCCGTGCGGCACGACGATGGTGCAGGCCACACCATGTTCGCGCGCCGCCCAGCCGATGCTCTGGCCATGGTTGCCGCGCGTGGCGCTGATCACTTCGCGCGGCCGTTCGCCGCGCTGTTGCAGCTGGTCGAAGTAGGTCAGTCCGCCCCGGATCTTGAACGCGCCCACCGGTGTGTGGTTCTCGTGCTTGAGCCAGCAGCCGGTGTCCAGCCGTTCGCTCAGCAGGCCCCAGCGGTATTGCGGCGTGGGCGGTAAGCTGCGGTAGACCACCTGGGCGGCGGCTTCGATGTCGGTGAGGGTGGGCAGGTTCATGCGGGTGTGCTCGGGTTCAGGACCAGGGGTTGGCCATCGGCGGTGGTGAGGTCGGCCCGCAGACCGGCCGGGCCGGTGTGCACGGCCACGCCGTCCAGCCCGATGGCAGTCAGTGCGGCGGTCAGGCGCCCGGCGTCGGGGTGCTGCAGCGTCAGACCCTGCAGCCCCAGGTCGGCACCGGTCATGCCGTCGGCCGGGTGCGTGTCGCCCCACTGGATCAGCGTGGGCAGCGCACCGCCGAACAGGCGCTGGCCGTCGTCGCGCACGGTGATGCGCCAGCGCAGCAGTCCCTGCGGCGTGGGGCGCGAGGCGTCGATGACGGGGCCGCGCTCGATGCCCAGGGCGCGCAGCCGCGCACAGGCGGCATCGATGTTGGGCACGCTGGCCACCCAGTGGATCAGCTGCGGCCCCTCGCGCCGCAGGCGCTCGCGCAGGGCCGGGTCGTCGAGGTCGAACCAGCGCCGCAGCGGGGGCGGCCGGGTGGGTGTGGCCGCCGGATCGATGGCGATGATTTCGAGATAGGTCTTGGGGTGCACCGTGCTGTGCAGGCGCAGCAGCCGGTTGTGCGTGCCGAACAGCGCGTGGGCGCCGCCGGGTCCGGGCGTCGGGCCCAGCGTCGCTTCGCACCAGGCCACACCCTCGGCCAGCGACGGCGCGGCCACCACCAGGTGGTCGATGCCGGCCCTGCTGGCCTGGTTCACAGCTGCACCGTGCCGGCGATGCAGGTGACGCTGGCGCCGCCGACCCAGACCGTGCCGTCCGCGGCGCGTTCGATGTGCACTCGGCCCTCGCGCGCCAGGGCCGTGCCCTGGGCCGCCACGTAGCGATCCGGGGCCAGGCCGGCGCCGATCAGCCACTGCGCCAGGGCCGCGTTCAGGCTGCCGGTCACCGGGTCTTCGGCCAGGCCGTTGTTGCCCGGGAAGAAGGCGCGCACCTCGAACTGCGTGTCACCCGCGTCCTGCGGGCCGACCACGCCGACCTTGCCGCGCGGGCCCACGACGCCGATGTCCAGCCCGGCCAGCACGGTGGTGTCGGGTTTGAGCGCCAGGACCTGCTCGGCGCTGCGCAGCATCACGCCGCGCCAGTTGGGGCCGTTGTCACACCAGGCGTGCGCGGTGATGTCCTCGCGCGCCACGCCCAGGCCGCGGGCGATGAGCGTCACGTCGGCCTCGTCCAGCGGGCCGCTCTTGATCAGCGGCGGTGCGGCAAACGCCAGACGGTTTCCGTCGCGGCGCAGCTTCACCAGCCCCACCCCACATTCCTGCACCACGTGCTCGCCGCGCGGCACACCGCCCGCTTCCAGCCAGGCTTGGCAGCTGCCCAGCGTGGGGTGGCCGGCAAACGGCAGTTCACGGCCCGGACAGAAGATGCGCACGCGGTAGTCGGCGCCGGCGGCGGCCCCTTCGGGCGTGGGCGGCAGCAGGAAGGTGCACTCCGACAGGTTGGTCCAGTTCGTGAAGTGCTGCATCTGCTCGGTCGACAGGCCGCTGCCGTCCAGCACCACGGCCAGCGGGTTGCCGCGGTAGGGCGTGGTGGTGAAGACGTCGACTTGTTTGAACGGGCGTTGCTGCATGAAGGCTCTCCGGGATCAGGACAGGGGCAGGTCGAGCACGCCGCGGCTGGCGGGCAGCGCCAGCCACTGCGCGTACCAGCGCTCCAGGTGCGGCCAGGCCGGGCGCGGCAGCGGCAGGCCCCACCAGCGGTGCACCTCGCAGGCGATGGGGATGTCGGCCATGGTCAGCGCGTCGCCGGCCATGAAGGGCTGGCGCGCGAGGTGCTCGTCCAGCTGTGCGAACAGCGGCTCGGTGGCCGCCACCGACGCAGCGATCACGGCCGGGTCGCGCTGCGCCTCGGGCGTGCGGATCAGCTGCTTGAAGCCGGGGCTGCCGGCCGGGTTGAGCGTGGTCTGCTGCCAGTCCATCCAGCGCTCGGCGTCGGCGCGGCGCTGCAGGTCCTGAGGGTAGAGCGGCGAAGCCTCACGGGCGAACAGGTAGCGCACGATGGCGTTCGATTCCCAGAGCGTGAAGTCACCGTCTTCCAGCAGCGGCACCAGGCCGTTGGGGTTCTTGGCGCGGTAGTCCGGCGTGTTCACCACGCCGTAGCTCAGCCCCGCATCGATGCGCTCGAATGGCACGCCCAGTACCTGGGCGCACAGCACCACCTTGCGCACATTGATCGAACTCAGCCGGCCCCAGATGCGCAGCATGTCTCAGTCTCCGCCGGGCCGCCCCAAGGCGACTGACGCCCCCTCGGGGGGCAGCGAAGCACACGAAGTGGCGAGCGTGGGGGTCATTTCAGCCCTTGACGGCTTCGCGGATGGCGTCGGCCAGCGCCTGGATGCCGATGCGGATCTGCTCCTCGCTCGCCGTCACGAAGGACAGGCGCATGGTGCGCGGGTCGCCCTGGTCGGCGTAGAACGCGGCGCCGGGCACGAAGGCCACGCCCTTGTCCACGGCCTTGGGCAGCAGGTCCACCGCGTCCACCCCTTCGGGCAGCCGCGCCCAGAGGAACATGCCGCCCACGGGCGAGTTCCACTGCACGTCCAGCCCGGCCATGTCCTTCTTCAGGGCGTCCAGCATCACCTCGCACTGGTGCTTGTAGAGCGCGCGGATGGTGGGCACGTGGCGGTCGATGAAGCCGTCCTTGAGCACTTCGGCCACCATGCGCTGGTTGAAGGTGGGGCTGTGCAGGTCGGCCGCCTGCTTGGCCTGCAGCAGCTTGGGCATGATGGCCTTGGGCGCCACCACGTAGCCCAGGCGCAGGCCGGGGGCCAGCACCTTCGAGAACGAGCCCAGGTAGATGCAGCCTTCGGGGTTGCGCGCGGTCAGTGGCTTGGGCGGCGGCTGGTCGAACCACAGGTCGCCGTAGGGGTTGTCTTCGATGACCGGCAGGCCGGCGGCCTGTGCGGCGTCCACCAGGGCCTGGCGGCGCGCCTCGCTCATGGTGCGGCCGGTGGGGTTCTGGAAGTTGGGCAGCACGTAGAGGAAGCGCGCGCCCGGCGCCTTCTTCGCCAGGTCGGCCACATCAATGCCCTCGTCGTCGCTGTCCACACTGACGATCTTGGGCTCCATCGGCGTGAAGGCCTGCAGCGCGCCCAGGTAGGTGGGCGTCTCGACCAGCACCGTGCTGCCCTCGTCGATCAGCACCTTGGCCACCAGGTCCAGGCCCTGCTGGCTGCCGGTGGTGATGAGCACCTGGTCCGGGCTCACGTCCCAGGGCAGCTGGCCGGCGATCCACTCGCGCAGAGCCGGCAGGCCCTCGCTGGCGGCGTACTGCAGCGCGGCGGCGCCGTCGGTTTTCAGCACGGCGTCGCAGGCGGAGGCGAAGGCCTGGACCGGGAAGGTCCTGGGCGAGGGCAGGCCGCCGGCAAAGCTGATGATGCCGGGCTTCTCGGTGACCTTGAGGATTTCGCGGATCACCGAGGGGTTCATCTTGTGGGCGCGTTTTGCGAGGGTCCAGTGGGCGCTCATGGGCGGTTCTCCGGGTGGGATGGTGGTTGTCGGGGTATGGGGGCGGCCATGCGCCGGCCCATGAAGACGGTGGCGACCACGGCCAGGGCAAAGCCCAGCGTGATGGCGTCCAGCGATTCTCCCAGCAGTGGCACGGCCGCCAGGATGCTGACGAAGGGTT
Source organism: Hydrogenophaga sp. H7 (assembly GCF_002025745.1). Lineage (NCBI taxonomy): Bacteria > Pseudomonadati > Pseudomonadota > Betaproteobacteria > Burkholderiales > Comamonadaceae > Hydrogenophaga > Hydrogenophaga sp. H7. The sequence continues at coordinate 10,834 of NZ_MCIC01000005.1, read as the reverse complement.
GCAGCAGCTGGGTCTGGCTCACGCGCAGCGCGCCGCCCAGGGCCAGGCCGCGGAACCAGGCGAAGAAGCCGGCCCACATGGAAAACACGCCCACATAACCCAGCGCCAGCCAGGCCGACAGGGCGATCGGCTGTTCGGGCCAGGTCAGCAGCGCGCCGGGCACCGTCAGCGGCAGCGCCATCACGCAGACCCAGCTGATCACGCGCTCGGCACCCAGCTTTGGGGTCACCTGGGCGCCGCCGACGTAACCCAGTGAGGCGGCCAGCACCGCGCCGACCAGCAGCGCGTCGGCCCATTCAAAACCGAAACCGTGCCCCGCCTGGGCCGCACGCACCAGGCTGAACGCCACCACCAGCGCACTGCCCAGCACCGCGAACAGCCAGAAGCCCAGGCGCGCGCGCTGGTGCATCAGCCAGGCCGCCACGGCCGCGGTGGCCAGCGGCAGCAGCGCGTTGACGACGGCCGCGTGGCTGGCGGTGACGTGGCGCAGCGCCCAGCCCAGCAGCAAGGGAAAGCCGATGGCGTTGCCGGCCAGCGAAAGCAGCAGCGGCCCGCGCTCGGCCGGTGTCGGCAGGCGCGAGCGCGTGGCCAGCAGGTAGATGGCCGACAGGCCACCGGCCAGCGCAGCGCGCGCCCAGGTCACGAACCAGGGGGAGAGCTGGGGCGCGTCCACCGTGCCCGTCGCCAGGCGCGTCATCGGCAGGGTGAGGCCAAACACCACCACGCCCAGCAGGCCCAGCCAGAGGCCGAGGGTGGCGTCGCTCATGCGTTGTTGCGGCAGCGTGGTGGTCGTCATGCCGCACCGCCGTTCAGGCCGGCACCGCCCAGCAGCATCCAGGCGGCGGTGAGCACCAGGGCCAGCGCCATCAGCCGGTTGAACACCAGCAGGCGCGCGCCGCTGGGCTGGCCGTTCACCACCGGCCCGGCCAGCCAGTGCCGCAGCAGCGAGCCGACGAGCGCGTAGCTGAGGTTGCTGACGAAGGCGAAGGCCAGCAGCACCGGCAGCACCGAGACGAAGCGCTGGGGGGCGTCGGCCTGGCCGGCGATCCAGCCCGCGACGATGGACAGTGCCAGCATCCAGGCCTTGATGTTAAGGAACTGCAGGCCCACGCCCTGCCAGAAGCCCACGTTCAGCCGCGAGCTGTCCACCGTGCTCAGCGAGCGGCTGCCCCACAGCCGCCGCGCCAGCCACAGCAGGTAAACCGTGCCACCCACCAGAATGGCCCAGCGCAGCGCCGGCACCGCCACCACGAGCGAGCCGACGCCGGCCGCGCACAAAGTGAACAGCAGGCCCCAGCCCACTGGCACCGCAGCAATGAAGCGCAGCGCGCGCGGCAGGCCGCCGTTGGCCGCCAGCGCCGTGGACAGCGTGGTGTTGGGGCCGGGCGTGAAGCTGGTGGCCGTGGCCAGCACCAGCAGGGCGCTGAACTCGCTGGCGGTCATGGCTGCGCCGAGAGGACTTGTGGGGACATGCAATGCACTTTATCCTTGTGGGCCATACACAAACCATACAGATGGCCGGGTCACGGAGTGAATCTGTGTGGTTCATGAAGGCCATACACCGCATGTTCCATAGCAAGGATTCCAGAGACGCTGCGCCAGACGCCACGGCGGTCGCAGCGCTGACCCGGACCGCCGCCCAGACACTCACCGAACAACTGGCCGAACGTTTTGCCGCCCGCATCCGCGACCGCCTGCTGGCCCCGGGCGCGCGCCTGCCCAGCGTGCGCCAGTGCGCGGCCCAGCACGGCCTGAACCCTTCCACCGTGGTGGCGGCGTACGACCTGCTGCTGGCCCAGGGCCTGGTGGAGGCGCGGCCCCACCGGGGCTTCTTCGTGCGCGAGCGGGCGCCGCTGCGCGACGCCGATGCGGCGGCGCCGGCCGCAGCGCCCGCCGCACTGCGCAGGGCCGCGCCGCTGTCGGCCGCCACGCTGATCCGCGGCATGTTCCACCCCAGCGGCAGCCTGCCCCAGCCCGGCATGGGGGTGCTGCCGCCCGAGTGGCTCGAATCGAGCTTCATGCCCGCCGCGGTGCGCAAGGTCAGCGGCCAGAAGGCCCTGGCCGAGAGTTCGCTGCGCTACGGCGAGCCCATGGGCGACGGCCATCTGCGCCGCGTGCTGGCGGCGCGGCTGCAGGGCTTGGGTCTGCCGGCCGACCCGACGCAGATCATCACCACCGTGGGGGCCACGCACGCGCTGGACATCGTCAGCCGCACCCTGCTCAAACCCGGCGACGCCGTGATGGTCGAGGAGCCTGGCTGGGCGGTGGAGTTCGCGCGGCTCGATGCGCTGGGCATGCGCATCCTGCCGGTGCCGCGCGGGCCGGCCGGCCCCGACCTGGCGGTGATGGCGCGCTACTGCGAGGCACACGCACCCAAGCTGTTCGTGAGCGTCAGCGTGCTGCACAACCCCACGGGCTACTGCCTCTCGCCCGCCAGCGCGCACCGCGTGCTGCAGCTGGCGCAGCAGCACGACTTCCACATCGTCGAGGACGACACCTACAGCCACATTGCGCCCGAACACGCCACCCGCATGAGCGTGCTCGACGGTCTGCGGCGCACCATCTACGTCAGCGGCTTTGCCAAGATCCTGGCGCCCAACTGGCGCGTGGGTTACCTGGTGGCGCCGCCGGAGCTGACCGAGCGACTGCTGGACACCAAGCTGCTGGCGACGCTGACCACGCCCAGCCTGCTGGAGCGCGCGCTGGCGCACTGCATCGAGAGCGGTCAGCTGCGCCGCCACGCCGAGCGCATCCGCACCCGGCTGGACGCCGCGCGCAGCCGCAGCGTGAAGCTGGCACAGGCGGCGGGCTGTCGCTTCGTGGCCGAGCCTTCGGGCCTGTTCGGCTGGGTCGACACGGGCGTGGACACCGAGGCGCTGGCGCAGCGCATGCTGGACGAGGACTACCTGATTGCGCCCGGGGCGCTGTTCCATGCGGCGCGCGCGCCCAGCACGCTGATGCGCATCAACTTCGCGACCACGCAGGACGCGGCGTTCTGGAAGGTGTTCAGGCGCCTGGTGGCGAGCTGAGCAGCGCCGCAAGGGCCTGGGGGGCGGCCATCCGCCTGCGCCACCCGTGCGGTTCGGCGGGCGTGGTCAGGGGCAGCGGCCGGTCGCTTGGGGCTCACGTGCCGCCCAGCGCCTGCCAGCGCTCCAGGGCCTGCATCCATTCCTCTTCTATTTCCGCATGGCGGGCGCTGAGTTGAGTCGCCCGGGAGGCATCGGTGGCAAACAGCTGCCCGTCGGCCAGGGCACTGTCGATCGCAGCCTGCTCGTCCTCCAGCGCCTTGATCTTCGCGGGCAGCTCATCGAACTCGCGTTGCTCCTTGTAGCTG
>NZ_MCIC01000005.1:0-2500 GCF_002025745.1 Hydrogenophaga sp. H7 | reverse complement strand
GACCCGAAACCAAGTGATCTATCCATGGCCAGGATGAAGGTGCCGTAACAGGTACTGGAGGTCCGAACCGACTGGTGTTGCAAAACCAGCGGATGAGCTGTGGATAGGGGTGAAAGGCTAAACAAACTTGGAAATAGCTGGTTCTCTCCGAAAACTATTTAGGTAGTGCCTCAAGTATTACCTGCGGGGGTAGAGCACTGTTTTGGCTAGGGGGTCATGGCGACTTACCAAACCAAGGCAAACTCCGAATACCGCAGAGTACAGCTTGGGAGACAGAGCACCGGGTGCTAACGTCCGGACTCAAGAGGGAAACAACCCAGACCGCCAGCTAAGGTCCCTAAAATTGGCTAAGTGGGAAACGAAGTGGGAAGGCTAAAACAGTCAGGATGTTGGCTTAGAAGCAGCCATCATTTAAAGAAAGCGTAATAGCTCACTGATCGAGTCGTCCTGCGCGGAAGATGTAACGGGGCTAAGCCAGTTACCGAAGCTGCGGATTTGCAATTTATTGCAAGTGGTAGGAGAGCGTTCTGTAAGCCTGTGAAGGTGGCTTGTAAAGGCTGCTGGAGGTATCAGAAGTGCGAATGCTGACATGAGTAGCGTTAAAGGGGGTGAAAAGCCCCCTCGCCGTAAGCGCAAGGTTTCCTACGCAACGTTCATCGGCGTAGGGTGAGTCGGCCCCTAAGGCGAGGCAGAGATGCGTAGCTGATGGGAAACAGGTCAATATTCCTGTACCGATTACAAGTGCGATGTGGGGACGGATCTTAATAGGTTATCCGGGTGTTGGATGTCCCGGTTTAGGCAGATGTAGGCGATGGGTAGGCAAATCCGCCCGTCATATACCGAGGCTGCCGATCGAGCGAGCTTGCTCGCGAAGTAACTGAACGAGGTCCCAGGAAAAGCCACTAAGCTTCAGCTTGTAATTGACCGTACCGCAAACCGACACTGGTGCGCGAGATGAGTATTCTAAGGCGCTTGAGAGAACTCAGGAGAAGGAACTCGGCAAATTGACACCGTAACTTCGGAAGAAGGTGTGCCCTAGTAGTGTGATGAGAACATCTGAGCACGAATGGGTTGCAAAAAATAGGTGGCTGCGACTGTTTATTAAAAACACAGCACTCTGCAAACACGAAAGTGGACGTATAGGGTGTGACGCCTGCCCGGTGCTGGAAGATTAATTGATGGGGTGCAAGCTCTTGATCGAAGTCCCAGTAAACGGCGGCCGTAACTATAACGGTCCTAAGGTAGCGAAATTCCTTGTCGGGTAAGTTCCGACCTGCACGAATGGCGTAACGATGGCCACACTGTCTCCTCCTGAGACTCAGCGAAGTTGAAATGTTTGTGATGATGCAATCTCCCCGCGGAAAGACGGAAAGACCCCATGAACCTTTACTGTAGCTTTGTATTGAATTTTGAACAGATCTGTGTAGGATAGGTGGGAGGCTTTGAAGCAGGGTCGCTAGATCTTGTGGAGCCAACGTTGAAATACCACCCTGGTGTGTTTGAGGTTCTAACCTAGGTCCATTATCTGGATCGGGGACAGTGCATGGTAGGCAGTTTGACTGGGGCGGTCTCCTCCCAAAGTGTAACGGAGGAGTTCGAAGGTACGCTAGGTACGGTCGGACATCGTGCTAATAGTGCAATGGCATAAGCGTGCTTAACTGCGAGACTGACAAGTCGAGCAGATGCGAAAGCAGGACATAGTGATCCGGTGGTTCTGTATGGAAGGGCCATCGCTCAACGGATAAAAGGTACTCTGGGGATAACAGGCTGATACCGCCCAAGAGTTCATATCGACGGCGGTGTTTGGCACCTCGATGTCGGCTCATCTCATCCTGGGGCTGTAGCCGGTCCCAAGGGTATGGCTGTTCGCCATTTAAAGAGGTACGTGAGCTGGGTTTAAAACGTCGTGAGACAGTTTGGTCCCTATCTTCCGTGGGCGCTGCAGATTTGAGGAAGCCTGCTCCTAGTACGAGAGGACCGGAGTGGACGCACCTCTGGTGTACCGGTTGTCACGCCAGTGGCATTGCCGGGTAGCTAAGTGCGGAAGAGATAACCGCTGAAAGCATCTAAGCGGGAAACTCGTTCCAAGATTAGATCTGCCGGGGCCTTGAGCCCCCTAAAGGGTCGTTGAAGACCACGACGTTGATAGGTCGGGTGTGGAAGCGCAGCAATGCGTTAAGCTAACCGATACTAATTGCCCGTGAGGCTTGACCCTATAACTTTGACGAAACCACGTGTCTGAAAAGACGGTTCGTGCAAATGTCTTATGCCCTCATGACTAATATCATGACGTTGGCAGCAATCAAAAACAGCTGATTCGAAACTCTATGAATTCGTCTGGCTGAACAGCCCGTTCAGCCAGGCAACAAGTTATGCCTGACGACCATAGCGAGTTGGTCCCACTCCTTCCCATCCCGAACAGGACAGTGAAACGACTTTGCGCCGATGATAGTGCGGGTTCCCGTGTGAAAGTAGGTCATCGTCAGGCTATTATTGAGAA
>NZ_MCIC01000004.1:0-79695 GCF_002025745.1 Hydrogenophaga sp. H7 | reverse complement strand
CGACCCGGCGCCCGTCGCGGCGCGCCTGCAGCAGTGGCTGTCGCAGCTGGACGCGCCCAGCCTGGCCAGCGCCACCCTGATCAACAACGCCGGCGTGATCCCGGAGATCACGCCGCTGGAGCATTGCCCGCCGGACGGCATCGCCCGGGCCCTGAGGGTCGGTCTGGAAGCACCCATGCTGCTGACCGCCGCGTTCCTGAACGCCAGCGGCGCCTGGGTCGACGCCGGCTGGCGCGGCCCGCGCAAGGTGCTCAACATCTCATCCGGACTGGGGCGCCGGGCGATGGCGGCCCAGGCGCCCTACTGCGCGGCCAAGGCCGGCATGGACCACTTCTCGCGCTGTGTGGCGCTGGACGAGGCGCGCCGCGAGCAGGGCGCCCGCATCGTTTCACTGGCCCCGGGCGTGATCGACACCGACATGCAGACCCAGCTGCGCGCGGGCGACCCCGCCGGCTTCCCCGACCTCCAGCGCTTCGTGGAACTCCAGCGCCAGCAGCAGCTCACAAGCCCCGAGGACGCGGCGGCCCAGGTGCTGGCCTGGCTGCAGCGTCCGGACTTTGGCGGCGAGCCCGTGGCCGACGTGCGGGGCTGATCGCCGGTCCGCGAACCCGCGCCAACCCCATGCCACCGCCCACCACCACCCTCCACCCGAACCGTCGCCAGACGCTGCTGCTGGCGGCCGGTGCGGCCTGCGGTCTGGTCCAGGCCCAGTCCGGACCAGGCGGCTTCTGGCCCCTGTTGCGCCAGGGCGGCTGCGTGGTGCTGATGCGCCACGCCCAGACCGAAACCGGCGCGGGCGACCCGCCGGGTTTCACGCTCGGCCGCTGCGAGACGCAGCGCAACCTCAGCGCCGCCGGCCGCGCACAGGCAGGCCGTGTGGGCGAGGCCTTCCGGCGCGAGGACATCGCCATCGCCGCGGTGCGCAGCAGCGCCTGGTGCCGCTGCACCGACACCGCGCGGCTGGCTTTCGGTCGCTACACCGTGTGGCCCGCCATCAACTCCTTCTTCCAGGGTCAGGGCGACTCGGGGCAGCAGACCCGCGAGGTGCTGGAGACCGTCGCCGCCCTGCGCGCGCCGGTCAACTGGGTGCTGGTCACGCACCAGGTGAACATCACGGCGCTGACCGGTGAACACCCCGCCATGGGCGAGCTGTTCCTGACCCGCGCCGACCCCGCCGCGCCGGGGCGCTTGAAGCTGCTGGCGCGGCACACGGTCTGAGCCTGTCTTCTGCTTGACGTGGCACAAGGCCGGCGTAAGGGTGCTGGCCTTACCATGTGCCGTTGACCCCATACCCCATCCACAGAGGAGCATTCCATGAGCCGTGAAGTCGTCGTCGTCAGCGCAGTCCGTACCGCCATCGGTACCTTTGGCGGCAGCCTCAAGGACAGCCCGCCCACCGAACTGGGCGCCCTGGTCGTGCGCGAGGCCCTGGCCCGCGCGGGCACCGAAGGCAAGGATGTCGGCCACGTCGTCTTCGGCCACGTGGTGAACACCGAACCCAAGGACATGTACCTCTCGCGCGTGGCCGCCATCAACGGCGGCTGTGCCGAAGGCACGCCCGCCTTCAACGTCAACCGCCTCTGCGGCTCGGGTCTGCAGGCCATCGTGAGCGCCTCGCAATCCATCCTGCTGGGCGACACCGACGTCGCCATCGGTGGCGGCGCCGAGTGCATGAGCCGCGCGCCGTTCGCGTCGCTCAACATGCGCTGGGGCGCCCGCATGGGCGACACCAAGATGGTGGACATGATGATCGGCGCCCTGCACGACCCCTTCCACAACATCCACATGGGCGTGACGGCCGAGAACGTGGCCGCCAAGTACGGCATCACCCGCGAGATGCAGGACGCGCTGGCGGTGGAAAGCCACAACCGCGCCGAGCGCGCCACCGCCGAAGGCCGCTTCAAGGACCAGATCGTGCCCGTCATGCTCAAGAGCAAAAAGGGTGAGGTGGCCTACGCGACCGACGAACACTTCCGTCCCGGCTGCAAGCTCGAGGACATGGTCAAGCTCAAGCCAGTGTTCCTGAAGGAGAACGGCACGGTGACCGCCGGCAACGCCTCGGGCATCAACGACGCCGCCGCCGCCGTGGTGCTGATGGACGCCAAGGCAGCGCAGGCCCGTGGCGCCAAGCCCCTGGCTCGTCTGGTCGGCTACGCCCACACCGGCCTCGACCCCAAGATCATGGGCGTGGGCCCGATCTCCGCCACGCAGGCCGTGCTGAAGAAGACCGGCCTGTCGGTCAACGACCTGGACGTGATCGAGGCCAACGAAGCCTTCGCCGCCCAGGCCTGCGCCGTCACCAGGGAACTGGGCCTGGACCCAGCCAAGGTCAACCCCAACGGCTCGGGCATCTCGCTGGGCCACCCGATCGGTGCCACCGGCGCGCTGATCACCGTCAAGGCGCTGTACGAACTGCAACGCGTCAACGGCCGCTACGCCCTCGTCACGATGTGCATCGGTGGCGGCCAGGGCATTGCGGCCATCTTCGAGCGGATGTGACCGTCATGCGCTGGACCGCCGCCATTGAAGAACTGGAGCGCGGCCTGCTCCAGCGCGACGTGGCGGCCCGCGCGCTGCTGCTGGCAGCGCTCGCAGGCGAGCATGTGCTGCTGCTCGGCCCGCCGGGCACGGCCAAGAGCGAACTCGCGCGCCGCCTGCAGCGCCTGCTGCCCGGCGCGCACTATTTCGAGCGCCTGCTGACCCGCTTTTCGGTGCCCGAGGAGCTGTTCGGTCCGCTCTCGCTCAAGGCCCTGGAAGACGACCGCTACGAGCGCCTGACCGCCGGCTACCTGCCGTCGGCCGAGGTGGCCTTTCTCGACGAGGTGTTCAAGGCCAACTCGGCCATCCTCAACACCTTGCTGGGCCTGCTGCACGAGCGCTGCTTCGACAACGGCCAGCACCGGGTCGACGTGCCCCTGGTCTGCCTGGTGGGCGCGAGCAATGAAGTACCGCAGGACGAAAGCCTGCACGCCTTCTACGACCGCTTCCTGCTGCGCGTGCCGGTGACGCCGGTGGACGACGCGCACTTCGCCGCCCTGCTGCAGACCGCCCTGCCCGAAGGCGAGGCGCATCCCGATGCGCAGCTCTCGTCGGCCTCCTTGCAGGCGCTGCGCGCGCAGGCCGGCTGCGTACGACTGGGCGACGAGGTGATCGCCCTGCTGTCCGCAGCCCGCGAACGCGCGAAGCACACGCAGCAGACCGTCTCCGACCGCCGCTGGCGCCAGACCGCGACCCTGCTGCAAGTGCAGGCCGCCAGCCGCGACGCTGCCGAGGTCTCGGTCTGGGACGCCTGGCTGCTGCCCTTCCTGCTCGCCGCCGACCCGGACCAGGTGCACGGCTGGACCGACTGGTTCCTGCTGACCGTGGCCCAGGCCGCGCCGCTGGCCATCGATGGACTGGAACGGGCGGTGACGGCGTTCGAGCAGCAGCTCGACGTGGAACGCCGTGCGCCGGCCGATGCACAGGACGACAGCGCCGGCAAGCTCGCGCTGGCCCGCGCCATCGCAGGGCCGAGCAGCGAGAGCGAACTCGTGCGCATCACCAGCGAACGGGCGCACCGCCGCTACGGCGCGCTGCACATCCGCGCCCGGGTGGCGCAGGTGGCCGAGGTTCAGCAACGGCTGGGCGCCTTGCAGGCCGAGGTGCACGCAACCGCCGCCGCGGTGCTCGAACAGGCGCAAGCCCACGGCTGGCTGCCGCCGTCGTGGCGGGCCCGCATCGAGGCCGTGCACGCCCAACGCCGCGCTCAGGTCGATGCCCTGGCCGCACGGCTCGCCGAACTGCACGGGGGCTTCGCGGCCCTGCCCCGCCTGGCCGAGGACAGGTCCGAGTTCGTGCCCACGCCGGTCAGCTGGCAAGACTGAACTCGAAACAGCCATGACGGCCCCCGCCGACCGCCCCTACCACCACCTCGACGGCATGGCGCGCGAGCTGTGGCGCTGGTCGGTGGTCTGCAGCGGCGGCACGGCCGAGGCCCGGCTGACCCAGGCTGCGCCCTGGCACGACGCGCTGCTGGCCGGCCGCCTGCCCGACGCGGCGCTGGACCTGGACGACCCCGAGGCCGTCGCGCCGCTGCGCCGCCTGCTGACCGAACTCGACCTGCTCATACTCACCCAGGGCAACACCTCGCTCACGCGCCAGATGCTGCAGAGCCTGCTCTGGCACCTGGACAGCCTGATTGAACGGCCCGCCAGCGAGACCCGCGCCCAGGCCATCGCCCGCATGGCCGACGAGTTCCGCGAAAACTGGACCCTGCAGCGCCAGGGCTGGGAAGAGGCCATGTCGTTGCTCAAGTCGCTGGGCGACCCCTCGCATCTGCACTGGGACGACCTCAAAGGCCAGCTCAGCCGCCGCGAATGGGCCGAGGCCCGGCGCATCGGTGGCCTGCTGGAGCGGCTGCCTGCGCTGGCCCAGTTCATCGACGGCGTGGGCCGGCGCCAGCTGGCCGCACACCAGCCGCTGGCGCGCACCGCCACGCCACAGGCACAGGCGGCCGACCAGGCCGCCCCGCTGCCCACGGACGACAACGAGCGCCGGCCCGAACCCACGGCCGTGGACGGCGTGCACCGCTCGCGGGCGCTGGCCCGCATGACCGGCAGCGAAAGCCTGAACCTGACGCACCCGGTGCTGCGCCGCCTGTGGCGCGCCCGGTTCGCCGAGGCCCAGCTGCTGACCTACGACGACCGCGCGCGCGAACCGCGGCCGAACCCGCGCCCCCAACCCGATGGCGCCGCCGCGCGGCAACAGGATGCCCACCTGGGCCACGGGCCGCTGATCGTCTGCCTTGACACCTCGGGGTCGATGCAGGGCGCGCCCGAGAACGTGGCCAAGGCTTGTGTGCTGCAGGCCCTGCGCAGCGCCCACGCGGGCGAGCGGGCCTGCCAGCTGCTGGCTTTCGGCGGCCCGGGAGAGTTGGTCGAACGCGCGCTGACGCGCGACGCCGCCGGCCTGGACGCGCTGCTCGATCTGATGGGCCAGGCCTTCGACGGCGGCACCGATGTGCAGACCCCCATCGAGCGCGCGATTGAGAACGTGCAACAGCAGGGCTGGCAGGACGCGGACGTGCTGATCGTCAGCGACGGCGAGTTCGGCCTCACCCCCGCGACGCTGGCCGCGCTGCGCCAGGCCAAGGAGCGGCTGAGCCTGCGGGTGCACGGCATCCTGATCGGCGACCGCGAGACCATCGGCCTGGTGGAGATCTGCGACGCCCTGCACTGGGTGCGCGACTGGCGGCGCTACGGCCAGGCCAGCGGCGCGGCAGCGGAAGGCTTTTCACCGGTGCACAGCCGCAGCCTGACGGCGATGTACTTCCCCAACGCCATACGAAGATGACCGCACAGGGAACCTTGCTCTTGCAATCAGGGTCCACCGCCCCACACTGTGCGCTGTCCGGGTGTTCCGGATGTCCCCATACCTGGAGGTGAAGCGATGTGGAAACGTCTGTCGGTGCTCTGGCTGGCCGTGCGCGGTGACGCGAAGCGGCTCTGGTACGCGCTGGGCCATCCGGAAGCGCCGGTCTGGCTCAAGGCCGGCGCGGCGGCCATCGTGCTCTACCTGCTCTCGCCCATCGACCTGGTCCCGGACATGATCCCCATCCTGGGTGTCGTCGACGATCTGGTGATCGTTCCGATGGCACTGCGCTGGCTGCTGTCGCGGCTGCCGACGCACGTCCGTGAACACGCCGATGCGCGCGCCAGCGGCGCGAGGGCTCAGTCCCCCTGGAACCCGTTGCGCCGGTAAGTCAGCACCAACGTGTCGCGCCAGCCCAGCTCGCCCGCCACCAGCGGCTGGATGGGCGTGGTCTCGTGGATCACGCGCGCGTCGTCCAGCAGCAGCAGCGACCAGGGCTCGGTCAGCGTGAAGCGCTGACCGGCCGGCCCCTCGGCTTCGAAGACCCGGCTCTCGCCGCCCTTGATGCCATGGCGTTCAAGCATGAAAACAGCCACCAGGTCGACGCCGTCGCGGTGCGCGCCTTCGGGCGTCGGCCGGCCGATGCCGTCGGTGGTGTCGATGCGGAACGGGTGCGCCTCCACATACCAGGGGCGCGCGCCGTGCAGCTCCGATACCGCCTCGCCGACCCGGACCAGGAGGCGCCGCCACAGCGGATCGGCGCGCGTCTGTTCTGCCATGGGCTCGAACCAGCGCTGCATGCCGCCGTGCAGGGCGTTGTATTCCAAGGGCTGCCAGTGCGCGCGGTGCGGTGATTCGGTGACCTGCGCACCGTCCACCACGAAGCAGCTGTGGCGCCGGCGGCGGTAGCGCCCACCGTCCTTCAGATAGCCATCCGCGGGCAGATCGTTCCAGGCGCCGTGCAGCCGCTCCAGATCCGCCATGGAGGCACCCAGCCAGGCCGCCACATCGTTGGCGCCGAGCAGGCTGAAACCCTGTCGGGCCAGATGGGCGTCGGACTGGGCAAGGGGGGAATAGGGAGGGTCGAAGGCGCGTGTCATGCAGGCAGTGTAGCGGTCTGAGCTAGGGCAAACCCGGTCAAAAAAGCAGCCGGATCCTGCCTGGTCTGCGCGCGATTTCTGCGCTGGATCAAGGATCGGCCGCGCGCACGCTGTCAAGCTGCCTTCAACAGACGGAGGTACCGCAATGAACACTGTTGAATGGTCCGAATCACTGCTGCTGGACTTCCCGCCCATGGACGAGGTGCACCACACATTTGTGGACCTGCTGGCGCTGGCGCAAACCGCGCCCGACGAGACACTGCCGCAAGCCTGGTCGGCGGTCATCGACCACACCGTCCGGCACTTCGGCAGCGAGGACGAATGGATGAAGCGCACACGCTTCGCCGCCGCAGACAACCACATCATGCAGCACAAGGTGGTGCTGAACGTCATGCGCGAGGGGCTGGCGCTGGCGCGTGCCGGCAACATGGCGGCGGTGCGTGAGATGGCGGGTGAGCTGGCGGCCTGGTTCGCCAAACACACCCAGACCCTGGACGCCGCACTGGCCCTGCACATGCGCTCGGTGCAGAGCGAAGTGCCCGTCCGCCGGACGCACCGCACCAGCGCACATCCGGCCTCGGCGCCCTGACCCGGCGGGCACCGGGGTCTCCGGGAAAACCATGTAAACCCTGTATGCGCACATGGTTATATTGATTTTTATCAACAGGAGATCCCATGGCCGAGGCCTTGCAAGCGCACGCTGTTCCCGCTTCCGCTCCGGAAGCCGAAACCGCGGAGACCACCGATGAACGACCGGATGCAGAGGCGGAAGCCCGCGCTCCATCGGTGTTCTCGCTGCCACTGGCGACGCTGTCCGCCGGTGACCCGCTGCGCTGGCTGAAGCGGGGCTGGGACGACTTCCGTCGCTGCCCGCGCATCGGCCTGTTCTACGGCCTGTGCTTCTTCCTGATGGGCCATGCGCTGCTGGCCGTGTTCCAGAACGCACCGGCCTACGTGCTCGCGCTCAGTGCCGGCTTCCTGCTGATGGGCCCGTTCCTGTGCCTGGGCCTGTACGACGCCAGCAAGGCCCTGCAGACGCAGGACCACCGGCCGTCGCTGCGCGCCTCGCTGCAGGCCTGGCGGTCCACCAAGGGCACGATGGCGATCTTCGCGGGTGTGCTGCTGATCCTGGAGATGCTCTGGGGCCGCGCCTCGCTGGTGGTGTTTGCGGTGAGCTTCAACACCATGCCGGAGAAGGCCAACATCCTGGCGATGCTGATCGACCCCGAGAACATCGGCTTCCTGGTCACCTACACGGTCGTCGGCGCGGTGTTCGCCGGCCTGATCTTCACCACCAGCGTGATCTCGATCCCGATGATCATGGACCGCCAGGTCGATGCGATCTCGGCGGGACTGACCAGCATCCGCGCCTGCCTGCAGAACCCGGGCGTGATGCTGCTGTGGGGCGCCCTCATCACCGGCATCATCCTGCTGGCGATGCTGCCGGTGTTCCTGGGCCTGTTTGTGGCGGGCCCCGTGATCGGTCACGCCACCTGGCACGCCTACCGGCACATCGTGCCGGCGCCGACCGTCTGACCGACTTTCCTCCCCATGCAAAAGGGCCGCCCTCGCAGGCGGCCCTTTTGCATGGCATGTGGTCCGGTGACGCTCAGGCGTTGACGTTGACCACCAGGCGCCCGCGCACCTGACCGGCCAGGATCTGCGGCCCGGCGTCCAGCGCCGCGGCCAGGCCAATTTCCGTGGTCATGGCCGCCAGTTTTCCGCGGTCGAGCGACTGTGCCAGCGCCGACCAGGCGGCCTCGCGGCGGGTCAGCGGGGCCATCACGCTGTCGATGCCGTAGAGCGTGACACCGCGCAGGATGAACGGCGCCACCGAGGCCGGCAGGTCCATGCCCTGGGCCAGGCCGCAGGCGGCCACCGCGCCGCCGTAGCGGGTGCTGGCGCAGGAATTGGCCAGGGTGTGGCTGCCCACCGAGTCCACCACCCCGATCCAGCGCTCTTTCTGCAGCGGTTTGCCCGGTGCGCCCAGCGTGGCGCGGTCGATGACCTCGGCCGCGCCGAGGCTCTTGAGGTAGTCCGACTCGGCCAATCGCCCGGTGGACGCCACCACGGTGTGCCCTTGCGCGGCCAGCAGGGCCACGGCCACGCTGCCCACCCCGCCGTTGGCCCCGGTCACCAGCACCTCGCCGCTGCCGGGCTTCACGCCCGCCTCGGCCCAGTGCTTCTGCAGCGCCATCAAGCACAGCATGGCGGTGTAGCCGGCGGTGCCGATGGCCATCGCTTCGCGCGCGGTCAGCCCCTCGGGCAGCGGCACCAGCCAGTCGCCCTTGACGCGGGCCCTCTGCGCCAGCCCGCCCCAGTGCGTCTCGCCCACGCCGAAACCGTTGAGGATCACGCGGTCGCCGGCCTTCCAGCGCGGGTGCGCGCTGTCGGTGACGGTGCCGGCAAAGTCGATGCCTGGCACCATGGGGAAGCTGCGCACCACCGGCGACTGGCCGGTGATCGCCAGGCCGTCCTTGTAGTTGATGGTCGACCAGTCGACGCGCACGGTCACGTCGCCGGCCGCGGGCAGCTGGGCTTCGTCCAGCTCGGTCAGTGCGCAGCGGTAACCGACGTCATCGGTCTTGGTGATCAGCAGGGCCTTGAACATGGGTGTCTCCGTTGGACGGCGCGGTTTCGCGCCAGAGGCGTGCCAGCAGCCACCAGCTGGCCAGCGTGTTGGTGAGGAGCGCGCAGCGGCCCGGGCAGCGTCAGCAGGTGCATGGCGGCCGTCATGCCCGAGGACAGCAATTGTAGGCCGACGATGAGCCAGAACAGGGGGTGCCGTGGCTGCCACAGCCGGCGCAGTGAGGACGGTCGAAAAGGCATACCCGATGGTACGGCCCCGCCCAAGCCCCTGCCGGCACGGGTTCATGCCGGCTCGCGCTCCTGCAGCAGGCGCCACATCACCTTGCCGCTGCCGCTCTTGGGCAGGGCGTCGACGAACTGCACCACGCGCGGCGCCTTGTAAACCGCCATGTTCTCGCGGCACCAGTCGATGATGTCCTGCTCGGTGGTCTGGCCCTTGGCGGCCTCGCGCAGCACCACCACGGCCTTCACGCTTTCGCCGCGGTAGTCGTCCTTTGTGCTGATCACGCAGGCCTCGGCAATGGCCGGGTGTTTGAACATCAGCGCCTCCACTTCGGCCGGCCAGACCTTGAAGCCACTGGCGTTGATCATGCGCTTGAGGCGGTCGGTGATGAAGAAGTAGCCATCTTCATCCACACGCCCGAGGTCGCCCGAGCGGAAGTACTTCTTGCCGTTGAAGTCGATGAAGGCGGCCTCGGTCGCGTCGGGCCGCTTCCAGTAGCCGCTGAACACCTGCGGGCCGCGGATGATGATTTCGCCGGCTTCGCCGGTCGGCATCTCCTGCAATGTGTCGGGGTCGACCACGCGGGCGTCCACGCTCAGGAAGGGAATGCCCAGGCACTGCTGCTTGGGGTGGTCGGCGGGGTTGTTGTGCGAGGGCGCCGCGGTCTCGGTCAAGCCGTAGCCCTCGGCGTAGCGCAGGCCGAACTGCTCGAACAGGCGCTGCGCCACCGCCTGCGGCATGGCCGCGCCACCGCCGCCGATGAAGACCAGGCTGGAGAGGTCGTACTGGTCGAAGCGCGGGCTGGCCAGCAGGTCGATCACCATGGTGGGGATGTTGGTCCAGTGCGTGACCTTCCACTGCGAGATCAGGCGGCCGGCCAGCTCGCGGTCCCAGCGCGGCATCAGCACCAGGGTGGTGCCGGTGTAGACCCCGCAGTGCATGCCCACCACCATGCCGGTGATGTGGAACATCGGCACCACCAGCAGCGCCACGTTCTCGTGCGTGCCACCGGTCCACAACTGCCCGGCCACGGCGTTGTGCATGATCGACGCGTGGGTGTGCATGCAGCCCTTGGGCAAGCCCGTGGTGCCGCTGGTGTAGGGCAGCACGCTCAGATCCTCGGGCCTGCGGTCGTGCACCGGCGGCACGGCGTTGCAGGCCAGTGCGTCCGCCCAGTCGGCCACGGTGCCGCCCGGGAGTGCAGGCAGCGGGTGCCGGGTGGCCAGCCAGTCCGCCCAGGCCGGGGGGATGTCGGCATCCGGTCCGATGGCGTCGTGGTAATGGGCCACCACCAGATGCGACAGCCGTTGCGCCTCGGGCAGCTCGGCACTGGCCTTGAGCAGATCGC
This sequence comes from Hydrogenophaga sp. H7, assembly GCF_002025745.1. Classification (NCBI taxonomy): domain Bacteria; kingdom Pseudomonadati; phylum Pseudomonadota; class Betaproteobacteria; order Burkholderiales; family Comamonadaceae; genus Hydrogenophaga; species Hydrogenophaga sp. H7. Next base: position 69,086 of record NZ_MCIC01000004.1, on the reverse strand, counting down.
CCGCCAGATCGGCGGCCGCGATGGCCACCTTCACGTCCGGGTCGGTGATGTAGTGCTTGAGCTCCTCGGCCCGGTTCATCGGATTGACCGGCACCACCACCGCGTTGGCGCGCAGGATGGCGTAGTGCGCCACCACCCACTGCGGACAGTTCTGCATGAACAGGATCACCCGGTCGCCGGCCTTCACACCCTGCGCGTGCAGGTGGGCCGCCAGACGCTCGGCCTGTTCGAGCAGTTCGCGGTACGAGGTGCTGCGGTCAAAAAACACCAGGGCCGGCTTGTCCGGGTAGCGCCTGGCGCTGACCTCCAGGTTGAACCAGAGCGAGGTGGCCGGTGGCGTGATCGCGTGTGGCAGCCGGCGCGGCCAGAAGCGGTGGTGAGGGCGCAGGCCGGCGGGTGCGGCGCTGGTGGCGGCAGGGTTCGTCATGGCTTGTCTCCTGGTGTGCTTTTTCGGTCGCAGCATACGGGCCGACGCTGCAAAAAGGAAAGCACGCATGTCGCTGGGGAGACGGCGCGTGGACAGGTCTTTGGCATGGAACCTGCTGATGCGATGCAGCCAGGCACGGAGCGGGCCCGCGGGCCATGCGTTCATACATTCTTCGCATAGTTTTCCCACGTAAACCCCGATGTCCCGGCCCGCTGGGCGGTAATACAGTCGTTCAGCGGGTGCGGGGCGCCCCGACCTGGTGCGCCTCGCCACTGGCTGTTCACAACTTCCCTACAAAACGGAGTGACCGATGAAACTGAATTCCCTCAAACTGACTGCCCTGGGACTGGGCGCCGCGGCGGCCCTGATGAGCCTGCCCGCCCATGCGGGCAAAACGATAGACGCCATCAAGGCGCGCGGTCAGCTGATCTGTGGTGTGAACGTGGGCCTGGCAGGCTTCTCCGCTGCCGACAGCAACGGCAACTGGACCGGTCTGGATGTGGACTACTGCAAGGCCGTGGCGGCCTCGCTGCTGGGTGATGCCACCAAGGTCAAGTGGGTGCCACTGACGGCGCAGCAGCGCTTCACCGCCCTGCAGTCCGGTGAAGTCGACATCCTCTCGCGCAACACCACCAACACCCTCTCGCGCGACGCCTCGCTGGGCCTGCACTTCGTGGGCGTGAATTACTACGACGGCCAGGGCTTCCTGGTCAACAAGGGCAAGATCAGCAGCGCCAAGCAGCTCAAGGGCGCCACGGTCTGCGTGCAGTCGGGCACCACGACCGAGAAGAACCTGACCGACTTCTCGCGCGCCAACAACCTGGGCATCAAGGCCGTGGTGTTCGAGAAGCTCGAAGCCTCCACCGGCGCCTACTTCTCCGGCCGCTGCCAGGCCTACACCACCGACGCCTCGGGTCTGGCCTCGATCCGCGCCAAGGAAGCCAAGGACCCGGCCGCCCACGTGATCCTGCCCGACCTGATTTCCAAGGAACCTCTGGGCCCCATGATCCGCCGCGGTGACGACGAGTTCTTCGCCATCACCAAGTGGGTGCTCAACGGCCTGATCGAAGCCGAGGAGTACGGCATCACCCAGGCCAACGTCGACCAGATGAAGACCAGCACCGATCCACAGGTCGGCCGCATGCTGGGCACCACGGAAGACCTGGGCAAGCACCTGGGCCTGGACAAGGAATGGCTGGCGCGCGCCATCAAGGCCGTGGGCAACTACGGTGAAAGCTTCGAGCGCAACGTCGGCCCCAAGACGCCGATCAACCTGCCGCGCGGCAAGAACAACCTCTGGAGCAACGGCGGCTTCATGTACGCCGCTCCGCTGCGCTGACCCGTCGCACACGGCACTTGGCCGTTGCAGGCACAAGGGCTCTATGAACTAGTTTCGTAGGGCACTTGTGCCATTTTTTTAGCCTCTCCCGCCCGGAGCTTCCACCATGTCCCAAACGACCATGATCGAGGCACGCCCCATTCCCTCAAAAAAACGGCGCTCGATATCCTGGAACAGCCGCGAAGGCCGCAGCGTCATCTACCAGGTGGTCGCCATCGCCTCGGTGGCCACCCTGATCTGGCTGCTGGTCCGCAACACGCTGCGCAACATGCGCGAGCGCGGCATCCAGAGCGGCTACGACTTCATGGGCCAGCCCTTCGGTTTCGATGTCAGCGAAACCATGATCCCGTACGATGTCATGAGCACGTACTGGACGGCCTTCTCCATCGGCCTGCTCAACACCCTGAAGGTGGCTGTGATCGGCATCGTGCTGGCCACGATCCTCGGCACCCTGATCGGCGTGGGCCGCTTCTCCAGCAACTTCCTGGCGCGCAAGCTCTGCTACGGCTATGTGGAGTTCTTCCGCAACGTGCCCATCTACCTGCAGCTGCTGATCTGGTACATCGTCTTCACCGAAATCCTGCCCCCCTTCGAAGAGGCCTGGCAGGCCGGCCACTTCTACCTCAGCAAGGGCGGGTTCGCCTTTCCCTGGCCGGTCTGGAAGCTGGGCCAGACGCTGGCCCTCATCGGGCTGCTGGCGGGGGTGGCGGGCTCCTGGATGTACGCCCGCAAGGCCAGCAGGCACTTCGACCTCACCGGCCAGCAGAAGCCGGTGCTGCTGGTGTCGCTGGCGCTGATCGTCGGCCTGGCGCTGCTGGGCTGGCTGGCCGGCGGCGCGCCGACCGGCTGGAACCTGCCGGTCAAGGGCACCTTCCAGATCGAGGAAGGCGCGGCCTTCAGTCCCGAGTTCCTGGCGCTGCTGCTGGGTCTGGTGACGTACACCGCCTCGTTCATCGCCGAGATCGTGCGCTCGGGCATCTCCTCGGTCTCGTTGGGCCAGCACGAGGCCGCCGCCTCGCTGGGCCTGAGCAAGCGCCAGTCCATGCGCCTGGTGGTGCTGCCGCAGGCGCTGCGCGTGATCATCCCGCCGCTGACCAGCCAGTACCTGAACCTGACCAAGAACTCCTCGCTGGCGGTGGCCATCGGCTACCCCGACCTGGTCTCGATCGCCAACACCACGCTCAACCAGACCGGGCGGGCCATCGAGGCGCTCTCGATCGTGATGCTGGTCTACCTGACGCTCTCCCTCCTCACCTCGGCGCTGATGAACTGGTTCAACGCCAGTGCCGCCATCCAGGAGCGCTGACATGCAGAGAACCTACCAACCGATCGAAGCCCGCCCGATGCCGGGCCAGCAGACCGGCGCCATTGCCTGGCTCAAGGCCAACCTGTTCTCCAGCGTGGGCAACAGCCTGATGACCGTGGCGCTGGTGGCAGTGGCATTCTGGGCGCTGTCCCACGCGCTGGACTGGAGCGTGTTCAACGCCGTGTTCGGTGCCAACCTCGAAGCCTGCAACAACCTGCGTGGCATCGGCGCCTGCTGGGGTGTGGTGGCCGAAAAGGGCCGCCTCATCGTGATGGGCCGCTACCCCGACACCGAACACTGGCGCCCGGTGATCGCCACCGCGCTGATGCTGGGCGTGGTGGTCCTCAGCTGCATGCCCCGCTTCTGGAACAAGGCGCTGCCGCTGGTCTGGGTGGTCATGCTGGCCGTCTACTTCACGCTCATGAAGGGCGGCGTGCTGGGTCTGACCGAGGTGCCCACCGACCAGTGGGGCGGTCTGCCGCTGACCGTGATGCTCACCGTGGTGTCGATGACGATGGCCTTCCCGCTCTCGATCTTCGTGGCGCTGGGGCGGCGCTCCAACATGCCGGCCATCAAGACCCTGTGCACGCTCTATGTGGAGCTGATCCGCGGCGTACCGCTGATCACGGTGCTGTTCATGGCCTCGTTCATGCTGCCGCTGTTCATGCCGCATGGCGTGAGCATCGACGTGCTGATCCGGGTGGTGGTGGGCATCACGCTGTTCTCGGCGGCCTACATGGCCGAGGTGGTGCGCGGCGGCCTGCAGGCCCTGCCCAAGGGGCAGACCGAAGCGGCGGCCACGCTGGGCCTGACCTACTGGCAGACCCAGCTCAAGATCGTGCTGCCGCAGGCGCTGACCACCGTCGTGCCCTCGCTCATGAACACCTTCATCGGCATGTTCAAGGACACCTCGCTGGTGACCATCGTTTCGCTGTACGAGCTGACCGGCGCACTGGCGCTGGCGCTCAACGCCGACGCCGACTGGCGCCCGTTCAAGCTCGAAGCCTATTTCTTCATCACGCTGATCTATTTCGTGTTCTGTTTCGCCATGTCGCGCTACAGCCTGTGGGTGGAAAAACGCACAGCTGTCAGCAAAGTCCGCTGAACGCCCGCTACATTGCTACGAAAGCCTCTCATGACCCAACAAGAAGCTCCCATCATCCAGTTCGAAGGCGTCAACAAGTGGTACGCCAGCAATGGCTACCACGTGCTGCGCGACGTGAACCTCAGTTTCGCCAAGGGCGAGAAGGTCGTGATCTGCGGCCCGTCCGGTTCGGGCAAATCCACGCTGATCCGCTGCATCAACGCCCTGGAGGAATACCAGCAGGGCAAGCTCACGGTGGACGGCACCGTGGTCGGCGACGACGTCAAGGGCATCGACAAGGTGCGCCGCGAGGTCGGCATGGTGTTCCAGCAGTTCAACCTGTTCCCGCACCTGACCGTGCTGGAGAACCTCATCCTCTCGCCCACCTGGGTGGCCAGGATGCCGCGCAACGTGGCCATAGAAAAAGCCATGGTGCAGCTGGAGCGGGTGCGCATCGCCGAACACGCCAACAAGTACCCGCTGCAGCTCTCCGGCGGTCAGCAGCAGCGCGTGGCCATTGCGCGTGCGCTGTGCCTCACGCCCAAGATCATGCTGTTCGACGAGCCCACCTCGGCGCTCGACCCGGAGATGATCAAGGAAGTGCTGGACGTGATGATCGGCCTGGCCGATCAGGGCATGACCATGCTGTGCGTGACGCACGAGATGGGCTTTGCCAAGGCCGTGGCCGACCGCGTGATCTTCATGGACCAGGGCCAGGTGGTGGAGCAGAACACCCCCGAGGAGTTCTTCAACCACCCGCAGACCGACCGCAGCAAGGACTTCCTGTCCAAGATCCTGGGGCACTGAAGGAGAACTGCCATGGGCACCGATCCCTCCGCTCGGCTGGCGGCGCTCACGCAGTCGCTGGACGCACTGCGCCGCGGTGAACTGTCCTTGCAGGACTTTTCGGCCGCGGCCCGCGGCGACGCGGTGCTGCTGGCCGCGCTGCCGCCGCGCTACGCCGAGGTGCTGAACAACCTGCTGGACCGTCTGGAGAGCAGCGCGCTGTTCAGCGAGGAGAGCTGCTCCTTCAGCCAGAACGACCTGACCGGCGCGGTGCAGCACTGGATCGACAAGGCCAGCGCCACTCTGGCCGGCCGCTGAGGCCGCGGCCCGCGCGCTCAGACGTGGCGCCGCGGGCCGGCGGTGGCCACTTCCGCCAGGGGCGCATCGGCCCGCTCGTGCAGGGCCTCGATGATGTGGCAGTGGTCGTCGGAGCCGTCGCAGCGGTCGCGCAGGCCGCGCAGGTCTTTCTCCAGCGCGCGCAGCTCGGCCAGCCGCTCGCGCACATGCGCCAGGTGCGCGTCCAGCACCTCGCGCGCACGCACGCAGTCGGCCTTGCGGCCCAGGTCCAGCGACAGCAGCGACCGCACCTCTTCCAGCGACATGTCCATCGCGCGGCACAGCCGGATGAAGCGCAGGCGGTGCACGTCGTCCTCGCTGTAGAGGCGGTAGTCGTTGTCGGCGCGGGCCTGTGGCGCCAGCAGCCCCTCGCGTTCGTAGTAGCGGATGTTGGCCGCGCCCACGCCGCTGCGGCGCGCGGCTTCGCCAATCTTCCACCGGGGTTCGTTTGAAGCGTGCGACATCATGGACTTGACCTTGAAGTGACTTGAAGGTTTCCAATCGTGGCACGAATTCACCTCCAGCGAAAGGTTTCCTGTGTCCTGCGAATGTCACGATCACTGCACCATCGAATCCCAAGGCCGGGACAGCGTCACCAACCCGGCCTGGCGCCGCGCGCTCTGGATCGCCCTGGTGCTCAACCTCGCGATGTTCGTGGTCGAGCTGGCCGCCGGCCTGCAAGCCGACTCGGTGTCGCTGCTGGCCGACGCGGTGGACTTCGCCGGCGACGCGGCCAACTACGGACTGTCGCTGGCCGTGCTGGGCATGGCGGTGGTCTGGCGCAGCCGAGCGGCCCTGGTCAAAGGCCTGTCCATGACCGCCTACGGCCTGTTCGTGATCGGCAAGGCGGCCTGGGTGCTGCACAGCGGCACCGTGCCCGAGCCGCTCACCATGGGTGTGGTGGGGGCCATCGCGCTGGTGGTGAACACGGGCGTGGCGGTGCTGCTCTACACCTTCCGCACCGGCGACGCCAACATGCGCAGCGTCTGGCTCTGTTCACGCAACGACGCGCTGTCCAACCTGGCGGTGATGCTGGCGGCGCTGGGCGTGTTCGGCACCGGATCGGCCTGGCCCGACCTGGTTGTCGCCGGGGTGATGGCGGCGCTGGCGCTCAGCGCCGGGGTCACGGTGGTCCGGGAAGCCCGGCGCGAGCTGGCCGCCGTGCCCGCCTGAACTTTCCGCGCCGGGACGTATCATTTCCCCCATGCGTCGCTGGTTCGTCGTCCTCCTCATCGTGCTCCTGCCCTGGCGGGCCTGGGCGGGTGACGCCATGGTGCTTTCGATGGCGGCGTCCCCGGAACAGGCTCAGGTCGTCGCGGTTGCCGATGCCGCCACCGCGCCCCACTGTGCCGACCACGCGGTGGCCGATCCCGCCAGCCCTGGCGAAACGGCCCTGCACGCCGCCTGCGACATCTGCAACGGCCCGCTGCTGGCGACCACGCCATGGGCAGCCGCCGGGCCAGAGCCCCTGCCCCCCTCGCGCCTGACCGCCGGCGCCGTGCGCTTTGCAAGCGCCCAGCCCCACCCGGGGCACAAGCCGCCCATTTCCTGACCTCACCCACCCGTGGTGCGTCCGCTCGCTGGCCGGGCGGTGCACCGGTTCGTGACCTCAGGAGATTTCCATGAATGCAATGAAGCGGGCCTGGCCCGCCGTTGTTGCGCTCGCCGTGCCGTGGTGGCCGGCGTGGGCGCAGACACAGACACCGACCCCGCCGGACAACCCGGCCCTGAGCGAAGCCCGGCAACAGTGGCGCGAGGCCAACGAGCGCGTGGGCGAGTTCCCGCGCGGGCACATCGACCTGCTGAAGTGGGAGCAGCGCAATCTGCCGCCAGCGGCCACGCCGGCGCGTCCCGGACCGGCGCTGACCGCCGACGAGGCGGTGCGCCGCGCCCTGCGGCTGCGGCCCGAGCTGTTCGGTGCCGCGCCCGCCAACCCGGTGCAGGCCCGCGAACGCCACCTGGCCCTGCTAGCCCACATCACCCGGGTGCGCCAGGCCTGGCAGGACGCGGTGCTGGCCGCGCAGGCGCTGGCGCTGCAGCAGGCGCGCAGCGAGGTGGCCGACAGCGGCGCCGAGCTGGGCCGGCGCATGGTGCAGGCGGGCAACTGGAGCCAGGCCCGGCTGCTGCGCGAACAGGTGACGCAGGCGCGCGAGGGCCTGGCCCTGGTGCAGGCCCGGCAGGCCGAACGCGGTGCGCGCGAGCGCCTGGCGCGCGAGCTGGGGCTGACCAGTGCCAGCGAGGTCGCGGCGCTGGCGCAGCAGTTGCCCGCCGAACTGCCAGAACCGCCCGCGACCCTGGACACACCGGACATCGACACCATCGCCTCGCGTGTCGTCGCGGCCGACGCGACGCTGGCCCAGCAGCGGCTCGACACCGGACGACAGGTCGGCGCCCTGCCGGGCGGCCTGCTGGAGCAACTGGCCCGTGCCCGCGAAGGCGCCGTGGCCACCCTGCCGTCCGACGGCCTGCCCGCCAGCGCGCCGGTGATCACCGACACCCGCCTCACGCGCGAGCACGCGTTGGGCGAAGCCGCCGAGGCCCAGGCCGCCCTGGCCCGCGCCGAGACGGAACGCCGCTCGCAGGCGCGCGAGGCCTGGGGCCGGCTGCAGGACCAGCACGCCCTGGCCCGGCAGACGGGCACGCTGATGCTGCCGTTGGTGACCGCGCAGGAGCAGGAAACCCTGCTGCGCTACAACGGCATGCTGCAAAGCACCTGGGAGCTGCTCGACGCCACGCGCGAGCGACTCGCCGCCGCCACCGCCGCCGCCCAGGCACGCCACGCCTACTGGACCGCCTGGCTCGACTGGCAGCTGCTGCTGGCCGGCGGCCCCTACCGCGCCACCGCCACCGATGCCCCGTCGGCCTCCGCCGGCACTGCTTCCGAGGACCACTGAGATGCAACGACGCCACTTCTTCACCGGCGCCGCCACCGCGCTCGCCGCCGCCGGCGTGGGCCGCGCCGCGCTCGCCGCCATTCCCGAGGCCGTGCAGCAGACCTCGGCCGACACCGCTCCGCCCTGGACGCCGCCCGGCGTCACCGGCGCGGGCCGCCCCTATAGCCCGGTGCTCACGCTCAACGGCTGGACCCTGCCCTGGCGCATGAACAACGGCGTCAAGGAGTTCCACCTGGTGGCCGAACCCGTGGTGCGCGAGATGGCGCCCGGCTTCCTGGTCAACATGTGGGGCTACAACGGCCAGAGCCCGGGCCCGACCATCGAGGTGGTCGAGGGCGACAGAGTGCGCCTGTACGTGACCAACCGCCTGCCCGAGCACACTGCGGTGCACTGGCACGGCCAGCGCCTGCCCAATGGCATGGACGGCGTGGGCGGGCTGACGCAACCGCAGATCCCGCCGGGCAAGACCTTCGTGTACGAGTTCGTGGCGCGCCGCCCCGGCACCTTCATGTACCACCCGCACGCCGACGAGATGGTGCAGATGGCCATGGGCATGATGGGCTTCTGGGTCACGCACCCGAAAGGCAAACACCCGCTCATCAACGAGGTGCAGCGCGACGTCTGCTTCCTGCTCAATGCCTTCGACGTCGAGCCCGGCAGCCGCACGCCGCAGGTCAACACCATGCTGGAGCAGAACATCTGGGCCTGGAACAGCCGCGTCTTTCCGGGCATCAGCCCGCTGGTGGCGCGCCTGGGCGACCGGGTGCGGGTGCGCATCGGCAACCTGACCATGACCAACCACCCGATCCACATCCACGGCATCGAGTTCGAGGTGACCGGCACCGACGGCGGCCCGGTGCCCAAGACTGCGCGCTGGCCCGAGGTGACCACCGACATCGCCGTGGGCCAGATGCGGCAGATCGAGTTCATCGCCGACGAGCCCGGCGACTGGGCCATGCACTGCCACAAGAGCCACCACACCATGGGCGCCATGGGCCACAGCGTGCCGACCATGATCGGCGCCGACCACCGCGGCCTGGTGCAGAAGATCCAGCGCCACACGCCGGACTACATGCTCATGGGCGAGCGCGGCATGGCCGACATGGGCGAAATGCAGATGGAGCTGCCCGAGAACACCTTCCCCATGATGACCGGCACCGGCCCCTACGGCCCGATCGAGATGGGCGGCATGTTCACCACCCTCAAGGTGCGCGCCGACCAGAAGCCCGGCGACCACACCGACCCGGGCTGGTACACCATGCCGCCCGGCACCCAGGCGCGCGAGGTGCCGACCCCGGCCGCCACGTCGCGCGCGCCTGGCAGCGCTGCTGATCCCCAGACCCCGACCGACGCGTCCGCCCGCAAACCGGCGGGCCACCACAACCACTGAACCGCAACGACACCATGACCGCTCTCACTCTCCACCGGCGCCAGCTGCTGCGCACGCTGGCCCTGCTGGCCACTCCGGCCCTGCTGCCCGCCACCGTGCGCGCCCATGGCGACCGCCATGCCGGCGGCCCGCGCGAGGTCGTGCGCGAACAGAAGCCCTGGGGCATCGCCGCCGCGCCGGCCGAGGCCACGCGCACCATCGAGGTCCGCATGGACGACAAGATGCGCTTCACGCCCGCGCACCTGGACCTGCGCGAAGGAGAGACGGTGCGCCTGCGCATCGCCAACCGCGGCAAACTGCTGCACGAACTGGTGATCGGCACACGCGAAGAATTGCAGACCCACGCCGAGCTGATGAAGAAGCACCCCGGCATGGAACACGACGAGCCCTACATGGCCCACGTGTACGCCGGCAAGCGCGGCGAGATCACCTGGACCTTCAACCGCCCGGGCGACTTCGAGTTCGCCTGCCTGATCGCCGGCCACTTCGAGGCCGGCATGCGCGGCACCATCCGCGTCAATCCAAAATCCTGATCCATTCCTGAACGGAGCACACCATGCAACGACGTTCCTTCCTCCTCGGCGCCACCGCCCTGCTCGGCGCCACCACGCTCGCGGCCCGCGCCGCGGCACCCGCGACCAAGACCGAGGCCCTGCCCGTGATGCAGGTCTGGAAAGACCCGAACTGCGGCTGCTGCAAGGACTGGATCGCCTACCTGCAGCGCGACGGCTTCCAGGTGCAGGTCTTCGAGACCGGCAACACCGCGGTGCGCCAGCGCCTGGGCATGCCGCAGAAGTACGCCTCCTGCCATACCGCACTGATCGGCGGCTATGTGATCGAGGGGCATGTGAACGCCCCGGAGATCCGCCGCCTGCTGGCTGAGAAGCCCCAGGCCCTGGGCCTGTCCGTGCCGGGCATGCCCATTGGCAGCCCCGGCATGGACGGCCCGGAGTACGGCGGCCGCAAGGACCCCTACGACGTGGTCCTGGTCCAGCGCGACGGCAGCAGCCGCGTCTACCGTTCCTATTTCCGCACCTGAACCCCGGAGCTACACATGAACCACCTCCTGCGCACGCTCATCGCCTCCACCAGCCTGATCACCACGCTGGCGGCCGCCGCCGACCCGCTGCCGCTGGTCGACGCCGAAGTCCGCAAGGTCGACACGGCGGCCGGCAAGATCACGCTCAAGCACGGCGACATCCCGAACCTGGACATGCCGGCCATGACCATGGTGTTCCAGGTCAGGAACCCGGCCACCCTGCCCCCGCTCAAGGTGGGTGACCAGGTGCGCTTCCGGGCGGAGAAGGTCAACGGCGCCTACGTGGCTTCGGACATCGAACCCAGGCGCTGAGCCCCTCGAACAGCGGGCATTTGCTGGCGCTGCTCGGCCCTTTGCGCATCGGGGAAATTCCTAGACTTGATCCGCCCAAAGGTCTCAATTTGAGACAGGCGGCCTCAAGTCGGATGAGCCTTTGACGAAAGTCATTCAGCGAACTCCAAAGGATTTCTCTTATGCGCACCAATCTGCCCGTCACCCAGCAGGAGTTCGTCATCCCGGATGGCGTCACCCTGGTCTCCACCACCGACCTGACCAGCCGCATCACCTACTGCAACCCGAACTTCGTCTCGGTCAGCGGGTACAGCCGGGAAGAGCTGATCGGCCAGCCGCACAACCTGGTGCGCCACCCCGACATGCCAGCCGAGGCCTTCCGCGACATGTGGGCCACGCTGCAGAGCGGCTCGCCCTGGTGCGCGCTGGTCAAGAACCGGCGCAAGAACGGCGACCACTACTGGGTGATGGCCAACGCCACGCCCATGCTGGAGAACGGTCAGGTCACGGGCTACATGTCGGTGCGCACCAAGCCCGCGCGGGAGCAGGTCGAGGCGGCAGAGTCGCTGTACGCCCGCATGCGCGCCGAAGCCGAATCGGGGCAACGCACCCTGGCGCTGCGCCGGGGCCACCTGGTCCGCACCGGCTGGCGCGGCAAGCTGCGCGATTGGACACGGCCCACCCTGGGACGCAAGCTCTCGCTGCTGACCCTGGGCCTTGCGTTCGGCGTCCAGTTCCTGGAAAGCGCCACCGAAGGCATGCCAGAGTGGGTGCACCTCGCCGCGTTCGCCGTGACCGCCGTGGTCTCGCTGGTGGCCGCCGCGTTCATCAAGCGCATGCTGGTGGCCCCGGTCGAACAGGTGCTGGCGTTTGCCAACCGGATGGCGGCGGGCGACCTGTCGGCCCGGCTGGAATCGGACAGGTCCGACGAAATCGGCGAGCTGATCCGGGCGCTCAACCAGCTCAATGTGAACCTGATGGCCGTGGTCACCGACGTGCGCCACGAGGTCGAGGGTGTGCAGGTGGCCTCGGGCGAAATCGCCGGTGGCAACCAGGACCTGTCCTCGCGCACCGAGGCGCAGGCCAGCAGCCTGGAAGAGACGGCCGCGTCGATGGAAGAACTCACCAGCACGGTCGAGAACAGCGCCAACTCGGCCCGGGAGGCCGCGTCGCTGGCCGGCAGGGCCTCCAACGTGGCCCGCCAGGGCAACGAGGCCATGGGGGCGGTGGTCCAGACCATGGGCGACATCAGCCGCTCCTCCAGCCGCATCGGCGAGATCATCCAGGTCATCGAAGGCATCTCCTTCCAGACCAACATCCTGGCCCTGAACGCCGCCGTGGAAGCGGCCCGGGCAGGTGAGCAGGGGCGCGGCTTTGCCGTCGTGGCCGGCGAGGTGCGCAGCCTGGCCCAGCGCACCTCCGAAGCCGCCAAGGAAATCAAGCATCTGATCGACGACTCCACCAACCAGGTGAAGCGGGGTAGCGAGCTGGTCAACAACGCTGGCAGCACGATGGGCCATGTGGTTGATGCGGTCCAGCAGGTCAACACCCTGATCGGCGAGATCACCAGCGCCGCGCAGGAGCAGACCATGGGCCTGGCGCAGATCAACCAGGCCATCGGCCAGCTCGATTCGGTCACGCAGCAGAACGCGGCCATGGTCGAGGAGCTGGCCGCCGCGGCATCCTCGCTCAAGGGTCAGGCCACCGTGATGCAGGAGTCGGTCAAGGTGTTCCGCCTGAACGGCGGGTAGCCACGGCGCGGTCACGGGGGCACAGGACTCCCGTGCTAAGGTAGCGCGATGCCCCACAACATCCGCTACACCCTGCTGTCGCTGCGCGATCTGCTGGCGTCGATCGGGCCCTTCGTGCTGCTGACGCTGCTGCTGCTGGCACTGACCTACTGGTGGCTCGACCCGAACCCGCCCAAGCGCGTGGTGCTGGCCACCGGCCCGGCGCAAAGCGCCTACGACGAGTTCGGCAAACGCTACGCCCAGGCCCTGGCGCGCTACGGCATCACCGTCGAACTGTTGCCCTCCCAGGGCTCCTCGGCCAACCTCGAACTGCTGCGCACCGGCCAGGCCGACCTGGGCTTCGTGCAGGGCGGCAGTGCCGACATCGGCTACGACGACGAAGAAGCCATCACCTCGCTGGGCAGCCTGTTCGTGGAACCGCTGTGGCTGTTCTACCGCGAGGACTCGGCGCAGCGGCTCAGGCAGAGCCCGACCATCCAGTCGCTGGGCGATCTGGTCGGCTGGCGCGTCAACGTCGGCACACCCGGCAGCGGCGTGCCGCGCCTGTTCTCGACCCTGCTGGACGTCAACCGCATCGACCGCCAGCAGCTGCAGCTCAGCGAGCTGGAGCAGACCCCCGCCACGGTGGCCTTCCTGGACGGCCAGATCGACGCCATCGTGTTCGCCTCCGCCCCCGAGTCGCTGATGGTGCAGATGCTGCTGCAGTCGCCCGGCGTGCGCCTGCTCAACTTCTCGCAGAGCGAGGCCTACTCGCGCCGCTTCGGCTACCTCACGCCGGTGGTCATGCCGCAGGGCGTGGTGGACCTGTCGAAAAACATCCCCGAAACCGACATGCACCTGGTCGCCTCGACCACCAGCCTGCTGGCCGGCGCCAAGACCCACCCGGCCATCCTGCAGCTGTTCGCGCAGACGGCCACCGGCCTTCACAGCGGTGGCAGCTGGTTCAACCGGGCACGCGAATACCCGAGCCTGGAGCACAGCGAGGTGCCCATCTCGCCCGAAGCGGTGCGCGCGATCAAGAACGGCCCGCCCTTCCTGCAGCGCTACCTGCCGTTCTGGCTGGCCAACCTGGTCGAGCGCATGTGGCTGGCGATGGGCCTGATCCTGGCGCTGGCGCTGCCGCTCTCGCGCGTGGTGCCGCCGCTCTACACCTTCCGCATCCGCTCGCGCGTGTTCCGCTGGTACGCAGAGTTGCGCAGCATCGAGCAGCGGTTCACCGAACCGGGTGGTGCGCCGGTGCCGGTGGACGAGCTGGTCGAGCAGCTGGACCGGCTGGAGGCCCGGGTGGAGCAGGTGGTGGTGCCGCTGTCGTACACCGACGAGCTCTACGCCCTGCGCAGCAACATCGGGCTGGTGCGCAAGAAGCTGCTGCGCCAGGGCTGAAGGCCCCGGCGGACGGACCCTCTCAGGCCAGCCGGCCCGAGTTGACCCAGGCCAGGCGGGCCACGGCCGCGAGGGCTTCGTCCACCACACCGTGTTCGGCCACCACCCGCAGATGGCTGCTGGCCTCCAGGCGGTCCATGCCCTGCCGGGTGAGCGACACCGACTGCCCTTCGGCGGTGGCGAACAGGAACAGCGTGCGGTGCGGACTCGCCCAGCGCAGCTGGCAGCGCTGCACATGGTCCGGGTATTGCAGCTCGATCCAGGCACCCACCGCCAGCGTGTCCCCGCTGCCCAACGGCTGCTGGCAGGTGGCCGGCTCGGTGTCCGCGAACTCGGTGACCATCAGCTGGGTGTCGATGAACCCGGACTCCCGGGCCTCGTGGCCCTGCAACCAGGGTTCCGCTGTGGCCACCGGCTGCTCCTGGTAGCGCAGGCTCGTTTTCAGCATCCCGTCGCTGCGGTGCGACTTGTAGGCTGCCTCGTGCAGCCCCATCAGGGCCTGGAAGAAGGACTCGGCCTGCGGACGGGGAAAGTCGATGGCGTCCAGCCCTTCCCGCAGCGTGCGCAGCACCACCGGCACCACGCGCACCAGGCGCGGCCGGTTCTGGCTTGCCTGCGCGAGCTGGCAGGACCAGAGCAGGTCTGTGAGGATGTCCATGTAGCGATCCGATGGCACATCGCGCACCTCCAGCAGGTCGTGTTGTGTCGCCAGCTCCCCCAGGATGTCGGTCGACAGGCGGGCATGGGCCACCGCCTGCGCCCAGGGTCCGCACAGAAAGCGCTTGACCAGGGCGGGCGCACGGGCAAAGTCGTCGCGAGCCCGGATCTCCCGCGCCACGCGCTCGGCCAGCAGGTGCCGCTGCTCGACGCGCACCAGGGTCTGCATGGCCGGCCCCTGGTCGGTCAGCCCCAGGGACTCCATGCGCTGCATGCAGGCCACCACGCGCTCGGGCAGGTCGGCCGACAAGGTCTGCAGCGACTGCACCGTGTGCAGCACCTGCCCGGCGAACTCGCCGAACCCGGTGTCCTGCTCGTGGACGTAGGCCAGGCTGCGCGCGGTGATCGCGTCCAGCAGACGGCGGGCCGGGTTGTCGCGGTCGGCGAAGAAGCGCGGATCGGTCTTGGCCAGGTGCAGCAGCGCAGGCTTGAGCTGCATCACCAGATCCCGCACAGGCGTCAGCAGCCGCCGGTCTTCGGCGATCGTGCGCAGCATCAGCGTCACCACCTCGGCCGCCAGCGTCCGCACCAGCGCATTGCCAGAACCCGATGCACCATGGTCGGACACGCCGGCACCGCCCTGGGCCAAGTTGCCCACCAGCAGCCGGTGCAGGTGGTCCAGCGTCAGCACCAGCGGGGCACCGTCGGCATCCGCGCCGGACGGGCGGTCTTCACCATGATCGGACACAGACGTATGGACCGGGCGCGCCGGCAGCGCTGTGGGCACCACCACATAGCCGGCCGGCTGCACGCCGTCCGCCTCCAGGTGCCGCACCAGCGCGGCGTAGAACCGGCCCAGTTCCTGCCCCAGCGACACGGCACCTGCATGCAGCCAGTGCAGCCGTGCCGCTTCGTCGATGCGCAGTTTGGCCAGCGCCGCCATCAGGGTGTCGATGACGACATCGGGGCGCAGGGGGTTGGCCTCGGCACGCACGGTGCGCAGGCCGCGCGCGGCGCTGAGCAGCGCGTCCAGTGTGAGCAGTTCGTCGTCCACCGCCATCCTGACCACCTGCTGCAGCCGGGCCAGCTCCACCGAGGCCTGCACCTGGCCGTGGTCCATCAGTGTCAGGTCGTCCATGCTCAGCGCGGCCCTCGGCTTGCGTGGGGCGGCCGTTGGCGAGCCGCGGTCGCGCGCCACGTCGGCGTGAACCGCACTGGCAAACGCCGTCACCAGGCGGGCTTCGAGCCGGTCCCGGCATGCCATCAGCACCGAGCGCGCATGGCCGAAGCCGCGCTTCTCGTGTGTGGCACCAGTCGCCTCACGGTGCACCAGAGCAGCCTGCAGCAGGTCCAGCCAGCGCGGAATCCAGTCGGCGGACAGGACCAGCGCGGCCTTCAGGCAGCTGTCGAAGGGGGTGTAGGTGCGGGCGTTCATGGGGTGGAGCACAGATCGTTCGGTCGGGACCTCATGACCGAGGATTGTGGGCAACCCCTCCGGGCGACAAAGCCCGGATCAGCCCTGGAATTTCGCGCAGTTCAGGGCTTAGAAAGCAAGGCTTTCCAGCCCTCGGCGCCCAGCGTGCGCAACGTGGCGATGTTGCGTTCCACGATCTTCTCGGCGTCCCCGCCCTCGCTGGCCACCGCGCGTTCCACGCTGTCCTCACGCAGCAGATGCAGCGTGGGATAGGGCGCGCGGTTGGTGAAGTGGCTCGGATCATCCGCCGCCTCGTCCTCGAAGAGGAACTGGGGGTGGAAGTTGGCCACCTGGACCACACCTTCGAGCTCGTGCTCGGCCACCACGTCGTCCACCACGTTCATGAAGTCGTTGAAGACCTCGAACTCCGGGAACAGCGTGGGGTGCACCAGCAGCGTGGTGTCGATCTCTTCGGCCGGCGTGCTCACCAGCAGGTCCAGCTCGCGGTCGAATTCGTCCAGGAAGGCGTCCAGGTGCCGCGCGCGGCTGACCACGATGCGCACCTGGTTCTTCACGTACACCGAACGCGCAAACGGGCACAGATTCAGCCCGATCACCGCCTTCTCGATCCAGCGGCGGGTGTCGGCCAGAACCTGTTCGTCGGTCAGTTCCATGGCGGGCGTCAAATGGATTTGAAACGGGTGCGTTTCGGCCGCGCGCCCTCTTCGCCCAGGCGTTTCTTCTTGTCGGCCTCGTACTCGGTGAAGTTGCCGTCGAAGAAATACCACTGCGAATTGCCTTCGCAGGCCAGGATGTGGGTGCAGATGCGGTCGAGGAACCAGCGGTCGTGCGAGATCACCATGGCCGATCCGGCGAATTCCAGCAGTGCCTCTTCCAGAGCGCGCAGGGTTTCGACGTCCAGGTCGTTCGAGGGTTCGTCGAGCATAAGCACGTTGCCGCCCTGGGCCAGGGTCTTGGCCAGGTGCAGGCGGCCGCGCTCACCACCGGAGAGGTTGCCCACCAGCTTCTGCTGGTCGTTGCCCTTGAAGTTGAAGCGGCCGATGTAGGCGCGCGAGGGCATGACGAACTTGCCCACGGTGATGTTGTCCAGCCCGCCGGACACGTCTTCCCACACGGTCTTGCTGCCGTCCAGGCTCTCGCGGCTCTGGTCCACGAAGGCCAGCTTGGCGGTCTGGCCGATGGTCACCGTGCCCGAATCGGGTTGCTCCACGCCCTGGATCATGCGGAACAGCGTCGACTTGCCGGCACCGTTGGGACCGATGATGCCGACGATGGCGCCCGGGGGCACCGAGAAGCTCAGGTTGTCGATCAGCAGGCGGTCGCCGAAGGACTTGCTGACGTTCTTGAACTCGATCACCTGGTTGCCCAGGCGCTCGGCCACCGGGATGAAGATCTCGTTGGTCTCGTTGCGCTTCTGGTATTCGACGTCGCTCAGCTCCTCGAAGCGGGCCAGACGCGCCTTGCTCTTGGCCTGGCGGCCCTTGGCGTTGGAGCGCACCCACTTCAGTTCTTCCTTCATCGCCTTGGTGCGGGCGTCTTCGGACTTCTGTTCGGTCTCCAGGCGGCGTTCCTTCTGGTCCAGCCAGTCGGTGTAGTTGCCCTTGTAAGGAATGCCGTGGCCACGGTCGAGTTCGAGAATCCACTCGGCGGCGTTGTCCAGGAAGTAGCGGTCGTGGGTGATGGCCACCACGGTGCCGGGGAAGCGCTGCAGGAAGTGCTCCAGCCACTCCACCGACTCGGCGTCCAGGTGGTTGGTCGGTTCGTCGAGCAGCAGCATGTCGGGTTTGGACAGCAGCAGACGGCACAGGGCCACGCGGCGCTTCTCGCCACCGGAGAGGTTCTTGATGGTGGCGTCCCAGGGCGGCAGGTTCAGCGCGTCGGCGGCCAGCTCCAGTTGCAGGTCGGAGTTTTCGGAACCGCTGGCGGCGATGATGGCTTCGAGCTCGGCCTGCTCGGCGGCCAGGGCGTCGAAGTCGGCGTCGGGTTCGGCGTAGGCGGCGTACACCTCTTCCAGGCGGGCCTTGGCCTTGAGCGCACCGCCAATGCCCTCTTCCACGGCCTGGCGCACGGTCTGGTCGGGGTTGAGCTGCGGCTCCTGCGGCAGGTAGCCGATCTGGATGCCCGGCATGGCGATGGCTTCGCCCTCGATCTCCTTGTCGATGCCGGCCATGATCTTGAGCAGGGTCGACTTGCCCGAGCCGTTCAGACCGAGCACGCCGATCTTGGCGCCGGGGAAGAAGCTGATGGAAACGTCCTTCAAGATCTGCCGCTTGGGCGGCACGGTCTTGGTGACACGGTTCATGGAAAAGACGTACTGGGCCATGGCTGATGAGCTCGCTGGTGAAGGCGCGTTGTTCCGGCGAAAGGCACCGGATAGGGCAAAGGGGAAAACCGGGGATTATCGCCCGGAGGCCGGTTTGTCGAGGTCGGGCGGCAGCGGGCGGTCCAGCAGATCCCGCACCGCTGCGGGTGTCATGGGCTCCTGCAGCCACTCCGGCAGCGGCTCGGGCAGGTTCCAGTGGGTCTGCGGGAGCACCAGCGCGAGCCCCCGGTACCACAGGTGCATGCCCTTGCGGCTGAGCCGCAGCACCAGCGGGCCGGCGCCAGTTTCGAAGTTCAGGGTGACGCCCTGGGGCGCGGCCTGGGTCGTGATCCGGGTGCACAGGCGCCGCTGCGGGTCGCTCTCCTGGCCGGGCTGTTCGCGCCCCGCCCGGATCTGCGCCGGGCGCTGGCCCGGTGCGGCCTCGTGCAGCGACAGCTGGTGCTCGATCGACGCCCGCGCCCGGGGTGCGGCGCCGCCCTGCTGCCCTGGAGTGGACTCCTCGAACACTTTGAGCATGGGCCCCAGGATGCTGCGCACCATGCGCCGGGTCAGCCAGAGCGTGACGTCCTGATCGTGCACCCGCATCCAGATGCGGTCCTGCGCCGGGTCGTAGCCGAAGGTGGTCGTGGTCAAGAGAACAACCTGCGCGGGTCCGCCGTGTCAGAGACCGGTGTCCGGATCGGCCTCCTGCGCGTTGCGCAGGGCCTGCTGGGCCACCGCGTCCAGCGCCCCCTCGACCACCCCGCCGCGGGAGATGATGCGCAGGGCGTCCTTGCCCAGCAGCTTCTCCAGCGTGCGCCGGGTCATGGAATGGGCCAGGCCATTGGCGGAGATGAACATGAACAGGCCGCCCCGCGGGCTGGTCCAGGTCAGCTGGGCCCGCAGCCACTCGCCCTGCACCTTGAGGTCGACCCAGGCGCCAGGCGCCAGGTCCATTTCGACGACGTTCAGTCCTTCGAGGGGCATGGGGCCGGTCTCGGCCTCCACAAAACCGGCGTCTTCGGCCTCCTTGCCCGCGATCCAGAACGAGTCGTCGATGGGCAGCTCCTCGACCGACATGCCCAGGGTGATCGGATCGTCGAGGGCGTCGACCTCCGCCCCGGCCCCGGACGCATCGGTCAGCGTGGGCACGTCGAAGGCTTTTTCATGCACCGTCACCAGCGCGTCGAAGAACTGGCCGGTGAGTTCGTCGGGGTAGGCAATGCGCTGCAGGCCCTGGCGCATCTGGCCCAGCAGGCGGGGCACCAGCCGCGCCAGTCGGTCGGTGTCGCGCCGGATCAGGGCCGGCTGCACGCTCCAGATCAGGTCGTCGGCGACGACGTCCAGCGAATCGTCCTCGTTGCCCGGCAGGCTGCCTTCGAGCTGCGCTTCGGCCAGCACCTGGGCCCAGGGACCGGTGAGAAAGCGCTGCACGAACTCCGGCACGTCCTTGTCCTGCATGCGCTGCTGGAAATCGGCGGCCAGCCGCTCGGCCAGCACCTGCCGCTGCTCGGCGTGCAGCAGCGCACGCGCCGCCTCGGCCCGCCGCTGGTTCTTGCGGGCGTCGTCCTCTTCCCAGCGGCGCCGCAGGCGTTTGAGCAGACGGGCAAACACCTCTTCGCTGGCGTCGACGCGCTGCAGCGAACGCACCGCGCCGGTCACCGAGCGCAGCAGGTCGCTGAAACCGTCTTCGCTCTGGCTCTGGTAGCCCAGGCTGCGCTGGGTGATGCTTTCCAGCAGCTGGCGCGCGGGGTGCTGCCGGTCGCTGAAGAAACGGGGGTCGGCCTGCGAGAGCCGGGTCAGCGAGGGTTCGAGCAGTCCGATCTGCTGGCGGATGGCCGGCAGCAGGCGCTCGTCCTGCGTCAGGTTGTCCAGCATGAGGCGGACCACCTCCTGGCCCAGCAGCCGGCCCAGCTGATGGCCCGAGACCACCGGCAGTTCGGCCACCGGGCCCTGACCAGCGGCCCGTTCCGGCCGCTGGCGCAGGCGCTGCATCAGGGGCTCGATGAGCCCCAGGTCCTCCAGCGCCGACATGGAGGCCGGCACCGTGTGCAGAAAGATCGGCCCGCCTTCCTGCTCGCCATTGAGATCCCCCGCCAGCAACTGGCGCAGCCGGCTCAGCGTCAGCAGGGTGCGGCCCACCGCGTTGCGCGGTGCCTTGTCGGCCTGCAGCGACTGCGTGGTGTTCTCGAGTGGCTCGACGCCGTGCGCCATCAGCCACTGGATCAGTTCGCGGTACACCTGCCGCAGGCTCTCGCCCATGATGCCGGCCACCGGCACGAACAGTGCGGTGCGCTGGTGCGGATCGGATACGTGCTGGACCATCACCGCGCGCAGCGCCCGGGCGTAGGCCGAGGGTCGCAGCGGGTTCAGGTCGGGCTGCACCGTGAGCCAGCCCATGAGGTTGCTCACCAGGGCGTTCAGACGCGGCAGCAGTTCCTGCGTGGACTTGGTCAGCGCCTGCTCGGCGATGGCGAACTCGATGCTGGCGTCCAGTTGCCGGTCGTCCAGCAGCCGCAGATCGTCAAAACGCACCGTGGCATGCAGGTCCGGGTCCTGGACCTCGCCGTGGTAGAAGACCTGGCGCAGCTGCTGCGACCAGGTGCGCTTGATGGCATCGGCTTCGTGGATCCAGCGGTCGATCTGCCCCACGTCCACATGTTCCAGCTCCATGGGCAGGTTGGCCAGGCGGTCCGGGTCGGCCACCGCCTCCAGCTGCGCCAGCAGCTCGTCGATCATGGTGTCGGCGATCGACAGAGCGGCCTCCAGGCAATGCTGGAGTGTCGGGCGCAGCTTTCCCGCGTCATTGGCCACACCGGACCGGATCAACTTGTGCGAATCCATGGCTTCTCGTGGAGGGTGGGATCGTCCCGGCCGGGGCCGGCGTGAGGGCGGACCGACATTATGGAGACAGGCACTGACAGCCGGCTCCCGCAATTCTCCAGACGGTCGCTGGGCAAGACGTGCGACAATACGCCCCGTTGCGTCGCATCAGTGGCCCGCAACACCGGCAACCCCGCCGGAGGGTCGGCCCCCAGTTCCTGGTCCTGCCACCCGCTTTGTAGACCCCGTCTGCCTTCAACTGAACAGTTGCTTCGGCAACCGCACAGGCAGATGCCCCCAGCGCCCTGGACGGGTGCCTCTCATTGATGAAATTCGAAGATCTGAACCTGGCTCCGGCCATCGTGCAAGCTGTGCGCGAGCACGGTTACGAGACCCCCACCCCCATCCAGGTTGAGGCCATCCCGGCCGTCCTGGCCGGCCGCGACCTGCTCGGTGGCGCCCAGACCGGCACCGGCAAGACCGCTGCCTTCACCCTGCCGATGCTGCAGCGCCTCTCGCAGGGCGAGCGCGGCCAGAACCGCTTTGGTGGCAACGCCATCCGCGCCCTGGTGCTCACGCCGACCCGCGAACTCGCGGCCCAGGTGGAAGAGTCCGTGCGTGTCTACGGCAAGCACCTGTCGCTGACCTCCACCGTGGTCTTCGGTGGCGTCGGCATGAACCCGCAGATCAACGCCATGAAAAAGGGCGTGGACATCCTGGTGGCCACCCCCGGCCGCCTGCTGGACCTGCAGCAGCAGGGCTTCCTGGACCTCTCGCAGGTGCAGATCCTGGTGCTCGACGAAGCCGACCGCATGCTCGACATGGGCTTCATCCACGACGTGAAGAAGGTGCTGGCCCTGCTGCCCCAGAGCAAGCAGAGCCTGCTGTTCTCGGCCACCTTCAGCGACGAGATCCGCGACCTGGCCAACAACCTGCTCAAGGACCCGCAGAGTATCCAGGTGACCCCGCGCAACACCACGGTGCAGCGCATCACCCAGGTGATCCACCCCGTGGGCCGCGGCAAGAAGAAGGCGCTGCTGGTGCACATCATCAACCAGCACAACTGGAGCCAGGTGCTGGTCTTCACCCGCACCAAGTTCGGCGCCAACAACGTGGCCGACTACCTGACCAAGAACGGCATCAAGGCCATGGCGCTGCACGGCAACAAGAGCCAAGGCGCCCGCACCCAGGCACTGGCCGACTTCAAGAGCGGCGAGATCCGCGCCCTGGTGGCCACCGACATCGCGGCCCGCGGCATCGACATCGACGAGCTGCCACACGTCGTCAACTACGAGATCCCCAACGTCTGCGAAGACTACGTGCACCGCATCGGCCGCACCGGCCGTGCCGGCCGCGAAGGCCAGGCGGTCAACCTCGTGAGCCTGGACGAAGAAGGCTTCATGATGGACATCGAGCGCTTCACCAAGCAGCAGATTCCGGTGGAGATCTTCCAGGAGTTCATGCCCGAGCCGGGTGAGAAGGCCGAACCCATCGCCATGGGCCGCCAGACCATCTGGGGCGGCGCGGGCAAGCCGCCCAGCCGCGACGTGATGGCCGCCGCCGCCAAGGCCGCACGCCAGGAAATGATGACCCGCATCCGCGAGAAGAAGGCCGAGGGCGGCAACAGCGGGCGCAACAACAACGGCGGCGGCCAGCCGCGCCAGCGCGCCGAATCCGGTGAGGGCCAGCCCCTCGCCGAGGGCCAGGGCGAAGGCCGGCGCCGCAACCGCAACCGCCGTGGCGGTGGGGGCGGCAACGGACAACCGCGCCAGGCCAACGCCAACGGCAACCCCAATCACAACGGTCAGCCGCGCCAGCACCAGGAGCGCACGCCGCGCGCACCGCGCGAAGACCGCTACGAAGGCGAAGACCGCCCCGAGCGCCAGCCCGGCCCCAATGCCCACCTGGGCAGCCTGCGCATCCGCGAACCGCGCGCCCGCGCCGCCTCGCCGGGCGGCCAGCCTGATCCGCTGCGCACCAGCATCGATTCGATGCGCACCGGCAACCGCAACAAGAACAAGGGCGGTGGTGGACAGCGCGGTGGCAACGGCGGCGGTGCCGATCCGCTGCGCACCAGCTACGGCCGCATCCGCTGAGTTCGTTTTTCGGTCCGATCGGCAGCAAGGCGGGCACATGCCCGCCTTTTTTTCGTCGGTACCATTGCGCCATCAGAGGTCCACACCATGAAACTGCTGCTTGCCGAAGACGATGTGATGCTGGGTGCCAGCATGGAAAAAGGGCTGGATCTGGCCGGGTTCCAGGTGGACTGGGCCAAGACCGGTGACCAGGTCGTCGACGCCCTGGGCCGCCGCAGCTACGACGTGGTGCTGCTGGACATCGGCCTGCCGAAGCCCGATGGGCTGCAGATCCTGCGATGGATGCGCAACGAGGGCCAGACGACCCCGGTGATGCTGGTGACTGCGCGCGATGCCGTGCCCGACCGCGTGGCCGGGCTCAACCAGGGCGCCGACGACTACCTGACCAAACCCTTCGACCTGGACGAACTGTGCGCGCGTATCCATGCGCTGGCGCGCCGCCAGGGCGGGCGCGCCAGCGCCCACATCCAGCTGGGGCGCCTGGAGGTGCGGCCGGCCGAGCGCGAGGCCCTGCTGGGGGGCAAGCAGCTGGCGCTGTCGCAACGCGAGTTCGACCTGCTGACCACCTTCGCCCGGCAGCCTGGGGTGGTGCTCTCGGTCGAGCAGCTGGAGAAGCAGCTGTATGGCTGGAGCGAAGACATTTCCAGCAACGCCGTGGAGGTGCACCTGCACCACCTGCGCCGCAAGCTCGGTGAGCCCTGGATCGTCAATGTGCGCGGGGTGGGCTACAAGCTGGTGCAGCGGCCTTGAAACTGCGCTCGATCCGCTCCCAGCTGCTGATCTGGCTGATCTCCTCGGTGCTGATCACCACCCTGGTGGTCGGTTTCCTGACCGCGCGGCTGACCTGGAGCGGCTTCAACAATGTGCGCGACATGGGTCTGGAGCAGATCGCCCAGACGGTGGTGCGCCACGACGAGGCCGCGCCCGCTCAACCCCCGGCGCCGCTGCCCTCGACCGCACTGGCCGATGACGACCTCGACCAGTTCGTCAGCCAGATCTGGGACCACTCGGGCCAGCTGGTCTATTCCTCGCTGGCCGATGTCGGCCCGCCCCTGCAGCGTCCGGGACACAACATCGTCACCTGGGAGGGCGAAAGCTGGCGTGTGTACACACAGGCGCACGACCGGCGCATCGTTCAGGTGGCGGTCACCACCAAGATCCGGCGCCAGCACTTCTACTCACTCACCCCATGGCTGCTGATTCCGCTGGTGCTGCTGGTGCTGGTGCTGGCGGTGCTCACCAGCACGGGCGTCGACCGCGTGCTGCTGCCGCTGGAACAGCTGCGCAGCGACATCGCCCGCAGCGACCCGGAAGGCCTGCAGCCCATCGACACCTCCGGCCTGCCCGCCGAGGTGGCGCCACTGGCCGACACGCTCAACCAGCTGCTGGCCCGCATCGAGCACATGCTCAACCACCAGCGCCGCTTCCTGGCCGACGCCGCGCACGAGCTCAATACACCGCTGGCCGTGGTCAAGCTGCAGGCGCAGCTGGTCCGGCGGTCAAAGCCGGGCGAATGGGAGGGTGCGCTGGACCAGCTGGATGCAGGCATCGAACGGGCCTCCCGGCTGGCCTTTCAGCTGCTCCAGCTCGCACGCCTGGAGCCCGAAGCGCAGACGGCCCAGCAGCAGACCCTGCGGCTGGACGATCTGCTGCGCGAGGCCGTCGCCGGCTTTTCGGCGCGCGCCGAACAGCAGGGCAGCGACCTGGGACTGGTGAGCGCCGAGCCGGTGTCCCTGGTCGGCGACCCGCATGCGCTGCGCAACCTGGTCGACAACCTGATCGGCAATGCGCTGACCCACAACCCGGGGCCGGTGCGCATCGACGTGGGCTTGCACGTCGCCGGCGGGACAGCGGTGCTGGAGGTCAGCGACAACGGCACCGGCATCGCACCGGAGGACCGGGTGCGGGTGCTGGAACGGTTCGTCCGGCTCTCCCCCGGCGACGGCAAAGGCAGCGGCCTGGGCCTGTCCATCGTCGGCGAAATCGCGGCCCTGCACGGCGGCAGGGTGGAACTGGCCGACACATCCGGCGGTGGGCTGACGGTGCGCGTGCACCTGCCGCTGTTCACTGCCCGCACCGAACCGCGGAACACCTGATGCGGCGGCGCCCCGCCGCACCACTCTGTATATACAGTGCAGCCATGGCCAACACCTCTCCGCCGCCGCCCTCGCGCTGGGCCACGCTGACCGTCGCCAGCGCCAACGTACTGAACCTGGCGCAGCCGGGCCGCCACTTCTACGACGGGCAGGACCCGTACAGCCAGAACGAGTTCGAGCGCAAAGTCGAGTGGCTCGGCGAGCGCTTTCGCGTGCTCAACGCCGACGTGCTGGCGGTGCAGGAGGTCTGGGACGAGGTGGCGCTGCGCGCCGCCATCGCCCGCAGCGGCCTCCAGTACGGTACGGTGGCCGTGCCCGGCGCCGAGAACGGCCCCGGACAACACGGTGCCCAGGGCACGCCGCGCGTGGGCCTGGTGACGCGGCTGAAGCTTGAGTCGCTGGAGTCGATCGCCGATTTCCCCGCCGCGGCCGTGGTGCAGGTGCCCGGGCTGGGGCCACACACCCGCTTCGAGCGCCCGCCCCTGCTGGCCACGCTGCGCATGAAACACGGGCAGGAGATCGGCGTGATCACCGCGCACCTCAAGTCCAAGCGCCCCAAGTACCTGCAGGACGCCAGCGGCCAGACCATGGAAGACACCGAAGACCCGACCGTGCAGGCACTGGGCTCGCTGCGTTCGCTGCTGATGCGCGCAGGCGAGGCGCTGGCACTGCGGCTGAAGGTGGTCGAGCTGCTGCACCGCACGCGGCTGCCGCTGATCGTGATGGGCGATTTCAACGACGGGCCGCACAGCGTGACCACCCAGCTGATCGCCGCCACCTCGCAGGTGGCCTACGACAAGGGTGCGCGCGACAACGCCCTGTTCAGCGCCTGGGACGTGCAGGGGGAGGCTGCGCTGCGGCGCGACGTGGCGTATTCGCACATCCACCAGGGCTACCCCGAGGTGCTGGATCAGGTGCTGGTGAGCGAGGAGTTCGTGGCCACCAGCCGTTCGGCCATCGGCGACGTGCGCCGCGTGGAGGTGTTCAACGACCACCTGCACGAAGGCCGCGACCGCAGCCGCAGCGACCACGGCTTCGTGCGCGCGCTGCTGCGGCTGAAGCTGCCGGATGTGCTGGTCTAGACGAACCGGACGGAAGCCAGCGGCGGCAGATCGCGCGAGAGTTCCTGCCAGTGTTCGCCGGCATCGGCACTGACCCAGAGCCCGCCGGTGGTCGAGCCCATGGCCAGCACGCGACCGCTGGCGTCCACGTCCAGCGCGTGCCGGTACACCAGGTGGTAGGCGTGGGTCTGAGGCAAGCCGTCGCCGAAGGCCTGGAAACTCCGGCCGCCGTCGTCGGTGCGCAGCACCACCAAACGCCCGTCCACCGGGATGCGGCAGACATCGGCCTGCGCCGGCACGAACCAGGCGCGTTGCGGGTTGCCCGGGTCACAGGCCACGGCAAAGCCGAAACCCGACGGCGCTGGCGCCGCGATGGCCTGCCACAGCACGCCGCCGTCGGTGGAGCGGTAAATGCCGCGGTGGTGCTGCACCCACAGCGCTTCGGGCTGGGCGCGGCACTGCACCAGGGCGTGCGGGTCCTGGGTGTTGCCGTCGTCGGCGCTCTCGGCCGGCAGGTAGTCGGCCTTCATGCCTTGGGCCGTGAGGGACCAGCTGGTGCCAGCGTCGCGCGTCTGCCAGACGCCTCCACAGGAGATGCCCAGCGTCACATGGCGGGCATCGCGCGGGTCGACCACGATGGAGTGGATGCCGGCGTGGTCGTAGCCGCCACCGAACCATTCGCGGCGGCCGGGCTCTTCCCACAGCGGCCGGTTCAGCGACCAGCTCGCGCCGCGATCCTCCGAACGGAACAGGCCCGCCGGCAGGCAGCCCGCCCAGAGCACCCCGGGCTCGTCCGCGCCGCCGGCCGCCATCGACCACACCAGGTCCACACTCCAGGGCGTGGTGTCGTCGGCCATCGGGCCTTCGGCCGGTTTGGGCGGAAACGCGGGCGCGGCCACCTCGGTCCACGAACGCCCCCGGTCTGCACTGCGGTGCAGCTTGACGCCAAAGTGGCCCAGGCGCAGCGCGGCGTACCAGTGGCCGTCGCGCGGATCGGCCAGCACGCTGGTGACCGGCTCGCCAGCAAAGTGCAGCGCCGCGATGCGCCAGCCGGTGCCCGCGCCCTCCCACACGAACAGGCCCTTGCGGCTTGCCACCAGCATCGTCGCCATTGCAGTCTCCTCGGGTTGTGTGGGTGGCGGTTCAGCCGCCGCTCAGCGCCTGCACCACCAGCACCCGGTCGCCGGCCAGCAGTGCCCGGTCCAGCCGGGTGCGGTCGGCCACCAGTTCGCGGTTGACGAACACGGCCACGTGTTTGCGCACCGCGCGCTGGTCGTCGAACACATAGGCCGCCAGCGCCGGCGCGGCCTGCAGGGCCTCCTCCAGCGCATCGCGCAGCAACCCCGGTGGCACCTGCTGGGGTTCGCAGTCCACGTGGCGGCGCAGGGCGGGGGCGAATTCGACGGTGACCATGGTGAAGGTTCCGCACGCAGTGTCGATTCGCTCGCCCGCGCGCGCAAGCCCCGAACCCCTCTGGAGGCAGGGTCAGGCGCGCACGAACAGCGTCACCAGCGGCTGGTCGCCGACCTGGCGGCTCCAGTGGCCGTGCACCGCCGGGTCGAAGGTCGCGCCCTCGGGCAGGGTGTCGGCGGAATAGAAGTGATCGCCCGGGCCGAAGACGCGCGAGCTGCCGTCCTGCAGCCCGATCTCCATCTGCCCCTGCAGCACGAACAGCCACTGGGGGGTACCGGTGCAGTGGAACTGGCTGCGAAAACCGACCGGGCTCTGGCGCAGCTGGTAACCGCCCGAGGGCATCAACGGCGAAAGGCACGCCGCTGGCGTGCCTTCGCTGAGTTCGACCGATTCCTCGCGGAACGCGGCCCGTCCGTCGGTGCCGGTGTAGAGCACCACCTTGGTGAAACTTGTCATCGTCATCTCCTGCGTCGCAGGGTTGTACCAGACACGTTCGCCTGACATTCCAGCGCACACCGCGGAACCGGCTTCGCCGGGCCGCAGGTGTGGTCCCCCTGGGGGAAAGCCGCGAAGCGGCGCAGGGGGGAGGTCAGTTCGCCTTGGGGTAACGGCTGGGGTAAAGCTCGTTCAGCTTCTTGCCGCTTTCGCCGTCGGCAATGATGTCGCCGGTGCGCTGGGCTTCGGCCAACTCGGCCTTGACCTGCTCACGCGTCTTGGCCTGGGCCACGTTGTCCTTGGGGTAGCGGTTCGGGTAAACCTCGCGCAGCGTGCGGCCCGACTCGTTGTCGGCGATCACGTTGCCGCTTTCCTGGGCAGCACGCAGCTCGGCGCGCACTTCCTCGCGGGTCAGGCCCTGGGTCTTGGGTGCGGCGGCGTAGGCCGAGGGATTGATCTCGCGGGCGGTGCGGCCGGACTCGTTGTCGGCGATCACGTTGCCATCGCGCTGGGCGGCGGCCAGCTCGGCCTTGACCTCGGCACGGGTCTTGGCCTGGGCGGTGGCGGCGGCCGGATAGCGGCCGGGATACATCTCGCGCAGCGTCAGACCGGACTCGTTGTCGCCGATCACGTCACCGGCCTGCTGGGCCTGGATCAGTTCGGCGCGGACCTGCTCGCGGGTCAGGGGTGCGTCGGCGTCGGCGGCGAAGGCCTGACCGGCCGACAGGGCGGCCACGGCAAGGGCGATGCTGGAGAGGTAAGAGGCTTTCATGGTGCTTCCTTTCAAGAAGTGGTGAAACGGTGAAGTGATGGTGCCGGCCCGGGGGTCGGGTGTCTTTTCGCGGCGGTTTCGCTTCTTTGCGTTGTGTTTCGGAAGAGATTCGTTCGCGATGGGTGAACTTTAAAATTTCATTGCAAGAAGAAAAATCACCGGATCGTCGTCAATCTATTTCCAAATCAGCAACAATCTCTCGATTGAAACCCTCCACCATCGACCCATGGACCGACTGACCTCAATGCGTGTGTTTCTTCGTGTGGCGGACGAAGGCGGTTTTGCCGCCGCTGCGCGGGCGCTGGACATGTCGCCCGCGGTGGTGACGCGGCTGGTGGCCGACCTGGAGGAGCACCTGGGCACCCGGCTGCTGCAACGCACCACACGCCGGCAGTCGCTCACCGATGCCGGCGAGGCCTACCTGGAGCGGGTGCGCCACATCCTGCAGGATCTGGACGACGCGCACTCGCTGGTGAGTTCGCACACACAGGAGCTTTCGGGCACGCTGCGGGTGCTGGCGCCACCGGTGCTGGCCACACACGTGCTCGCGCCCATGGTCGCGAGCTTCCACCAGCGCTATCCGCAGATCCAGCTGGACATCGAGGTGGCGAGCCACCGCGAGCCCCCCATCGAAGCCTTCGACATCACACTGATGGGCACCGACGAGGGTTACGACGCCAACATCATTGCCCGCAAGGTGAACACGACCGAGGCCTTCCTGGTTGCGTCGCCGGCGTACCTGGCGCGCCGGGGCACCCCCGCCACCCCGCAGGACCTGCTGCAGCACGACTGCCTGCGCATCAAGCCGGACATGGGCCCTCGCAGCCGCATGCTGCGCCTGTTCCGCAGCGACTGCGACGACGAGGTGCTGCTGGACGTGCGCCCGGTGCTCTGGGCCAACCACACCGACACGCTGATGCGGGCCGCGCTCGACGGCGCCGGCATCACCGGCACCACGGTCGAGCTGGCTGCGCCCCACCTGGCCAGCGGTGCGCTGGTGCGCGTGCTCGCGCCCTGGATCACCGGCCGGTTCACGCTCTATGCGGCCCTGCCCAGCCGCAAGTTCCTGCCCCAGCGCACCCAGGTGTTTCTGGACCACCTGACCGAACGGACGCGCGAGCGCGTGGCAGAGGCGCTGGCCGGCTGCAGCGTCTGCTGAATCTGGGGGCGGCCCGGCGCTGAAATCTTCCACCAGGGTTCAACCCCTTTTCGCCGTTCCGTTCGTTTCAGTGGACTCCACACCCTTTCTGGAGTCCTCATGAACACCTCCCTGCGCCGCCTCGCCCTGTCCGCCTTCGCGGCAGGTGCCTTGTTGTCCGCCCTGCCCGCCCAGGCCATCGGCCGGCTCGCCAATGTCCACCTGATCGACCGCGACAGCGGCGAGACCCTGCCGGTCTACCGGCACCGGGGCGAACACTGGGTCGCCGGCCGGCCGGGCGCCCGCTACGCCATCTCGGTGCGCAATGCCCAGCCGAACCGCCTCATGGGCGTGGTCTCGGTGGACGGCGTCAATGTGGTCTCGGGTGAAACCGCGGCCTGGCACCAGACCGGCTACGTGCTCGGCCCCTGGCAGCAGTACGACATCACCGGCTGGCGCAAGTCCGACCACGAGGTCGCGGCCTTCCACTTCACCGCCCTGCCGTCGTCCTACGCCGCACGCACCGGTCGCCCGGCGCATGTGGGGGTGATCGGGGTGGCGCTCTTCCGTGAGAAGGCCCCGGCCCTGGAGCCGCTGCCGGAGCCGGTCTACCCGTCCTGGCGCGAGCGGCGGGAACTCAATGAAGCCGAAAGCGGCTCACTGGGCAGGGGCCCGCTCGAACGCGGCGCACCCTCGGCCTCGGCCGCCGACTCGGTCGCCGAAGCCCGCCGCCCGGCACCAGCGGCGCCGAAGCTGGGCACCGGCCACGGCGAGCGCGAACACGACACCATCGGCCACACCACGTTCGAGCGCCGCAGCGACCGGCCCGAAGAGGTGATCCGCATCCGCTACGACAGCCGCGAGAACCTGGTGGCGATGGGCATCCTGCCGCCCGATGTGTCACCGCACCGCCCGCAGCCGTTCCCGGGGTCGCGCTCGCCGCGCTACGCACCCGATCCGGACTGAAGGCGTGACCACCGCCGCCCATAATCGCCCGCATGACCGCGGCCGACACGCCCTCCGACGAAGAACTCATGCAGGCCTACGCCCGCGGGGACATGCGCGCCTTTGAAGCCCTGTACGACCGCCACGCCCTGCCGGTGTGGCGTTTCGTGCAGCGCAGCGTGCAGAACGCCGCGCTGGCCGACGACCTGGTGCAGGACGTCTGGTTCAGTGTGGTGCGCCACGCGCCGCAGTACGAGCCGCGTGCCAAGTTCCGCACCTGGCTGTTCACCCTGGCGCACCACCGCATGGTCGACCACTGGCGCACGCAGAAGAACCACACCAGCCTGGACGCCGAGAGCGAGGACGGCAGCGCGCTGGCCGAGATGCTGGCGGCCGAGTCCGGCTTCGGCCCGGAGCGGCGGCTCGATTCGCGCGAGCTGGCGCAGGCGCTGCTGGATGCGCTGGCGGCACTGCCCGAGGTGCAGCGCGAGGCCTTCCTGCTGCAGGCCGAAGCGGGCATGAGCCTGGCCGAAATCGCGCAGACCACGGGCGTCAGCATGGAAACCGCCAAGAGCCGCCTGCGCTATGCCCGCGCCCGCCTGCGCGAGACCCTGGAGGCCCACGCATGAACCGCGACCACCTGCCGCCGACGCCCGACGACGCGCTGCTGAAGCGCTACCGCGAGGCCAATGAGCTCGACGCCGCGCGGCCCGGCCCCGCGCTGAGAGAGAACGTGCTGGCGCATGCGCGCGCGGTCGCCGCCTCGCGCCTCGAAACGCCGCCCCCCAACGCGCGGCCGGCCGCCAACGACAGCGCCTGGACCTGGCGGGCCCTGGGCGGCCTCGCGGCGATCGGCCTAGTCGGCCTGCTGGTGCTGCAGTTCGACCGTGGCACGCCGGAAGAGAAGGAACTGGCCATGGGCGCCGGCAGTGCGCGCCCTGCCGCAGAAATTGCGGCCACGCAGGCTGCGCCAACCGCGCCCGCCGGAACCGCGGAGTCCGCCACCGCCCCGGCACCGCCGCCCCAACCGGAGCCTCAACAGCAGAAGCAGGCGCCGGAGGCTCAGACCCGGTTCATGAAGCGACCGCCAGCGCCAGTGGCCCCCGCCCCCGAAGCGGCAGACCGCATGGCCGGCGCCGAGCCGGCGCAAGAGGCCGAGCGCGCAGCCCCTGCCGCTTCGGCCGAAGTCGCTCCGCCACCGCAGGCGCCAGCGGCAGCGGTCGCACCCGCCCCCTTGTCCCGCGCCGCACCCGCCGCCGAAGGGGTGCTGCGCGAGCGGCATGAGATCACCTCCGCCCGCCCGGCGCCACCGCCCTCGCCCCTGTTCGCCGCCATCGCGTCTGGCAACGCAGAGGCCGTGCAGCAGCGGCTGGCCGAAGGGGCCGACCCGAACGGGCGCGACCCCGTCGGCCGCACGCCCCTGATCGCGGCGGCGCGGACCGGCAACGAAGCGGTGGTGCGGCAACTGCTGGCCGCGGGTGCGGACCGCACGCTGCGCGACCGCGATGGCCTCAGTGCCGCGGACCACGCCGAACGGAGCGGTCACCCAGGTCTGCTGCCGCTGTTGCGCTGAGCGCACCGGCCGTTTCGGCCACCAGGCGCTGCCGCCGGACCTGGCGCGGCGTGGCCTCGGTCAGCCGCTGCAACATCCGGCGCAAGGCCGTGGCGTCCTGGTAGCCCACGGCGGCCGCCACCTGTTCCACCGGCAGGCGCGTGTGTTCCAGCAGGGCGCGCGCGCGGCGCAGACGCACGCTCTGGATCAGCGCCATGGGCGACTTGCCGGTGGCGCGCTGCACATGGCGCGCCAGCGTGCGGGTCGACATCGCGGCCTGCTGCGCCAGCATCGACACGGTCACCGGTTCCGGCCAGCGCGCCTCGATCTGCGCCACCAGCCCGCTGACGAAGTCGTCGCCCGCCACCAGGGCCTGGGGCACCACGTAGGGCGACTGCGCCGCACGGGCGTCGATCAGCAGCACCCGGCCGACCCAGTCGGCCAGCGCGTGCCCACCGTGCTCGCGCAGCAGGTGCAGCATCAGGTCGGTCTGCGCCAGGGCCGCCCCGCCGGTGGCGACAGGGCCGTCCACGCACACCATGCGGTCGGCGTCCACGCGGCAGGCGGGAAACCGCTGCTGCAGCAGGTGGGCCAGCCACCAGGTGGTGGTGGCGCGGCGCCCGTCCAGCACGCCCGCCAGACCCAGCACGAACACCGAGAAACACGACGCCGCCACGCGCCCGCCCGCGGCCACATGGCGGCGCACCGCCGCAGCCGTCGCCTGCACGCATGGGTTATCCAGGTGTTGCGCCAGTTGCGCGGTGTCGGCCAAACGCAGGCCCGGCAGCACCCACACCGAGGAGTCGGCGCCCGCGCGCCGCGGCAGGGGGCGGGTGTCCACGGTCAGGCCCATCGACAGCGCCACCGGGCCACCCGCAGGCGAAAGCACCCGCCAGGTCGGTGCGGATACGCCGCAGCGCGGTGCCATCACCTGGGCGGCCGACAGCATGTCCAGCGTCACGGCCACACCGCTGGTCAGGCTGCCGGGCAGGACGATCAGGCTGAAATCGGGCATGTCTGAAATCGCTCCAAAGATGTCATTCCGGACACTTTAAGACCCGGCGCCCCCCGGGTCCAATGCGATCCATCGATTCAAGGAGCCGCCGCATGACAACACCGCCCCCAAAACCCATCCCCCGCTGGTACCTGGCGCTGGCACTGGCCGGGCTGGTGGGCACCTGGCTCTTCAACCTGCAGTACTTCCTGTCGGGGGGCAGCGTGGCGCCCGACCGCTTCTGGGCCGATGCCATGGTCAACCCGCTGACCAGTGCGATCACGGTCGACGTGTACCTGTCGGCGCTGGTATTTGCGGTCTGGGTGTGGCGCGAAACGGCGCCGCTCAGCCGCTGGCGGGCCCTGGCCTGGATCGCGCTGTGTTTCGGGGTGGGGCTGGCGGTCGCCCTGCCGCTGTACCTCGCGCACCGGGGCGTCGCCATCGCCCCTCGGCGCTGACTGGGCCGCAAGGCCTCAGCGGGGTGCGACGCGGTTCAGCGGCGTCTTCGCCTGCCCGGTGGTCAGGTAGGCGATCAGGTTGTCGGCGGCGAGCATGGCCATCGCCATGCGCGTGGGCAAGGTGGCGCTGGCGATGTGCGGCGTGAGCACCACGTTGGGCACGGTCAGCAGCGCGGGATTGACCTGGGGCTCGCCCTCGAACACGTCCAGCCCGGCGGCCGCGATGCGCTTTTCGCGCAGCGCCGCGACCAGCGCGTTCTCGTCCACGATGCCGCCGCGCGCGATGTTGACCAGGATCGCGGTCGGCTTCATCAGCGCCAGTTCGGCCGCGCCCACCGTGTGGTGCGCCGCGGGTGTGTAGGGCAGCACCAGCACCACATGGTCGGCCTGCGAGAACAGTGCTTCGCGAGAGACATAGCTCGCGCCACACGCGGCCTCTTTCCCGGCGTCGAGGCGCGAACGGTTGTGGTAGACCACCCGCATGCCGAAGCCGTGCGCACCGCGGCGCGCGATGGCCTGGCCGATGCGGCCCATGCCCAGGATGCCCAGCGTCGTGCCGTGGATGTCGGCGCCCGCGAACAGGTCGAGCGACCACTGCTTCCACTGGCCGGCGCGCAGGAAGTGTTCGCTCTCGGTGATGCGCCGCGCGGTCGCCATCAGCAGCGCAAAGCCGAAGTCGGCCGTGGTCTCGGTGAGCACGTCGGGCGCGTTGGTGGCCTGCACGCCGGCCGCCGTCATCGCGTCCAGATCGAAGTTGTTGTGGCCCACCGCGAGGTTGGCCACGATTTTCAGCTGCGGGCAGGCCGCCAGCAGCGCCGCGTCGATGTACTCGCTGCCGGTGGTCAGCACCCCGTCCTTGCCCTGCAGGCGCTCGATGAGTTCGACCGGGGACCAGACCACGCCGGGCGGCGTGGTCTCGACCTCGAAGTGCTCGCGCAGGCGCTCCACCACTTCGGGGAACACGGCACGCGCGATCAGGATGGCGGGGCGCTGGCTCATGCGCGTGCTCAGACGGCCAGCAGGTCGACTTCGAACAGCAGCGTGGCGTTCGGCGGGATCACGCCGCCGGCGCCGCGCGCGCCGTAGCCCAGCGCGGCCGGGATCACCAGGCGGCGCGTGCCACCGACGGCCATGCCCTGCACGCCCTCGTCCCAGCCCTTGATCACGTGGCCGGCGCCGAGCGGGAATTCGAAAGGCTGGCCGCGGTCCTTGCTGGAGTCGAACTTGGCGCCCTGCACGCCATCGTTGTAGAGCCAGCCGGTGTAGTGCACCTGCACGCGGCGGCCGGCCTGGGCGACCTCGCCGTTGCCGACGGTGGTGTCTTCGTACTGCAGGCCGCTGGGGGTGGTGATCATGGTGTGTCCTCGGGTTGAAAAAACGGAAGACCGATTATTCCAGCCCGGCACCGGCCCGGCGTCGGCACCACTTCAAACACCTGTTTACACAGGCTTTGCACGCCATGGGGCAAACGTTGACGCAGCCGCGATGTACTGCAGTCCTCGCAACCACCGGTCCCAGGAGACCCACGATGACCACCTCCACCCCCCTCTTCTCCCGCCGCCTGGCGCTGGGCGCCATCGCCGGCTCGGCCCTGCTCACCGCGTTGCCGGCCATGGCCGAGGGACGCCTGACCGACGTGCGCGTGATCGACCGCGACCGCGGCGCGGTGCTGCCGCTCTACCGCTTCCGCGGCGAGTACTGGGTGGCGGGCGAACCGGGCGCACGCTACGCCATCGAGCTGCGCAACGACAGCCGCGAGCGCCTGCTCAACGTGGTGTCGGTAGACGGCGTGAACGTGATCACCGGCGAGACCGCCGACTTTGACCAGGCCGGCTACGTGCTGGAGCCGATGCAGCGCTACGACGTGGCTGGCTGGCGCAAGAGCAAGCGCGAGATCGCGGCCTTCGAGTTCACCCGCCACTCGCGCTCTTACGCCGCGCGCACCGGGCGTCCGGACGACGTGGGCGTGATCGGCGTGGCGGTGTTCCGCGAGCGCGAGGCCTTCCACCTGCCGCGCCCGCCCCTGCCGCCCTTCCCGCCGTTCGACCGCAGCGCACCGGGCACCAAGTCCAGCCCGCAGCTGCAGGAGCGTTCCCACAACGGCGCGCAGGCAGGGCCCCAGCTGGGCACCGGCCATGGCGACCGAGAACGCGACCGCGTCGGCGAGACCGACTTCGAGCGCCGCAGCAACCGGCCCGACGAGATCATCCGCATCCGCTACGACAGCCGCGAGAACCTGATCGCGCTGGGTGTGATCCCGCCGGAGCGCCGCCGCTGGCGCGACCGGCCCAGCGCCTTCCCGGGTGCGAACCGGGGCTACGTGCCCGATCCGAACTGAGTTTGGCCCCCCCGCTCACTCCAGCCAGTGCGTGAAGCTGGCCACCGGCTCGCGGGGGGTGATGAACCCATTCACCTTGTCAGCCGGGTCGGCGTAGCCCAGCGCCATGCCGCAGACCAGCATCTCGTTCTCGCCCGCGCCGATGTGCGGCAGGATGATCTTGGCGAAGCCGTTCCAGGCCGCCTGCGGGCAGGTGTGCAGGCCGTGCCCGCGCGCGGCGACCATGAGGTTCTGCAGGAACATGCCGTAGTCCACCAGCGAGCCGCGGCCCATGACCCTGTCCAGCGTGAACATCAGGCCCACCGGCGCGTCGAAGAAGCGGAAGTTGCGCTGGTGCTGCGCATGCATCTTGTCCTTGTCACCCTTGGTGATGCCCAGCAGGCCGTAGAGGCTCCAGCCGTTCTCGCGCCGGCGGTCGATGTAGGGGCTGACCCACTGCGTGGGGTAGTAGTCGTACTCCTCGCGGTACTGCTCGGCCAGCGAGGGGTCGGCGCGCAGCGCATCGTGCGCGGCGCAGCACTTCTCCACCAGGCTGTCGCGGCTGGCGCCCTGCAGCACATACACCTTCCAGGGCTGGGTGTTGGTGCCCGAGGGCGCGCGCGAGGCCACCTCCAGCAGGTGCTCCAGCGTGGCGCGCGGCACCGGCTGCGGCAGGAAGGCGCGGGCCGACATGCGGCTGGTGATGGCGGCGTCGACGCTGGCGGCGTCGATCACGGGCGTGGTCGCGGGCGGGTTCTGGCTCATGGTGTCTCCTGGATATGACGTTTACGTCAACGTCAATTATGGCAAGCGGTGCCGCCCAGCGCTGGCCGGCGGTCAGGTGATGGTCTGCAGGGTGGCCTGGAGCTTGTCGGGCAAGGTGACGGGCCGGCGGGTTTCACGGTCCACATACACATGGATGAAGTGACCACAGGCGGCGGCCAGTGGCTCGCCCTGGGCGAAGAGGCCGACCTCGTAGCGCACGCTGGAGCGGCCCAGGTGCGCGACGCGCAGGCCGGCTTCGATGGTCTGCGGAAAGGCCAGCGGAGCGAAATAGTTGCACTGGGTCTCGATCACCAGGCCGATCACGCCGCCGGCGTGGATGTCCAGCGCGCCCTGCTCGATCAGCCAGGCGTTGACCGCGGTGTCGAACCAGCTGTAGTAGACGACGTTGTTGACGTGGCCGTAGACGTCGTTGTCCATCCAGCGGGTGCCGATGGAGCGGAACACGCGGTAGTGGTCGCGCGGCAGGGCCTGTGGTCGTGAAGCGGGGGCGGCAGGGACGTTCATGGCGGCGGATTCTGCCTGCGCGGTCTTCAGGCCGCTGTCACCGCCGCGCGTTCCCCGGCCCGCGCAGCCGCGGCCCAGCGGGCGTGGTACTCCAGCGCCACCCGGTAGGTGTTCATCTGCACCTGCACCGTGGATTCCATGTCGGTGCCATAGCCTCCGGCCATGGCGAAGGCCAGCGGCAGGCGGCGCTGCCAGGCCCAGTCCATCACCCGCCGGTCGCGCGCCTCCAGCCCGTCGAACGTGAGCTTCAGGCGCCCCAGCCGGTCGCCCTCGTGCGGGTCGGCGCCCGCCAGGTAGATCACCAGCCCGGGTTCGAACCGGCGCTCCAGCTCGTCCAGCGCGCGTTCCAGCGCTTCCAGGTACGGACCATCGCCGGTGCCGTCGGGCAGTTCCACGTCCAGGTCGCTCGGCTCCTTGCGGAACGGGAAGTTCTTCTCGCCATGCAGCGAGAGCGTGAACACCGAGTCGTCGTCCGCGAAGATGCGCGCCGTGCCGTTGCCCTGGTGCACGTCCAGGTCGACGATGGCCACCTTCAGCGGGCCGCGCGCGCGGTGCTGCCTTGCGTGTTCGGCCTGCATCAGGCGCGCGGCCACGGCCGCGTCGTTGAACACGCAGAAGCCGCTGCCCTTGTCGGCGTAGGAATGGTGGGTGCCGCCCGCGATGTTGGCCGCCAGACCTTCTCCGGCCATCGCGGCGCGGCAGGCCTGGATGGTGGCGCCGACCGAGCGCCGCGCCCGCTCGGCCATGGCCGGGCTCCACGGGAAGCCGATTTCCCGCTGGGCGGCTGCGCTCAGCGCGCCGGTCTGGATCGCCTGGATGTACGCCGGGGCATGCACCAGCGCCAGCTCACCGTCGCTGGCCGGCAGGGCCTGGCCGAGCCGGATCTGCGGGCACTCGGCCGCCAGCCGCTCGCGCAGGCGCCCGTACTTGGCCATGGGAAACCGGTGCCCGGCGGGCAGCGGCAGGATGAAGTGGTCGGCATAGAAGACGTGCACGGCCCATTGTGGCCGGCGCATCAAATCCAGCCGGCGCCACCCGGTTTTAGAAAACAGCACCTAGATTGCTGCAGCGCAACAAAAAAGCCTTGCATCCGTTCGTTCAGTCCCTATAATTCGAGCCATGTTGCAGCGCAGCAAAGCGAACGAAAACAACAGCGTCCAGACAGCGCGGTGTTCTCGAAGCAGCCTTCAACTGCCCTTTAAAACCTTCTACAGGAGCTAAATACATGTTGACCGCTGAACAAATCGTTGCCGCCCAGAAAGCCAACATCGAAACTCTCTTCGGCCTGACCCAGAAAGCCTTCGAAGGCGTGGAAAAGCTGGTCGAGCTGAACGTGCAAGCCACCAAGGCCGCTCTGAGCGAATCCGCCAACAGCGCCCAGGCCCTGCTGTCCGTCAAGGACGCCCAGGAACTGCTGACGCTGCAAGCCAGCCTGATGCAGCCCCTGGCCGAGAAGACTGTGGCCTACAGCCGCCACCTGTACGACATCGCCTCCGGCACTGGCGCCGAGTTCGGCAAGGCCGCTGAAGCGCAAGCCGCCGACGCCCAGAAGAAGTTCATGGCCGTCGTCGACAACGCCGCCAAGAACGCACCCGCCGGTTCGGAAACCGCCGTCGCCGTGATGAAGAGCGCCGTGTCCGCCGCCAACAACGCCATGGAGTCGGTGCAGAAGGCTGTCAAGCAAGCCACCGAAATGGCCGAAACCAACTTCAACACCGTCACCGCCCAGGCCGTGACCGCCACCAAGGCCGCCGCCAAGAAGCGTTGAACAACACAGGGTTCCTGCGGATGTTCTGACCTTTGACTTCGATCAAGGTCAATACCATTGAACTCAAGCAGACTGGCGCCAGACCTGTGAAGGCGGCGCTGAACCCTCAGACCGTTTTTCTGGTTGTCTCCTCGGGTCCTTTTCGAAATTCCGATTTCATCGGACCCCTTCAAGCCCTCGCCGCAACGCGAGGGCTTTTTTTATGTCCGCGGCTGGCAGTGGCTGGTCAGTGGGGTTCTGCCGGGCGCAACCGCGCCAGCAGTTGCTTGAGCTTCGGCAGGGCCGCCTGCATCGCGGCCCGGCCCGCCTCGATGGACCGCTGGCGTGAGGCGAAATCGGCGCTGCCCACCCCCGCCAGCGAAGGCCGCACGACCACGTCGGCACGGGCCAGTTCCAGCCGGTTGATGCTCTGCCCCATGATGGCCGTGGTCTTGGGCAGCAGGCTGAACAGGCCGTTGGCCGGGATGTCCTGCGGATCGGCCGAAATGTCGATTGCCAGCACCACCTCGGCCCCCATCTCGCGTGCCTGGCGCACCGGCACGGGCGCCACGAGGCCGCCATCGACGTATTCCCGGCCGGCGATCGACACCGGATTGAAGACGCCGGGCACCGCGCTGGACGCGCGCACGGCCTGCGCGGTGTCGCCCCGGCGGAACAGCACGCCGCTGCCATTGGCGAGATCGGTCGCCAGGATGCCCAGCGGCAGCGCCATCTGCTCGATCAGCTTGCCATCCACCGCCTGCCGCACATAGCGCGCCAGCGCCTCGCCCCGCAGCAGGCCCCGGCTGGCCAGCGGCATGGTCCAGTCGGTCAGCAGCGCTTCGTCCATGCCCATCGCCACGCGCTCCAGTTCGGCGGAGCGCTTGCCGCTGGCGTAGAGGGCCGCCACCAGACTGCCGGCGGAGGTGCCCGCCACCACATCGGCGCGGATGCCGTTCGCCTCCAGCACCTGGATCACACCCACATGGGCAAAACCGCGCGCCGCACCGCCTCCCAACGCCAGCCCCAGTCGGGGCGGGCGCTGGGGCACCTCCACCACGGGGGGGGCTACCACCGGGGGCTCCGCTGGCGGTGCCACGGTGGAGCAACCGGCCAGCAAGGCCAGCAACAGGGCATTGACCCAGATCAAGAATCTCTTATCAAGAACCATTCGCATTTGTGTTAGCATCCGCCGCAACTCATTCCCCACATTGAAAGACAACCCATGCGCTCATTCGCCTTGCTCCCGATTGTCCTGGCTGCCGCCACGTCCCTGAACGCCCTGGCCCAGGACAAGGTCCTGAACATCTACTCCGCCCGCCACTACCAGACGGACGAGGCGATGTACGAGAACTTCACCAAGACCACGGGCATCAAGATCAACCGCGTGGACGCCGACGACGCCGGCATCGTGGCCCGCCTGAAGGCCGAAGGCTCGGCATCTCCGGCCGACGTGATCCTGCTGGTGGACGCCGCCCGCATGGCCAGCGCCGACAAGGACGGCCTGTTCCTGCCGATCAAGTCCGCCAAGCTGGACGCTGCGATCCCCGCCAACCTGCGCGCCGACGCCACCAAGGACGGGGTAACCTGGACCGGCTTCTCCACCCGCGCCCGCGTGATCGTGTACGACCCGCTGCGCGTCAAGGCCGCCGACGTCGCCACCTACGAACAACTGGCCGACCCCAAGCTCAAGGGCCTGCTGTGCACCCGCTCGGGCTCGCATCCCTACAACCTCTCGCTGTTCTCGACCGTGGTCGAGCGTCTGGGCGATGCCAAGGGCGAGGCCTGGCTCAAGGGCCTGGTCGACAACATGGCGCGCGCACCCAAGGGCGGCGACACCGACCAGATCAAGGCCGTTGCCTCGGGCGAGTGCGGCGTGGCCATCTCCAACACCTACTACATTGCGCGGCTGGTCAAGTCGAGCAAGGCCGACGAAAAGGAAGTGATGGAGAAGGTGAAGGTGGTGTTCCCCAACCAGGGCACGACCGGCACGCACGTCAACATCGCCGGCGCCGCCGTGGCCAAGCACGCCAAGAACAAGGACAACGCCATCGCGTTCATGGAGTACCTGGCCAGCCCGTATGCCCAGGACTATTTCGCCAACGGCAACAACGAGTTCGCAGCCGCCAAGGGCGTGAAGATCGAGAACGCGGCCCTCAAGGCCATCGGTGGCGACAACTTCAAGGCCGAGCAGATTCCGCTGGGCGTGGTGGCCAAGAACATGGTGAAGGTGCAGCAGATGCTGGACCGCGTCGGGTTCAAGTGATCGACCGAAAGCCCGCTTCTCGCGGGCTTTTTTGTGGGCGATAATTGACGTTTACGTTAACGTCAATTCCATCCAAGAGGAGCATTCCATGGAAATCGCAGGCAAGGTCTTCATCGTCACCGGCGGCGCATCGGGCCTGGGCGAAGGCACAGCGCGCATGCTGGCGGCCAACGGCGGCAAGGTGGTGATCGCCGACATGCAGGCGGAAAAAGGCGAAGCGGTCGCCCGGGAGATCGGCGGTGCCTTCGTCAAATGCGACGTGAGCAACGAGGCCGACGGCCAGGCCGTGGTCGCCAAGGCCGTGTCCATGGGCAAGCTCATGGGCCTGGTGAACTGCGCCGGCATCGCCCCGGCCGAGAAGACCGTGGGCAAGAATGGCGCCCACTCGCTGGCCGTCTACACCAAGACCATCATGGTCAACCTGGTCGGCAGCTTCAACATGATCCGCCTGGCTGCGGACGCCATGTGCAAGAACGAACCCGAGGCCACCGGCGAGCGCGGCGTGATGATCTCGACCGCCTCGGTGGCTGCCTACGACGGCCAGATCGGCCAGGCGGCCTACGCCGCGTCCAAGGGCGGCGTGGTGGGCATGACCCTGCCGATCGCGCGCGACCTCGCTCGCAACGGCATCCGCAACATGACCATCGCCCCCGGCATCTTCGGCACGCCCATGCTGTTCGGCATGCCGCAGGAGGTGCAGGATGCGCTGGCCGCCAGCGTGCCCTTCCCCAGCCGCCTGGGCACGCCGAACGACTACGCCAAGCTGGCCAAGCACATCATCGAGAACGACATGCTCAATGGCGAGGTGATCCGCCTGGACGGCGCCATCCGCCTGGCGCCTCGCTGACAGGGCCCACCCCTGCCGCGCTG
Organism: Hydrogenophaga sp. H7; assembly: GCF_002025745.1. NCBI lineage: Bacteria > Pseudomonadati > Pseudomonadota > Betaproteobacteria > Burkholderiales > Comamonadaceae > Hydrogenophaga > Hydrogenophaga sp. H7. The sequence goes on along the minus strand of NZ_MCIC01000004.1, from coordinate 26,393 downwards.
CACGCGCCCCCTCCAGGGGGCGATGCGAGTGGCCCGGCAAAGCCGGTTCCACCGCATCCTGGGTGGGATGTCTCGCGCCGGAGGGTTCTTCCCTGACCGTGCCAAGCTTCTGGCGAGCTCAGCGGTAAGCCGTGCGGGCCTGCTTGAGATCGATGCGGCCCCGCACCACCTTCTCCAGCGCGTCGTGGCGCAGGCTGCGCATGCCCTCGCGCACGGCAACATCGAAAATCTCGGTCGGTCGGGCACGGTCCTGGATCAGCTGCTTGACGCTGCGGCTGTTCTGCAGGATCTCGTAGATGCCCAGCCGGCCTTTGTATCCTTTGCCGCCGCAGTGGTCGCAGCCCACCGCGTGGCGCATCCGAACCTCGGCAGGTGTCGACACCCCGGCCGCCGTCAGCAAGCGGTCCTGCGCCTGTGCCAGACCCAAGTCGCTGCCCTCGCGGTATTCCTCCAGCAACGCCGTCCAGGCCGTTGCATCCAGCGGCCCAGGCTCGGAACAGTGCGTGCACAGGGCCCGCACCAGGCGCTGCGCCACCAGGCCCAGCAGAGAATCGGCGAAGTTCATCGGGTCCATGCCCAGGTCCAGCAGGCGCACCACACTCTCGCTGGCGTTGTTGGTGTGCAGGGTCGAGAGCACCAGGTGACCGGTGAGCGAGGCTTCGATGGCGATCTTCGCGGTCTCGGCGTCGCGAATCTCGCCGATCATGATGATGTCGGGATCGGCGCGCAGAAAGCTGCGCATCGCGCTTGCAAACGTCAGACCGATCTTGGCATTCATCTGCACCTGGCGCAGTCCGGCCTGCGTGATCTCGATCGGGTCCTCGGCGGTCCAGATCTTCTTGTCGGCGGTGTTGACCTCGGCCAGCATCGAGTGCAGCGTGGTGGTCTTACCCGAGCCGGTCGGCCCCACGGCCAGCACCATGCCGAAGCTGCGCTGCGAGAAACCGGCGATGGTGTCCAGGTCGCGCGGCTGCAGGCCCAGTTGCGACAGCGGGATCGGCTTGGCCGATTCCAGCAGGCGCAGCACCACGTCCTCCAAGCCATCGTGGGTGGGCATCACGGCCACGCGCAGCTCCAGCGCCGTGCCACCGAACTCGGCGAAGTCTATCTTGCCGTCCTGGGGGCGCCGCCGCTCGGCGATGTCCAGCCGCGCCATGATCTTGATGCGCGAAACCAGGGGCGCGCGCAGCTTGGCGGGCAGCCACAGGTAGGGTTCGAGATCGCCATCGCGGCGGAACCGGATCGCTGTCAGCGCCTCCCCGGGGTTGGACTCGATGTGGATGTCGGAGGCGTGCAACCGCTGCGCCTCCGCGATCATCTGGTTGACCAGGCGCACCATGCCGGCCGATTCGCTGGCAGAGGCCATCTGCTCGGACTCGGCCGCCGACCCGACCTCGACCATGGCCTGCATCACCAGGTCGTCCACCAGTGCATGACCGGCCACACTGGCCCCCCCTTGTGGAGAAAGGCGTCGGCGTGCCTCTTCAACGATGGCGGGTGCGCTGTGTGCATGGGCTGCCCGCTCCACCCGGTCCTGCACTTCGAGCCGCCGTTCAATGGCTTCACGACTGGCCCAGACCAGCTCCACCGTATGCCCCGTACAAGAACAGAGGGCGCGGTGCAGATCACCACTGGTGGGCGCCCAGGAGGCCACAAGGAACCGGTCGGCAGCCATGCCCAGCGGCAGCACGGTGTGGGCGTGGGCCACCCGCAAGGGGAGGATGTCGAACGCACCACGCTCCACCTCGAAACCCAGGGCCTCGACCTCGACCACCCCGGCCACCCGGGCCAACGCCCGCTGCAGCTCGTCGTCCGTCAGCACCATGCGTGTGACCAGTTCGTGCGAGCGCGACCGGAACAGATCGGGGTCCTCTGCCAGCAAGCCGTCCACGGTGCCCTGATCAAGGATGCGCAACCGCAGCAATGCCTCGCTCAGACTCACAATGGGCCACCGATGTTGCAACTCGAAAGCCTGCACCAGTTGCGTCAGGTTGTGCACTGGCCCCTGCACGGGCGGACGATGGTTGGGGGTTGGAGGGGCGGCGGTGCTTGTCAGCGTCATCAGGGTTTTCTCGTATCAGCGGCTGGTTGCCGATGAAGCCAAGATAGCCCAGCGGGCCACCAGCCGGATTGACCTCGGGCAAGTATCTGCAACATCAAGTTACAAAATGGACCACTTCATGAAAGAGTGCACGAAACGGACGGGGCATCGCGTGCTGGTCCTTGCCATCGGCGCGATCATGGCGGCCTGTGCCGGATCGGCGGACACGCACCGGTCGACCGGCGTGGCATCGTCACCGGCACAGCCCGAATTGGCTTCCGGCCTGCAGGCCAAACCCGGCTGGGTGTTCAGCCAGCAGGCGGTGGCTGCGGCCAACCCGCTGGCCGCCGAGGCGGGTCTTCAGATGCTGCGCGCCGGTGGCAGCGCGGTCGACGCCGCGGTGGCGGTGCAGATGATGCTGACCCTGGTCGAGCCGCAATCGAGCGGCATCGGCGGCGGCGCCTTCCTGCTGCACCACGACGGCCGCCGCGTGCAGGCCTTCGACGGCCGCGAGACCGCACCCACCGGCGCCACACCCCAACTCTTCCTGGCCGGCGATGGCAAGCCCCTGCCCTTCATGGACGCGGTCGCCTCCGGCCTTTCCGTGGGGACACCCGGCGCGGTCGCCATGCTCGCCCTCGCCCACCACCAGCACGGCCGCCTGCCCTGGGCGGCGCTGTTCGAACCCGCCATCGTGCTGGCCGAGCAGGGCTTTGCCGTCAGTCCGCGCCTGCACACGCTGCTGGCGGCCGAGAGTGCGCTCAAGGCCGACCCGGTGGCCGCGGCCTACTTCTACCAGCCAGACGGCACGCCGCACCCGGTCGGCCATGTGCTGAAGAATCCCGAGCTGGCGGCGGTGCTGCGCGGCATCGCGGCGCAGGGCCCCCGGGCGCTGCACGAAGGCCCGGTGGCGCAAGCCATCGTGGACAAGGTGCGCCGGCATCCAAAAGCGCCGGGCACGCTGTCGGCAGACGACCTGGCGCGCTACCAGCCCCGCGAGCGCGAAGCGCTGTGCATGGACCACACCGCGGCGGCGAAGGCGCTGCGCATCTGCGGCTTCCCGCCCCCGAGTTCGGGCGCCATCGCGGTCGGACAGATCCTCGGGCTGCTGGCCCGCACGCCGCTGGGCGCCGCACCGCTGACCGGGACACCAGGTGCCGACTGGCTGCACGCCTACATGGAGGCCTCGCGCCTGGCATTCGCGGACCGCGCACAGTACCTGGCCGACCCGGACTTCGTGGCCGCCCCGGCCGGCCGCTGGGACAGCTTGCTGGATGCACGCTACCTGGATGACCGCGCGCGCCTGATCACGCCGGCCCGCGCACCGCAGGTCGGCCCTGGCAGGCCCGGCGGCGCCCCCCTGGCCCATGCGCCCATGCCCGACCAGCCCGAATACGGCACCAGCCACATCAGCATCACCGACCGCTTCGGCAACGCGCTGGCCATGACCACCACCATCGAGGCCGGCTTCGGGTCGCGGCTGATGGTGAACACCGGCCAGGGCCGCAGCGGCGGCTTCCTGCTGAACAACCAGCTGACCGACTTCAGCTTCGCCCCCACCGACGCGCAAGGCCAGCCCATCGCGAACCGCGTGGAGCCCGGCAAGCGGCCGCGCTCGTCGATGTCGCCGACGCTGGTGTTCGACAAGGCCACGGGCCAGTTGCTGATGAGCGCGGGCAGCCCGGGCGGTGCACTGATCATTCACTTCACGGCCAAGACACTGCTGGGCACGCTGGGCGGCGGTCTGTCGCCGCAGGCCTCGATCGACCTGCCGAACTTCGGTACGCTGGGCGGGCCGGTGATGCTGGAGGCGGGCCGTTTTCCGGCTGCGACGGTGCAGGCCCTGCAAGCCAGGGGCCACACGGTCAGCGAGACGCCGATGCCCAGCGGGCTGCAGGCGATTCAGCGGGCACCCGATGGCCGTTGGCTGGGCGGCGCCGACCCGCGGCGCGAGGGCGTGGTCGCAGGTGACTAAACGTCAATCGCGCTGGCCGACCCCGCCTGCTTGCGCAGCTCGAACTTCTGGATCTTGCCGGTGCTGGTCTTGGGCAGTTCGCCGAACACCACGTAACGCGGCACCTTGAACCCGGCCAGGTGCTGCTTGCAGTGCTTCACGATGTCCTCGGGCGTGGTGTGCGCGCCGAATTTCAGCTCCACAAAGGCGCAAGGGGTCTCGCCCCACTTCGGATCGGGCCGCGCCACCACGGCAGCAGCGAGCACGTCGGGGTGGCGGTAGAGCACGTCCTCGACCTCGATGGACGAGATGTTCTCGCCGCCCGAGATGATGATGTCCTTGCTGCGGTCCTTGATCTTGAAATAGCCGTCGGCGTACTGCACCGCCAGGTCGCCGCTGTGGAACCATCCGCCGGCAAATACCTCTTGCGTCGCTTTGGGGTTCTTCAGATAGCCCTTCATGGCGATGTTGCCCTTGAACATGATTTCGCCCATGGTCTCGCCGTCCAGTGGCACCGGCTGCATGGTCTCGGGGTTCAGCACGCGCACATCGCGTTCCAGGTGGTAGCGCACGCCCTGGCGCGCATTCAGCCGGGCGCGCTCGCCGATGTCGAGCTGATTCCAGCTGTCGTGTTTGGCGCAGACGGTGGCCGGGCCGTAGACCTCGGTCAGACCGTAGACGTGGGTCAGGTCGAAACCCATCTGCTCCATGCCCTCGATCATTGAGGCCGGCGGCGCGGCACCCGCGACCATGGCCTTGATGCCTGCGGGAATGCCCGCCTTCATCGCGGCCGGCGCGTTCACCAGCAGGCCCTGCACGATGGGCGCGCCGCAGTAGTGCGTCACGCGGTGTTCGCGCATCAGGTCGAAGATGGCCTGTGCCTCCACCCGGCGCAGGCAGACGTTGACACCCGCGCGCGCTGCGACCGTCCAGGGGAAGCACCAGCCGTTGCAGTGGAACATGGGCAGGGTCCAGAGGTAGACCGCGTGCTTGGGCATGTCCCACTCCAGCACGTTGCTGATCGCATTCATGGCCGCGCCGCGGTGGTGGTAGACCACGCCCTTGGGGTTGCCGGTGGTGCCGCTGGTGTAGTTCAGCGCGATCGCGTCCCACTCGTCACCCGGCAGCTGCCAGGCAAAGGCCGGGTCGCCACCCGCGATGAAGGCTTCGTAGGTGGTGCTGCCGATGGGCTGGCTCTCGCCGGTGAACAGCGTGTCCTGCACGTCGATCACCAGCAGCGGCTCGGTTCGCGTGCGCAGCTTCAGCGCCTTGGCCATGGTGCCGGCGAACTCGGGGTCGACGATCACCGCCTTGGCCTCGCCGTGGTCCAGCATGAAGGCAATCGCCTCCGGGTCCAGCCGGGTGTTGAGCGCGTTGAGCACCGCGCCGGACATGGGCACACCGAAGTGCGCCTCCACCATCGGCGGCGTGTTGGGCAGCATCACCGCCACGGTGTCGTTCTTGCCGATGCCGGCTTTCTGCAGCGCACTGGCCAGCTGGCGGGTGCGGGCGTAGGTCTGGGCCCAGGTCTGGCGCAAGCCGCCATGCACGATGGCCAGCCGGTCCGGGTAGACCTCGGCCGTGCGTTCGATGAACGACAGCGGCGAGATCGGCGCGAAATTGGCTTCGTTGCGGGGCAGGTCCTGGTCGTAGATGCTGGTCATGCGGTTCTCCGTGTTCAGAAAGGGCTTGCGAGAGAATAGCCCTGTGGCCATACCGCAATCTTTCATCCAGGAACTGCTCAACCGCGTCGACGTGGTCGATGTGGTGGGCCGGTACGTCCAGCTGAAGAAAGGCGGGGCCAACTTCATGGGGTTGTGCCCGTTCCACGGCGAAAAGTCGCCGTCGTTCAGCGTCAGCCCGTCCAAGCAGTTCTACCACTGCTTCGGCTGCGGGGCCAACGGCAACGCCATCGGTTTCCTGATGGAACACGCGGGCATGAACTTCGTCGAGGCGGTCAAGGACCTGGCGCAGCAGGTTGGCCTGCAGGTGCCCGAGGACGATGTATCGCCGCAGGACCGCGAACGCGCCGCCCAGCAGCGCCAGAAGCAGGCCACCCTGACCGATGTGCTGGAGAAGGCCGCCAAGGCTTACCAGAAAGACCTCAAGGCCTCGCCGCGCGCGGTGAACTACCTCAAGGGTCGGGGCCTGTCGGGCCAGATCGCCAAGACCTTCGGCCTGGGCTACGCACCCGAAGGCTGGCGCCACCTGGCCGGCGTGTTTCCGGACTACGGCGAGCCCCTGCTGGTCGAGTCGGGCCTGGTGATCGAGCATGAAGATGAAAAAGGCCAGGACGGCGAAGCCAAACGCTACGACCGCTTCCGCGACCGCATCATGTTCCCGATCCGCAACGTCAAGGGCGAGTGCATCGGCTTCGGCGGCCGCGTGCTCGACAAGGGCGAACCCAAGTACCTGAACTCGCCCGAGACGCCGGTGTTCAGCAAGGGCCGGGAGTTGTATGGCCTGTTCGAGGCCCGCACCGCCATCCGCCAGCACGGCTATGCCCTGGTCACCGAAGGCTACATGGACGTGGTCGCCCTGGCGCAGCTGGGTTTCGCCAACGCCGTGGCCACGCTGGGGACGGCCTGCACGTCCGACCATGTGCACAAGCTGTTCCGCTTCACCGACGCCGTGGTCTTCAGCTTCGACGGCGACGCCGCCGGCCGCCGCGCCGCCCGCAAGGCGCTGGACGCCGCGCTGCCGCTGGCCACCGACACGCGCAGCGTGAAGTTCCTCTTTCTGCCGCCCGAGCACGACCCGGACAGCTACATCCGTGAACATGGTGCCGACGCATTCGCAAATTTCGTCAAGCAGGCGGTGCCGCTGTCGAAGTTCCTGGTCGACGCGGCCAGCACCGATTGCGATCTGGACAGCGCCGAGGGCCGTGCCCGCCTCTCCAGCCAGGCGCGGCCGCTGTGGAGCGCCCTGCCCGAGGGTGCGCTCAAGCGGCAGCTGCTGGCCGAGCTGGCCCAGCAGATCGGCATCGGCACGCCCGACCTGCAGCAGCTCTGGCAGCGGGACGAACGCGGGCCGCGCCGGCCGCGGGAAGAGCGCCAGCCGCCCACCGCACACGGGCCGCAACCGCCCGTCGACGACGGAGTGGCACATCATGCGGGCTTCTCCCCTGCCCCCTCACCCCATAAACCGCCCGGGGCATGGAGCCCCCCGCCGGGGTCCGCCAGCCGTGGCACCTGGACCGGCGGCAGCGGCCGCAGCAACTGGCGCAAAGGCCCACCACCGCCGCCGCGCATGCTGGGCCGTCAGACTGCGAGCAAAAGCCGCACGGACCGGGCCGTGGGCCTGTTGCTGGCCAACGCCGCCGCCTGGGACAGCCTCTCGGCCGACGACCATGCCATGCTGGCCCACCTGCCAGCGCCCCACGGCCCCGTATTCGCCTGGCTGGAGGCACAGCTGCACGAGCACGGCCCGCAGCCCTGGGCGGCGCTGCGCGAGGGCTTGCGCGGGGAAGCGTTCGAGGCCTATGTCTGCGCGGAGGTGGAGCAGGCCACCATCGCCGCCGACTCGGCGTCCGAACTGGAGGAGCTGGCCGGTGTGATGGACCTGCTGCGCCGGGACGAACTGATGCGCCAGAGCCAGGCGCTGTCCCTCCAGGCCACCACCGACCCGGAGGCCCGCGAGCGCCTGCGGGAGATCAATGAACGCATCAAGGCACTGAAACCGGGCTCAACGGTATAATCGCGCGTTTTGCACCGCAAGCGCGACAGCAGCACCTCCGGCACCGGCCACCCCCCAGCACAGGGGTTTCGGATACAGACATCCCGGCCACCTCGGCGCCCCTGGCCCGACGGAACCCCGCAAGGACTGCACACCAAATGTTCGCCCACACAGCTTGCAGGCCCGCCCTTCCCCGGCGAAGTGCGGGCCCCAGTGTTTGATTCGCCCGACAAAAACCACCGGATTTGCGCCCAGAGAGGCGGAATTCTGGCGATTTTTGTGTGTCTCAGCCGGTATCTTTCCTGACGTTTTTTGAGGTTCCCATGCCCGCGAAGAAAGCCAGTACGCCTGCCCCCAGCACCAAAGCCGCCCAGAAGCCCGCCGCCAAGGCTGCCGCCTCTGAGCCCAAGAAGAAAGCCCCCGTCCCCGTGACCGACAAAGCCCCTGCCAAGACCGCCGCCAAGCCGGCCGCCAAAACGACCAAGACCGGCAAGACCAAAGCCGAAGAACTCGACACCGTCGACGCCGACGAACCAACCAAGAAAAAGCCCGGCCGCCCCGCCAAGGCCGCGGCCGACAAGCCGGCCGCCAAGCGCGGCCGCAAGCCCAAGGCCGCCGCCAAGGAAGAAAGCGACCTGGACGATGCCGACCTGAGCGATATCGAAGAGGATCTGGTCGAAGAAGTCGTTGAGGAAGTCGCAGACCCGGCGGCACCAGCCGAAAAGGTCAAGCCGCTGCGCATGAAGATCAGCAAGGCCAAGGAGCGCGCGCTGATGAAGGAATTCGGCCTGGACGAAACCGTCCTGTCCGAAGAAGAAGCCAAGCTGCGCCGCGAACGCCTGAAGACCCTGATCAAGCTGGGCAAGACCCGCGGCTACCTGACGCACGGCGAAATCAACGACCACCTGCCCGACAAGCTGGTCGAGGCCGAGACGCTGGAAGTGGTGGTCTCGCTGCTCAACGACATGGGCGTGGCGGTCTACGAACAGACGCCGGACGCCGAAACGCTGCTGCTGTCCAACGCCGGCCCCACCGCAGCGACCGAAGAGGAAGCGGAAGAGGAAGCCGAAGCCGCCCTGTCCACCGTGGACAGCGAGTTCGGCCGCACCACCGACCCGGTGCGCATGTACATGCGCGAGATGGGCACGGTGGAACTGCTGACGCGCGAGGGCGAAATCGAGATCGCCAAGCGCATCGAAGGCGGTCTCAACGACATGATGGCCGCGATCAGCGAGAGCCCGGCCACCATTGCCGAGCTGCTGGCCATGTCGGAAGAGATCCGTGAAGGCAAGGTCGTCATCTCCACCGTGGTGGACGGCTTCGCCGACGCCGATGCGGCCGACGACTACGTGGCCGAAGAAGACTTCGACGACTACGACGAGGCCGACGACGACGATGGCAAGGGCGGATCCAAGGCCCTGACGCGCAAACTCGAAGAACTCAAGCGCGAAGCGCTGGAGCGCTTCGACACCATGCGCAACCTGTTCGAGAAGCTGCACAAGATCTACGACAAGGAAGGCTACGGCACGCCGTCGTACATCAAGACCCAGCAGGCCATCACCGAAACGCTGATGACCATCCGCTTCACCGCCAAGGCGATCGAGAAGCTGTGCAGCACGCTGCGCGGCCAGGTCGACGAGGTGCGCAAGAAGGAGCGCGAGCTGCGCCGCATCATCGTGGACAAGTGCGGCATGCCGCAGGAAAAGTTCATCGCCGACTTCCCGGCCAACCTGCTGAACCTCAAGTGGGTCGAGAAGCAGGCCGCCGCCGGCAAGCCCTGGAGCGTGGTGATGGAACGCAACATCCCGCCGATCCAGGAACTCCAGCAGGGCCTGATCACGATCCAGAACAGCGTGGTGGTGCCGCTGTCCCACCTCAAGGACATCCACAAGCGGATGAACGAGGGTGAGGCCAATTCGCGCGACGCCAAGAAAGAGATGATCGAGGCCAACCTGCGCCTGGTGATCTCCATCGCCAAGAAGTACACCAACCGTGGCCTGCAGTTCCTGGACCTGATCCAGGAGGGCAACATCGGCCTGATGAAGGCGGTGGACAAGTTCGAATACCGCCGCGGCTACAAGTTCTCGACCTACGCCACGTGGTGGATCCGCCAGGCCATCACCCGCTCGATCGCCGACCAGGCGCGCACCATCCGCATCCCGGTGCACATGATCGAGACGATCAACAAGATGAACCGCATCAGCCGCCAGCATTTGCAGGAACACGGCTTCGAACCCGACGCGTCCATCCTGGCCGAGAAGATGGAGATGCCCGAGGACAAGATCCGCAAGATCATGAAGATTGCGAAGGAGCCGATCTCGATGGAAACCCCCATCGGCGACGACGACGATTCGCACCTGGGCGATTTCATCGAGGACCAGGCCAACACCGCGCCGATCGAAGCCGCGATGCAGGCTGGTCTGCGCGAGGTGGTCAAGGAGATCCTGGACAGCCTGACGCCGCGCGAGGCCAAGGTGCTGCGCATGCGTTTCGGTATCGAGATGTCGACCGACCACACGCTGGAAGAAGTGGGCAAGCAATTCGACGTGACGCGCGAGCGCATCCGTCAGATCGAGTCGAAGGCGGTGCGCAAGCTCAAGCACCCGAGCCGTTCGGACAAGCTCCGCAGCTTCATCGATTCGCTGTAATTCCTTTCAGCGATTCACTCTTCAGAACGGGGGCCTTCGGGCTCCCGTTTTGTTTTTGTCACGCCACCTTGGCTGGCCAGCGCCTGAATCGCCGGGCATCCGACTCCGCTCATGTCCCCCGAACCGGCTGCGCCGGTTCTCCTCCTTTACTTCGCTGCGCGGACACCCGACGCTTCAGGCACCACGAGGTTTCACCCCGCCAACGGTGGCGCGCCTGCACTTCGCCGGTTCGGCGTGTGCGGGTGCCCTGCAGAGCGAAGTAAAGGAGGAGGCGGCCGCAGGCCGCCGGGGGACATGAGCGGCGCAGGGCACCCGTGCGCGCCGAACCAAACCAAACCAGCAGGCATGAAAAAGGGGCAACAAAGGCCCCTCTTCAAACCGGCAGCAACAGGTCAGACCGTCTCCAGCGCCAGCACACCCGTCGCGGTATTGGAAATCGGGATGTGGTAGTTGCTGTGCACCTTGCGCACACCCGAAGCGGACACCGTCAGCGCCGCCCGCATCGCCAGCCACATCAGCAGCTCCACCCCCTGCGTGCCCGCCTTCTCCACCAGCTCCAGATCGCTGAACTGCGTCGCCCACTCCGGGTTCGTTTCCATGCTGTCCAGGAACTGCAGGTCGAACTGCTTGTTGATGAAGCCTGCGCGCTCGCCGTCCAGCTGGTGCGACAGGCCGCCTGTGGCCATCACCGCCACGCGCTTGCTGCTGTCCCAGCTCTGGATCGCCTCGCCCACCGCCTTGCCCAGCTTGTAGACGCGCTTAGCGGTCGGCAGCGGGAACTGCACCGTGTTGATGTTGATCGGCACGATCTGCACCGGTGCGATCTCGTGCTCGGGCCAGAACAGCTTGAACGGCAGCGTGCAGGCGTGGTCCACCAGCATCTCCTGGCAGGTCACGATGTCGAACTCCTTGGCGATCAGCTCGCGGATCAGGTGCCACGACAGGTCCGGGCAGCCCGGGATCGGCGGCAGCGTCGGGATGCCCCAGCCCTCGTCGGCGTTGCTGTAGGTGGCGGCCGCACCCACGGCGAAGGTCGGCATCTTGTCGAGGAAGAAGTTCAGGCCATGGTCGTTGTAGAACACCACGACCACGTCGGGCTGGACCTTGCCCAGCCACTGGTGGATCGGCGGAAAGCCATCGAAGAAGGGCTTCCAGTAGGGGTCGTTCTGCTTGCCCTTGTGGATGGCGCCGCCGATGGCGGGGATGTGCGATGTGGCCAGGCCACCGATGAGTTGTGCCATGGGGGTGTCTCCTGGTTCAGCACTGCTCGTTGGCAGCAACGAGCTTGGCCTTGAATTGGTCTTTGGTCATGCCCGTCTGCTGGGCGCCGATGTCCTGCATGTCCAGGCCGAAGATGCCGGCGAACTTGGCCAGGTAGTAGGCATTGCCGCCGGCCGCGATCAGGGCCAGCACCTGCTTGGAACGGATCGCCTCGGCCTGCTGTTCGTTCAGGCCGTACTGCTGCATGTAGGCCTCGGGATCGGCCACGAACGCGTCGCGGTTGGCCTTGTGGTTGAAGGAAAAGCACATCTTGTTCAGTGCGTAGCCCTTCTGGGCCGCGTCGCCGTCGAATGGCGTGGTGCCGGGGATGGTCTTGCTCACATCTGTCTCCTGCGTGGGGTGGATTGACGTCGGTCAAGCCGGAGTATTCCGCCCGCATTGCCAAAGATAAACAGATGAATGATCATCGAACACATGAGTGATTTCGATTGGTCAGACCTCGACGCCCGCCTGCTCCAGCTGCTGGTGGCCGTCGTCGAGGCGGGCAGCATCACCGGCGCGGCGCAGTCCCTGGGCGTCACCCAGTCGGCCGTGAGCCACCAGCTGGACAAGCTGCGCGCCATCACCGGCGACGCGCTGTTCGTCAAGAGTGGGCGCGGCATCGTTGCCACGGCCCGCGCGGCGGGGCTGGCGGTGCAGGCGCGCGAGCTGTTGCGCCAGCTGCAGGGCTTTGCGCAGAGCGGCGCCTTCGACCCGGCGCGCTGGAAGGGCACGGTCACCATCGCAGCCAACGACTTCCAGCGCGAGGTGCTGCTGCCGACCCTGGCGCAGCGGCTGCGGGAACAGGCGCCCGGTCTGGCCCTGCGCATCATCCCGTCCGACGTGCCGAGCCTGGAGATGCTGCGCGACGGTGTGTGCGACCTGGCGATCAGCCCACGCCCACCCGAGGGCAGCGACATCGTGCAGAAGCGCCTGTTCGAGGACCGCTACATGGTCTATTTCGATGCCAGCGTGCGCACGGCACCGACAACGCTCCAGGACTACCTCGCGGCCGACCACATCACCGTGGTCTACGAACCCCGGCGCACCCTGCACCTGGACCGCACGCTCGAAGCCCGCGGCCTGCACCGCCGCTTTGCCGTGATGGTGCCGGGCTTCGGCGCCCTGCCCGCCTTCCTGCGCGGCAGCCCGCTGCTGGCGACCGCGCCCTCGCTGCTGGCCGGGCGTTTCATGGCGGGTTTCGGCCGCTGCGAGGTGCCCGTGCCCTGCCCGCCGCTGCCGATGTACCTGATCTGGCACCGCCGCCACCAGGACGACGCCGCCCACCGCTGGTTGCGGGAGCTGCTCGCCTCGAACAGTCCGCCCAGGGCCTGAGCGCGGTGCCGGATCGTGGGAACACCCCCCAGTAAAATCCCGGGCTTCTTCCAACTCTGTGCAGAACGCAGAACATGACCCACGCCTCTGCGTCCACCCTCAACGGGGAAGCCGCGCCCCGTCCCTCCCGATCCGCCCGCTACTGGCTTCTGCGCGGGCTGGCGCTGGCCCTGCTGCTCGCCTCCTGTGGCTACTTCGGTTTCCACCTCTGGGACAACCTCCACCAGTTGCCGCCGATCGAATGGGGCTGGTCGGCGGCCGGCGTCATCGCGCTGGCGGTACTGGGCTGCCTCACCAGCGTGCCGCTGATCGCGCTGATGTGGCAGCTGCTGCTGCGGGACCAGGGCGTGAAGCTGCCCTACGGCCAGGCGCTGCAGATCATCGCCGTCTCGCAGATGGGCAAGTACCTGCCCGGCAACGTGGGCCACTTCGCGGGCCGGGTGCTGCTGGGCAGCCAGGCCGGCATCCCGGCCGGCAAGACCATCGCCACCATGGCCATGGAAACCTTCTGGGTGCTGGGCATCAGCGGCATATTCGCCGTGGCGGCCCTGCTGTTCGTGGTCAACGACCTGCACGAGGGACTGGTCGACACCAGCCACCCGGGCTATCTGGCCGCCGTCGCCGTCACCATGTTGATCGCGCCTTTTCTGGCGGTGCGGGTGGTCAACCGCCTGCTGCCGGGCCTCAGCCGCAAGCTCGGCCGCGGCCAGCTGCTGGCCGAACCCCGGCTGCTGACGGCCATGAGCGTGGCCGGCCTGATCGCCTTCTCCTTCGTCGTGCTGGGCGCTGTGGTGGAACTGCTAGCAGCCGAATTGTTCCAGCACCCCGAGATCCACCTGCTGGAAATGATCCTGCTGTTCGCCGTGTCGTGGACGGCCGGCTTTCTGGTGCCCGGATCGCCGGGTGGCATCGGCGTGCGCGAGGCGGTGATGATCCAGCTCATGGGGCCGGCCATCGGGCTGGAAACCGCCTTGGGCGTGGCCCTGGTGATGCGCCTGTGCTCGATGGGTGCGGACGCGCTGGCCTTTGGTGTCGGCCTGCTGTTCAGGCCCAAGCCGCAGCCCCCCGCCGACGACGGCCTCTGACGCTCAGAGGCCCGGCGCCACCAGGGCGCCCAGCGCCGCCACACCCACCGGTGCCTGGGGCAACCAGGGCAGCACAAAGGTGCGGTTTGCCAGCCCGTTGGCAATGCGCGCTGTCTGCCGGGCTTCGCCTGCCAGACGCGCCTGCAGCAGCGGGTCGGTGGTGCCGGTGGCGGCAATGCTCTTGTTGATGACCCAGGCCCAGGGCTCGATGCTCGCGCGTCGCAGGTCGTCCTGCAGCGCAGCCGCCTGGCTCACCGGGGTGACCTCGGGCAGGGTGACGATCACGACCTTGGTCGTGTCCGGGTCCTGCAGGCGCATGAGCGGCGTGATGATGTGCTTGGCATTCGCCATGCCCTCGTACTGCCGCGTCATCTGGCGGTGGTAGGCACCCGTGGCGTCCATCAGCAGCAGGCTGTGGCCGGTGGGTGCGGTGTCGAGCACGACGAAGGACGTGCGCGCCTCATTGACCACGCGGCTGAAGGCGTGGAACACCGCCACCTCCTCGGTGCAGGGCGACTGCAGGTCCTCCAGCAGCAGGGCCCGGCCCTCGTCGTCGAGGTCCTTGCCGCGCGTGGCCATGATCTTGTCGATGTAGGCGGCGGTCTCGGCCTTCGGGTCGATGCGGCCGACCTTGAGGCCGTCCAGGCCGCCGCTCAGCGCCTCGGCCACGTGGGCCGCTGGGTCGGTGGTGGTCAGGTGCACGCTGTGGCCACGCTGCACCAGGCCGACCGCCAGCGCGGCGGCGATGGTGGTCTTGCCCACGCCGCCCTTGCCCATGACCATGATCAGCCCGTGACCGGCCGCGGCCAGTTCGTCGGTCAGCGCGGCCAGCGAGCCGGCCCGCAGGTCGGCGCCCGCCCTGGCCGGCACGGTGTCCGGTGCCGGCCCACCGCCCAGCAGCGCGCGCAGCGCGGGCAGGCCGACGGTGTCGAAGGCCCGCAGCGGCACCTCGTCGCGCGGCAGCGCGGCCAGTGCCCCGGGCAGCTGCGCCAGCGCCTCGCGGCCCAGGGCTTCGATGGACGCCGCCACGCGGTCGGCGGGATCGCTGGCGTGGAACACGCCGTTGATGGCCAGCCGCTGGTTGGCCAGCCCAAGCAGGCGCAGTTCGTCCGAGGTGCGCGCGGCCTCCTGCATGGGGCGCGGGTCGGGGCGCGTGACCAGCACCACGGTGGTGAGCGACGGGTCGCTCAGGGCCCGCAGCGCGGCATTGAAACGCGTCTCCTGCATCTTCAGCCCCGAATGCGGCCCCAGGCAGGAGGCGCCGCGGTCGTTGCCGGCCAGGAAACCGCTCCAGGCCTTGGGCAGGCTCAGCAGGCGCAGGGTGTGGCCGGTGGGCGCGGTGTCGAAGACCACATGATCGAAGTGCCCGTCCGTCGCCTCGCCGGCCAGCAGCGCGGCGAACTCGTCGAAGGCGGCGATCTCGGTGGTGCAGGCGCCCGAGAGCTGCTCGCGCACCGTTGCGCGCTCCTCGTCGCTGGCGCCCGCCTCCAGCTGTGCCAGCACGCGCTGGCGGTAGGCCTCGGCGGCGCTGTCGGGGTCGATGTTGAGCATCTGCAGCCCCGGCACGCCAGGCACCGCCACCGGCTGGTTCGACAGCGGAACCCCCAGCATCTCGTCGAGGTTGGAGGCGGCGTCGGTGCTGACCAGCAGCACGCGCCGGCCGGCGTCGGCCAGCGCGATGGCGGTGGCGGTGGACAGCGAGGTTTTGCCCACCCCGCCCTTGCCCGTGAAGAACAGGTAGCGGGTGGGATCGGTGGCGAAACCGGGCAAGGGGGTGTTTGAGGAATGGGCCATACCTCAGCATCGCACAAGCGCGACGCCCTGGCGATGACCCGCGTCAAGCCGGCGGCAGCGTGACCGTGACCGCCAGCCCCGGCTGCGCATTGCGCACCGCGAAGCTGCCGCCATGGGCCTGCGCCACCAGTCGGCACAGATAGAGACCCAGCCCGACCCCGCCAGCCGCCCGGGTGCGCGCGCTGTCCGGGCGGTAGAAGGCCTGTGCGAGGTGGGCCAGCTGTTCCTCGGGCACGCCCGGCCCGTGGTCGCGCACCTCCAGGGTGACGGTCCCCGCGTCCGACGACAGCGTCACCGACGGCGGCTGGGCGGCGTCGGCGCCGTGGCGCAGCGCGTTGTCCACCAGGTTGCGCAGCAGCAGGCGCACGCGCGAGGCGTCCACCGACGCGGCGGGCATGTCGCCGGGCGCGTGCACCGCCACCTTCGCCGCCGCCGGGTGCCGTGTGCGGAGTTCGTCGATCACCTGACGGGCCAGCGCCGGCAGGTCGGTGGGCGCGCGCTGCAGCGCCGTGTGGTTGCCGGCCAGCCGCTCGCTTTCCAGCAAATCGCTGATCAGCGAGGCCATTTCCTGCAGGTCGCGCATCAGGGCGTCGCGCTGCGGGTTCACGTCGGCGGTCTCGGGCAGCAGCTCGGCGTTCAGCCGCGCCCGGGTCAGCGGGCTGCGCAGCTCGTGGCTGATCGCCAGCAGCAGCGCGCGCTTGGCTTCGAGCATCTGGTGGATGTCCTGGCCCATGGTGTTGATGGTGGTCGCGAGTTCGCCCAGTTCGTCGGGGCCGTGGATGCAGCGCTCGGGAATCGGCTGGCTGAAGTCGCCCTTGCCAAAGCGGCGCGCGCCTTCGCCGATCGCGTCCAGCGGCTTGAGCAGATGCCGCACGTACATCCAGGCCAGCAGGGTGAGCACCAGCAGTGCCGCCAGTGCGACGCCGATCATGCGCGGCTTGCGCTCGAAGGCCTGGCCGTTGATACCGAAGGTGAGCACATGCCCGTCGGCGGTGGTGCGCTGCAGGATGCCCTGCCAGTCGGGTCCGCTGTCCGCGTCGTCGCGGCGCCAGGAGGTCCCTGCTCCGGGCTTGTCCCGCAGCCAGTCGGGCGGCGGCTGGTCGGGGTGGGACGACCAGTTGATCTGCGGGCCGGTGATGGTGACCGTCAGCGGCAGGCGCCCGATGATGGCCCGCGCGCGCTCGACGCTGGGCGTGGGGCCGCCGGCGGTGCACTCCCGGGTCAGCTGGTCGACGTAGTCCATGAGCAGCGGGCGTGCGGCCTCGCGCCAGCCCATGGAGAACGCCCTCTGCGCACCCGTGAAAAACACGAAGGTCATCGCCGCCGCGAGCAGCAGGAACAGCAGCACCATGCGCAGCTTGATCGAATGCGCGACGCGGTGCTTGGCCCGTTTCCAGGCCGAGATGCGGGCCGGGCTCACTCGGCCTCCCGCCGCAGCGCCAGCGAGTAGCCGGCGTTGCGCAGGGTCTTGATGCAGTCCAGCGGCTCCAGCTTCCTGCGCAGGCGGCTGACCACGATGTCCACCGCGCGCGTGTAGAGATCGGCCTCGTGGCCGCGCAGCTGGTTGAGGATGTCGTCGCGGCTGAACACCCGGCCCGGTTCGCGCGCCAGCATGGCCAGCAGCTCGTACTCGGTGCCGGTCAGTTCGATGGCCTCGCCCTGGCGCAGCACGCTGCGACGCGCGGTGTCGATCTCCAGGCCTTCGAACTTCAGCGTCGGCGCGGCGCTGAGCACCGCGGCGTGCCCGTTGCCATTGGGTTTGAGGCGGCGCAGCACGGTCTGGATGCGCGCCACCAGCTCGCGCGGCTCGAAGGGCTTGGGCAGGTAGTCGTCGGCGCCGATCTCCAGCCCGACGATGCGGTCCATCACCTCGCCGCGTGCGGTCAGCATGATGATCGGGATGTCGCTGTCCTTGCGGATGGTGCGGCACAGCTCGAAGCCGTCCATCTCGGGCAGCATCACGTCCAGGATGGCGGCGTCGAAGCCGCCGGCGCGCAGCTGGGCCAGCCCGGCGCTGGGCCGCGTGGCGTGGACCAGCTGGATCTCGAAGCGCTGGAAGTAGGTGGCCAGCGGCGGTCCGAGGTTTTCGTCGTCGTCGATCAGCAGGATGCGGTTCATCGGGTCATTCTGACAGGGCACGGTGGCGGACGATCAGCCGGCGCAGCCGGTCTTTTTCGGTGCGTTCGAGCGCATCGAAGCGCTCCCCCACCGACAGCAACGCTGGCAGCATCGGCACCGCCTCGACCGGCTGGCGTTGCGAGAAGCGCGCCCACAGGGCGAGCGCGTGTTCGCGGTCGAACTGCGGGCCCCAGAACAGGGTCAGCAGCTCGGCGTGCGGATCGTCGGCGTCGGCCAGCAGGGCCGCCGTGTGCGGGCGGACCTGCCGGGCGATCGCGTGGATGGCGTCAGCCACGGCCCCACCACCCATGGCCACGGCGCTCCAGCCTCTCGCGCACCTGCTTCTGCTGCTCGGGGTTGAGGCTGTCGTAGAAGTCGCCGAAGGCGGCGAGCATCTTCGGGCCGTTGCCCTGGGCGGCCTGCAGCTTCTGGTCCAGCAGCTGCTGCGCCTTGCTGCGGTCGAACTTGTCACCGGCGATCAGCGCCGCCATGTCGGCGCGCGGGTTGGCGGACTCGCCGCGGAAGGCCTTGCGCGAGGCGATCATCTCGTTGGCCAGCACGCCCAGCTTGGCCTTCTGCTCGGCGTTGAGGTCGAGCTTGCTGCTGATCTTCTCGATCGCCTTGCCGCGCACCTCGGTGACGCGCTCGTCGCTCCAGCCGCGGGCGTGGTCGCCGCGCGTGCCGCAGGCGGTGAGGCCGCCGAGAACAACGGTGGTGGCCGTGAGGCCGATGAGGGTGCGTTTGATCCAGGGTTTCATGGCGGTGCTCCTTAGGGGGAACGTGTTGAACATGAGCGCCATGGTGCCGGCCGCCCTACCCCGGCGGGTGTCGGCGCGGTCTCGCTTTTTTTCGGTTTGTTTCAGCGCGCCGTCACGGCGCTTTCAAGGAGCGTTCATTGAGGCGTCACAGCCGGCGGGCACCCTACCGGGGTTCCACCAACCGAGACCCGTCCATGCGATTCACCCCATTCGGCCTGAGCGCCTCCGTCGCCCTGGCATTCAGCGCCTACAGCGCACAGGCACAGACCGCCTATCCCGCCACCCTCGCGGGCCACGCCGTGCTGCCCGCCAAGACCTTCATCGCCGCGCCGAAAGACGCGCCGGCCGACCTGCAGGTCAGCGGCAAGTTCACCACCGGCCAGCGCGTCGAGGCGATCGGCTCGGTCGAAGGCAAATCCGCCGGCCGCCCCACCGGCGTGTCGCTGCCGTTCAAGGGTCAGCCGGTGCAGGGCCATTCGGGCATCAAACGCCTGGCCGACGGCAGCTTCTGGCTGCTGACCGACAACGGCGCCGGCGCCAAGGCCAACTCGCCCGACTTCGCGCTGTTCCTCAACCGCTACGCGGTGGACTTCAAGAGCGGCCAGTTCAAGCGCCTGCAGACCGTGTTCCTGCACGACCCCGACAAGAAGGTGCCTTTCCGCATCGTCCACGAAGGCACGAAGCAGCGTTACCTCACCGGCTCCGACTTCGACACCGAAGGCTTCCAGATCGCTGGCGGGCACTTCTGGATCGGCGACGAGTTTGGCCCGTACCTCATCAAGGCCGACATGAAGGGCCGGGTACGGGCCGTCATCGACACGAAGGTGGACGGCAAGACCATCGTCTCGCCCGACCATCCTTCGGTCACCACCCCGGGCGCCCCGAACGGGGAGCTGAAGTTCCAGTCGCGCCGCTCCAAGGGCTACGAAGGCCTGGCCTCGTCGCCCGACGGCAGCAAGCTGTATGCCCTGCTCGAAGGCGCGCTGTGGGACGAGGCCACCAAGGCCCCCGAGACACTGGATGGCAAGCAGTTCCTGCGCGTGCTGGAGTTCGACGTGAAGGCCGAGCAGTGGACCGGCCGGCACTGGAAGTACGTGCTGGAGGCCAACCACCACGCCATCGGCGACTTCAACATGATCAGCGCCACCGAAGGCCTGATCATCGAGCGCGACAACGGCGAAGGCACACCCGACAAGGCCTGCCCCGAGGCCGAGAAGCGTGCCGACTGCTTCCACGACCTGCCGAAGTTCAAGCGCGTGGTGAAGGTGGAACTGAGCGACGCCAACGCGGGCGGCCCGCTGCGCAAGATCGGCCACATCGACCTGCTCAACATCGCCGACCCGAACAAGCTGGCCCGCAAGCCGCTGGTGGACGGCAAGCTGAGCTTCCCCTTCTTCACCATCGAGAACGTGGACCGCTTCGACGCCACGCACATCGTGGTCGGCAACGACAACAACCTGCCGTTCTCCAGCAGCCGCGACCCGAACAAGGCCGACGACAACGAGCTGATCCTGCTGGAGGTGGGGGAGTTTCTGAAGGCACGTTGAGCGGGGTGACGCTGATCGTCACAGACCAGCGTCAACACCCGACAGATCGCCCGCAATCAGCTTGAACTGTTCCAGCGCCGCCTGCAGGTCTTCCACGATTTCCTGCGCAATCACCTCCGGCGGCGGCAGGTTGTCGCTGTCGGCCAGCGACTCGTCCTTGAGCCAGAAGATGTCCAGACTGGCCTTGTCGCGCGCCACCAACTCGTCGTAACTGTAGACGCGCCAACGGCCGTCCGGGTTCTCGGGTGACCAAGTGGCCTGGCGCAGGTGCCGCTGACCCACCTTGTACAAATCAACAAACTCGTCCAGGTGTTCGCGCTTGAGCGGATTCGTCTTGAGCGTGAAGTGCTGGTTGGTGCGCAGGTCGTAGATCCACAGCTGTTTCGTCCATGGCGTTTCGCTGGCCGGCTTCTTGTCGAAGAACAGCACGTTGGCCTTCACGCCCTGGGCGTAGAACAGACCCGTGGGCAGCCGCAGCAAGGTGTGCAGGTCGCATTCGTGCAGCAGCTTGCGGCGGATGGTTTCGCCCGCCCCGCCTTCGAACAGCACGTTGTCCGGCAGCACCACCGCCGCCCGGCCGTGGGTGGCCAGCAGCGTCTTGATGTGCTGCACGAAGTTCAGCTGCTTGTTGCTGGTGGTGGCCCAGAAATCGTCGCGCTCGATGATGTCCTTCTCGGTGCTGGTGCGGCCGTCTTCGCCCACGATCACCGTGCTGCTCTTCTTGCCAAACGGCGGGTTGGCCAGCACCACGTCGTAGCGTTCGCCGGGGTCAGAGCCCAACGCGTCGCCCACCACCACCGGCACCGACTTTTCAGACCCGATGCCGTGCAGCATCAGGTTCATGGCACACACCCGTGCCGTGGCCTGCACCAGCTCGTAGCCGGTGAAGGCCTTTTCCTTCAGGTGCTTGAGCTGATCGCGCGTGAGGTTCTTGTGGTGCGCGGTGATGTGGTTGTGCGCCGTGAACAGAAAGCCACCCGTGCCGCAGGCCGGATCGCAAATCGTCTCGCCCGGCTGCGGCGCGATGCAGTCCACCATGGCCTGGATCAGCGCACGCGGCGTGAAATACTGGCCTGCGCCGCTCTTGGTGTCCTGCGCGTTGCGCTCCAAAAGGCCTTCGTAAGCGTCGCCCTTCACGTCCGCGCCCAGGATAGTCCAGGTCTCGGTGTCGATCAGGTCCGCCACCACCCGGCGCAGTTTGGCCGGGTCCTGGAACTTGTTTTGCGCCTTGGCAAAGATCAGCCCCAGCGTGCCGCGCTCCATGCCCAGCCGTTCCAGCGTGTGGCGGTAGTGGTCGAACAGGCCGTCGCCGTCGCGCTTGAGCAGTTCGGGCCAGCTGTAGCCCGCCGGCACGATGCTGGGCTGGTTGTACGGAGGCCGGCTGCGCTCGTCGGCCATCTTCAGGAACAGCAGATACGTCAGCTGCTCCACATAGTCGCCGTAGCTCATGCCGTCGTCACGCAGCACGTTGCAGTAGTTCCAGAGCTTCTGGACGAGGGTGTTGGTGTTCATAACGATGGGCCGCAAGCGCAGCCTGCTGGTATTTCAGATGCCCAGCGGCAACTCGCGTGCGTCCAAGCCCATGGCCTGCAGCTCCCGACGAAAATGGGTCATGGCCAAGGGGACCACCTGCGCCACCAACACGTATTGATAGGGCTCTGTGGCAAAACGCGAACCGATCATTTCTTCGGTCACGCCGGCTGGGTACTCGAACTTGCCTTCGTATCGACCTTCGAACACCGCACCAGTGTCTGCCCCTTCAGGGGTCTTGGCTGCGGCATGCAGCACGACATTTACCAACGCCAACAGCGGACCATCTGCGCTGGCAGAGGTACCCAAACCCACCTCGATGTCCTGCCTGAGCTCCAGACTCAGCTTCTGCGGAGCAGGAGCGGGCGCGCTGTTGTCGCCACGAAACTGCGTGACCCGCAACGACACCAAGCGAGGACGCTGCTCAACTACTTCCATTGCCGCTCCTGTGGCTCGACGTCATGACCCGCGACCGTGTAGGCGTGCATGCCCACAGACAGCGAAGGCCTGAAGCCGCCATTGCCGAAGTTGGCAACGATCACATTGCTGGAACTCTTTCGTGCGTACACGATTTGCGCCGCAGGCTTGGCCGGGCGCAGTTCGGCGGTCATGCCTTCTTGGTCAACCAGCGCCCAGAAAGCCTCTTCGCTGCGCAGCACCAGGCGCAACAGCTTGTCCATGGCCTCGGAATGCGCCACATCGTCGTTTTCGTACTTGCTGAAAGCCACAGGGCCTCCGCCAAACAGCCGGGCTGCCTGTTTCTGGTTGAGCTTGTAGCGCTCACGCAAAGCCGCAATCTCAGCCCCGCTGAGCAACCCACCCACCTGCTTGCGAAACGCCATCACGGCTCGTTTGTTGCTGCGCATTTCTGCAGCACCAGCAAAGTCAGACCCGCACGCATCGCACTGCTGATAGTGCGAAGGCACCTGGCCTTTGTGCCCCTTGTACTCGGCTTCGATCTGCTCCACGTGATCGGTCACGTGGCCCGCCCCGCAAATGGGGCACAGTGTTTTGTCATTCATACAGACCTCCTGGTCTTGTGATTCGCTCAGGTATGGCAAGAGACCATCAGCACCAATGCACCCGTCTTGCCAATCGCGAACTTCAGGAAATATTCCACCGACATTTCTTTTCGGGCTGCTTCGATCCACTCGCGACGCCGGATCGTGTAGGCATCGCACGCAGCCCACGCCTTGCCGTTGTCACACCACTCGGAATCCTTGTAGTCGCTCGACTTCAACGCCGAAATCACCGACGCCACATCGTCTGCATCCCAAGTCAAGTTCGCCACATCCCGTGAGCACTTCCTGGTCCAAAGGAGCAAACCACTAGGCTGCACCGCCAGCCCCTGCACCCGCTCCAACGGATACAGCGGCCCACCGTCGATCTTGACCCGGTCGCCCGGCGTCGGACCGCCACTGTACTCTGAAACGACGATGAAAGTTACCATAATGGTAATTTTAAGGACATCAACTTGGAATAACTGTATTTTTAAACAGTTTCAACCAAGTTCTGCCTCCTGCAACGCCTTCAACGTCCGCCCCTGCGCGTCTTTCCACTCGATGCGCCCGTTCGCACTGCGGCCCAGCACCACGGCGGCGGCCGTGCTGGGTGAGCTGAAGCTGTAGTCCTGCGTGAAGCGGTACAGGCCCGCTTCCAGCGCCAGCACGCCATTGCCAATCAGTTCCTGCCGCACGTCGTACATGCCGCGCACGTGCTGCGCCATCGACGGCACCGCCTCAGCCACCGCCTGCGAACCAGCCTTGACCACAAAGCCCTGCGTCGCCTCGTAACCCGTCGCCAGCACGCCCTTGCCCTTGCAAGCCAGCACCGGGCTGGCCTTGGCCGTGGGAGCCGGCGCCTGCTCGAACGCATGCACACCCAGCACCGGCAGCATGCCCAGCATGTGGGCCAGAAACACTTCCATGTCGGCCCGGTCGGCCTCGCTCAGGCTGGGTTCGGTGGGCTGGTTGGCGTTGTCCAGCGGCACCCGCTTGGCCGCGCGGGCCAGCGCGATCAGCCGCGCCTCCAGAAACTGCACATGCGCCTTGTTCAGCTGCCCGGCCGTGGCCGTGGTGAAGCCGATGGCGCGGGTCCAGAAATCCTTCTGCGCGTAGTGGCTCTCCAGCCGGGGGCGGATCGGGTCGCCCTCGCCCACGTAGAGCATCTCGCCCTCGCCGTCCGGCCGCGGCCCCAGCAGCAGGTAGACGCCGGTCTGCGCCAGCTCCGGCCGCGCCTTCACCTGCGGCAGCAGCGCCCGCGGAAACACCAGCGCCTTGCCGATCCAGTTGGATTTATCGACGATGCGCAGGCCGTCGGGGTCGCCGTCGACGACGAAGACGCGGAGGGAGAAAGGATGTTGCATGCCTTGTTTAACGCCAGATCAAGACGAAATCGTCATCTCCGCTTCAGACGTCTCGACATCCTCACCCTCTTCGGGGACGGTTCCTCCATAGGCAGCTTTCCCCATGGCTTGCTCTATCAGAGCCAGCAACTGCCGTTGTCTGTCTTCCATGAACCCAGCAAAGTCATCCGCAAAGAGCTTCGCTGGGTCGGTCAAGTGCGACCGCAAATACACATCCAGCTTAGCCGGATCAATGGGTGGATTGGCGGCGTCGCCTTTGATCAGCTTGGCCAAGTAGGTTGAAGGCGCAACACCGCCAATGATCCGGTTCGTACGGAATGACAGCGGCGTCTTGTTGATGATGGAGTCGAATACTTCTGGCTTGACGCCCTGCTTCTTGCACCAGTCCTGGGGAAAGATGTGGTGAATGTCAACGTTCTCGCCGAAGAAAACCGTGTGATCAAACTTCTGCCCGGAACGGAAGTCCTGCGCGCCCTCCTTCATCAGCAGCGCATTGACGCCCTTGTAGGCAGCAGACAATCGCATGCGCATGGTTTTCAAACGGTCCGCCCTGAAGATCGTCTCACTCACGGTCGACGGCTCAACGCCCCCCTTCAGCCAGAGTGGCACCTCGATGAAATCGCGGGCAATACGCGTTTCAACCGCTGAGCCATACAGCTCGCCGAACACTCCGTTCCAATACCAGCGAACAAGCTTCGCGCGGTTTGCCTCATGCTCCCAAGCATCGCCCACATCCGCAAGGATGGCCGCCAGTGGAACGATCTGTGACTGGTACGGCAGGTCGTAGATGCGGTATATGTGCAGCATGTGCAGAAACTTCGCCGCCTTCATAAAACCGTCTTCCACTTGCTTCTCGTACTTCTTGTACGCAGCCAAAGGAAGACCCAACAAAGCCTGACGATTGCCAGTCACCGCTGGCAGCTCTTTGCCTTCCTTTCCAGCCACCTCTGCCTCGCGACGGCGTTCGCGCGTGTGGAATAAAGACACTGCTTGCAAAAAGTCCGTGTTGCCTACGTTGGCAAGAATCCCCGCCTCGGAATCCGCTGGGCGCAGTGCGTCCACAAAACGCCGTTGCCGCCCCTTTAGGTTGTCATCCTGAAGTCCCCTCGAATTCCTGAGCCAGTCAGAAGTAGAGGTTGGGGAACAGTTTGACACGGTACTCGACCGGTGGGATTCGGCCGAGAGATTCATGGGGGCGCTGGTGGTTGTAGCGGTGCAGCCAGTCGGCCGTCATATCACGCACCTCCTGCAATGACTCGAAGACATAGCAGTCCAGCACCTCGGTTCGGTAGGTCTTGTTGAATCGTTCGACATAGGCGTTTTGCGTGGGCTTTCCTGGCTGGATGTGATTGAGCGCGATGCCCTTGGATTTCGCCCATTCGGACAGAGCGTGAGCGATGAACTCCGGGCCGTTGTCCAGGCGAATCGACAGCGGCGCTCCGCGCACTTCCACCAGCTCATTCAAGGCACGTATGACACGGGCTGCCGGCAGGCTGGTGTCGACCTCGATACGCAGGCCCTCGCGGTTGAACTCATCGATGACGTTGAAGGTCCTGAATCGCCTGCCGGACCACAGTGCATCGGCCATGAAGTCGCAGCTCCAACCCTGATTGGGTTGGCCAGCAGCCTCCAGCGGTTGCTTGATGCGCGCCGGCAAACGCTTCTTGCCGCGCCGTGGCAGGTTCAGCCGCAGCTCGCAGTACACGCGCCAAAGCACCGTCTTGCCCCAGGGCTTGCCTTGGTGGCGGGCACTGTCGTAAAGCAGGCCAAAGCCGTGGCGCGGGTTGAGCGCCATGTGCATCTGGATGAAGGTGATGACCCCGGAGTCGTCGCGCGCAATGGGTCGGTAGCGCAGTGTGGAGCGG
Source organism: Hydrogenophaga sp. H7 (assembly GCF_002025745.1). NCBI lineage: Bacteria > Pseudomonadati > Pseudomonadota > Betaproteobacteria > Burkholderiales > Comamonadaceae > Hydrogenophaga > Hydrogenophaga sp. H7. The sequence continues at coordinate 418 of NZ_MCIC01000004.1, read as the reverse complement.
GCAATGCCGCTGGCCTGGCAGGCTCGGCGCTCGCTCATGCCGTGCTCGGCCATGAGGGCTTGAACGACCATCTCGCGACGCTCCGGGGTCAGAGCTTTCGGTCGACAACGTCCTTGAGCGCGTGGTGCATGAGCGCCAGGTCGGCATACATGCGTTTGAGCTTGGCGTTCTCGTCCTGCAGTTGCCGAAGCTGCGCCAGGTGCGAGACCGTCATGCCAGAGAACTGACTCTTCCACTTGTAGTAGGTCGGCTCGCTCACGCCGTGCTTCCTGCACGTCTCGCCGACCTTGGCACCCATCTCGACCTCCTTGAGGATGCCGACTATCTGCGCTTCGCTGAATCTGGATTTCTTCATGTAGAGACTCCGTCTTGGGGAATTCTCTACTTCCGGGTGGTTCAGGTTTTCAAGGGGACTTCA
>NZ_MCIC01000003.1:0-101806 GCF_002025745.1 Hydrogenophaga sp. H7 | reverse complement strand
GTATGCGTCCGGTTATCCCATCTTGACATGGGCCGCTCACAGATAGCTTAGCAAGAGATCAAGCCGCGGGTTTACAGCAACCAGCTTCACCACCGATCTGGATTGGTGGGCAGGGAACGGATCCGTACGAGCAGAACACACAGCAGTCACCGGCCTTCGGGCGCAAGACGGCGTGGCACCCTTCGCACTCATAGAACCATTGGCAGGCATCGGTGGGCATCTCTTCGGTCTTCATATGACCGCACTCGGGGCAGGTGAAGACAGAGGTCAGGATGACATCGCTCATGGGTTTACAGACACAACAGTGGACGGGAATCCGGCGTTCTTGGTCGCACTGGTCAGGGCCTCAACCTTCACCTTGGCACTGTCAAACACCACTGTGGTTTCCCGCTTGGGCAGGTTGGACTTGACGTCGATGACCCCATCGATCCGGGTCAACGCCAATTTGACGGTGATTGGGCAGGTCGGGCAGTTCATCCCTGGCACCGAGAGGACCGCACTCTGCTGGGCCGCCCAGCTCGGCCCGATGAGTAGCATTGCCGCCGCAGGGATGATCCATCGTTTCATTGCAGAACCCTTCATTCAGTAGAACCAGTGGGCGATCCAGGGGAACGCCAATGAAATTCCCAGTAGTAGGACTACCAGCAGGAACAGCACCTTGTAGGACCGGTTGACCATGGGGCGCTCACAGACCTGGCCCACATCGCACGCTACCGCAGGGCGCCATATCCGGCGTCCTGCAACCACCAAGGCAATCGCCGCCGCCCCCATGAACCACGGTTGATAAGGCTCCAGCAGCGTCAGAGAGCCGATCCAGGCCCCGGAGATGCCCAGCATGATCAGCACCAGGGGGCCCAGGCAGCAGGCGGAGGCGAGCAGCGCCGAAATACCACCAGCAATCAGGGCCTTGCCGCCGCCAGTGGTCTGGCCCGGGTGGTCGGTAGATGTTGTAGACATGCGATAAGCTTACTTCCGTACCAAAGTACAGAGTCAAGCGCCATGACCCATACCCCTTCACAGTCCGACGGCAGCATGACGATCGGAGATCTCGCGAAAGCGGCCGGTGTGAACGTCGAGACCATCAGGTTCTATCAGCGCAAAGGGCTGATGCCAGAGCCGGACCGTCCTGTGGGCAGCATCCGGCGCTATGGCCGAACCGACCAGTCGCGGCTCAGCTTCATCAAGTCAGCGAAGCGGCTGGGATTCAGCCTCGACGAGACCGCGCAACTGCTTCAACTGGAGGACGGGGAGAGTTGTACCCAAGCTCGGCGGCAAGCGGAGTCTAAGCTGGCAGAAGTCAGGCTCAAGCTGGCCGACCTCCAACGCATGGAGGCTGCACTCTCTGGCCTGATTCTGCTTTGCGGCTCTGGCAAGGGGAATGTGCGCTGTCCGCTGATCGCAGCCATGGAGGGGCACTAGATTCGATCAATCGGTTGAGGGATTCCAGCGATGCGGCAGCAGCTCACCGATACGGCTGTTGGGCCAGGTCGGCAGCCTGTCCATCACATCCTTGAGATAGGCATACGGATCAAGGCCGTTGAGCTTGGCCGACTGGATCAGGCTCATGATGGCAGCGGCTCGTTGCCCAGCCCGCAGGCTGCCCGCAAACAGCCAGTTCTTGCGGCCCAGCGCAATCGGGCGCATCTGGTTCTCGACCCAGTTGTTGTCGATCGGTATCCGCCCATCCTCCAGGAACCGGGTGAGCGCAGGCCAGCGGCGCAGGCTGTAATCCATGGCCTTGGCCGTGGCCGACCCACTGGGCACCTTCCCTCGGTGTTCTGTGAGCCAGAGGTGTAGGCGATCCACCGCCGAGCGGCTCTGCTGCTGCCGTATGCGCAGCCGCTCATCTGCCTCTACCCCCTGAGCCTGTCGCTCGGCCTCATAGATCTGTCCGATCAGGGCCAGCGCCTGCTCAGCGAGCTGACTCTTGTTGGCCGTGTGGAGCTCAAAGAACTTGCGCCTTGCATGGGCCCAGCAGCCTGCCTCCTGGATCTGTTCACCCATGAGCTGCTTGTACCCGGCAAAGTCATCGACCAGCAGCGTGCCCGCCCAGCCCTCCAGGAAGGAGGCGGGATGGCGCCCGGCCCGGGTCTCGCTGAAGTCATAGACCACCGCCCTGGTCTGCTCGTGCCGCCCTGGTGTGTAGGCCCACAGGTAAGCCCGCTGGGTCTTGCCATCTCTCTGAGCGGCCGGCTTGAGCATCTGCACCGGCGTCTCGTCGGCGTGCAGGACGGCGTGGGCAAGCACCTCTGCGCGCAGGGCGCTGGCCAGCGGTTGGAGTTGTACGCCACAGCTGCCCACCCACTGCGCCAGGGTGGAGCGTGGGATCGGCACACCAGCGCGGGCGTAGATAGCCTCCTGGCGGTGCAGGGGTAAGTGATCGGCGTACTTGGCCACCAGCACATGGGAGAGTAAGCCCGTGGTGGCCAGCCCCTTGTCGATGATGTGCGCATCCACCGGGGCCTGTCTGAGCGTCTGGCAGCAGGCGCAGGCCCACTTGCCCCGCACGAAGCGGTGGACCGTGAAGACGCCTGGGGTGTAGTCGAGCTTCTCGGCCACGTCCTCACCGATGCGCTTCATCGGCTGGCCGCAACACTCGGTGGAGGTAGGCTCATGGCGCAGTTCCTGGCGGGGAAGCTCCGGGGGCAGGGGTTGGCGCCTGGGCTGCTGGCGGGTTACCTGCTCGGCTGCGGGCTGGCCTGCGTCGCCCATCTGTTCGATCTCGAGCGCCACCGCCTGCAGATCCTCATCGAGGGCGTCCTCAAGGAGGCTGCGCTGCTCAGCGCTGAGCGCCTCGCTGCGGGCAGCGAACTTCATGCGCTTGAGCATGGCGTTCTCGAAGGTGAGCTTGTCGAGCAGCGCCTGCTTGTGGCGCAGCTCTGCAGACTGCTGCTGCAGCTGGCCCATCAGGCCCAGCACCAGTTGGCGCGTGCCCTCGTCCATGCTCTGCAGATCCACCGCTTCGTTCATGGCAGTGATCATGACCGGTGCCAGTGGCTGTGCCCATTGGCACATTCACGAATTGAAGAGCGCACACGCCCCGTTCAAGATCACAGCACCGTGATGACACCTGCCTGCCCAAGGCGCTGCCAGGGTAGGCCCGTGACCAGGGCTTGTAGCTGCTCCTGGCTCAGTGGCAGGCGGGGAGTGCTGGAGTTGCCCCAGACAAACCGGCCCTGATGGAGCCGGCGTGCAACCAGCCAGACGCCAAAGCCGTCGTGGACCAGCACCTTCATGCGGTTGGATCTGGCGTTGGCGAACAGGTAGGCGTGATGGGGGTGGGCTGCGCCGAAGACTTGTACGACACGGGCCAGAGCGGTCTCTGTACCCGCTCGCATATCCAGGGGTTCACAGGACATCCACACCGCATCGATGCGGATCACCGCAGCACCTCGCGCAGCAGGGTCCCGCAGTGCTCGAGTGGGCACTGTACGCTCACGATCAGGTCACCGCGGCGCAGTTGCAGCTCAACCGGTCTCGGGGCGGTGGGAGCAGTCTGATCCGCGCTGCCTGCGGGCGCTTGGGGCACGGCAGGACTGAGCAGGTCCAGGGGCACGGGAGTGAACCTGGGCTGCATCGCTTGCGCGATCTGGCTACCCGGCATCCCAAGAGGCGCTCGGTATGCAGCGCCGGCCTCCCTGATCCAGCGGTGGACCATGTTGGAGTGCAGCCCATGGGCCAGAGCAACACCGCCCACGCTCGCTCCGGGTTGGCGGCACTTGGCCAGCACCTCGGCCTTGAAGTCTTTGCTGTACTCACGGCGGCGCGGTCGCCCTTCGTTTGAAATCTGTTCCATCGTCTCCACGATCCTCCAATCGTGGGGACGATGCCCGCTTCTCAACTCACATTCAAGATGGGTTGACCGGACGGATACGGTAAACGAAGTCGGCGGCACAGTTGCTGGAGGGCGGAGCGCCCGCGCGCGGTTGTGATGTGCTCTTGACGAGCTGCTTCTGCAAGGGTCGATCCGTTTAGTACGGCTCTGAGGATGGCGGCCTTCGTGAAGCCAGAAATCATGATCAGTCCTTTGTGAACACTCGACAGTAAATAGAGCCCGCTCTGGTCAAACCTTGCGTGTGGTTTGACGACAAGAGTCGCCACTCTATAGCGGACGATGACCTTTTTGGTGCTCTGTTTCTCCTGGAGAAAGCCAGTTGTTCAGGGTGCAAAAACCTGTGGTGCGCGCGCATCAAACTCGATGCCATCAAGACTCAAGTGATGCTCGCGCACAACCGAGTCGGCTACCTCCCGCGCCGCCGCATCAACCGATACACCGCCGGTATCACCAGCATGGACAGCAGCGGCGCACTGATCATCCCTCCCACCATCGGTGCGGCAATGCGCTGCATCACCTCGCTGCCCGTGCCGTTGCCCCAGAACAGCGGCAGCAGGCCCGCCACGATCACGGCCACGGTCATGGCCTTGGGGCGCACTCGCAGGACCGCGCCCTCGCGGATTGCGTCCAGGAGATCGGCATCGGTGTCCTGACCAACGGCCTCGCGTGCCGCCCAGGCCTGTTTCAGGTAGAGCAGCATGATCACGCCGAACTCGGCCGCCACGCCGGCCAGCGCTATAAAGCCCACCGCGCTGGCCACTGACAGGTTGTGACCCAGTGCCCACAGCAGCCAAACGCCGCCCACCAGCGCGAACGGCAGTGTGGTCATGATCAGCAGCGCTTCGTCGAAGCGCCGGAAGGTGAGGTATAGCAGCACGAAGATGATCAGCAGCGTGAACGGCACCACCAGCTTCAGCTGGGCGGCGGCCCGCTCCAGGAACTCGAACTGACCCGACCACGACACCGAATAGCCGGCCGGCAGATCCACCTGCTCGGCCACCACGCGCTGCATCTCCCTCACTGCGCCACGCAGGTCGCGCCCACGGATGTCCACGTACACGAAACCAGCCAGCCGGGCGTTCTCGCTGCGCAGCATGGGTGGACCGTCCGAGATGGCGATGCGGGCGACGTCCGACAGCACAAGGCGCTGGCCCCGGGGGCTCACGATGGGCAGGGCGCGCAGGGCCTCCAGCGAATCACGCAGTTCGCGCGGGTAGCGCAGGTTGATGGCATAGCGCTGCAGGCCTTCGACGGTCTGTCCGACCTCCATGCCACCCACCGCACCCGCGACCACGTCCTGCACGTCGGCGATGTTCAGGCCGTAGCGCGCCGCGTCATCGCGCCGGATGTCCACGTCGATGTAGCGCCCGCCGGTCAGGCGCTCGGCCAGCGCGCTGCTGACCCCAGGGACCTGCTTGATGGCGGCCTCGATCTGACCTGTGAGGCGGTCGATGGTGGCCAGGTCGGCGCCGGCCACCTTCACGCCCACAGGGCTCTTGATGCCGGTGGCGAGCATGTCGATGCGGTTGCGGATCGGTGGTACCCAGATGTTGGACAGGCCGGGCACACGCACCGTGCGGTCCAGTTCCTCGACCAGCTTGTCGGGCGTCATGCCGGCGCGCCACTGGCTGCGCGGCTTGAACTGGATGGTGGTCTCGAACATCTCCAGCGGTGCCGGGTCGGTGGCGCTGTCCGAGCGGCCCGCCTTGCCGTAGACGCTGAGCACCTCGGGCACGGTCTTGATCAGGCGGTCGGTCTGCTGCAGCAACTCGGCGGCCTTGCCGGCCGACAGGCCGGGCAGCGCGGTCGGCATGTACAGCAGGTCCCCCTCGTCCAGCCGGGGCATGAACTCGGCACCGATGTGCTTGAGCGGCCACAGGCTGGCCAGCAGCAGCACGGTGGCCACCACCAGCGTCAGCTTCGGTGCCCGCAACACCGCGTTCAGGCAGGGGCGGTAGAGCGCGATCAAGAGCCGGTTCAAGGGGTTGGCGTTTTCATCGGGAATGCGTCCCCGGATCAGGTAGCCCATCAGCACCGGGATCAACGTCACGGCCAGCCCCGCCGCCGCCGCCATGGCATAGGTCTTGGTGTAAGCCAGGGGAGCGAACAGCCTTCCTTCTTGCGCCTGCAGCGTGAACACCGGGATGAAGCTCAGCGTGATGATCAGCAGAGAAAAGAACAGCGCGGGCCCGACCTCTGCGGCCGCCTCACCAATCACGCGCCAGCGCGGTTCGCCCGAGAGGACCTGCCCCGGGTGCTCATGGCCCCAACGCTCCAGGTGCTTGTGCGCGTTCTCGATCATCACCACCGCAGCGTCCACCATCGCGCCGATGGCGATCGCGATGCCGCCCAGCGACATGATGTTGGCGTTGACGCCCTGCTGCTGCATGACGATGAACGCCATCAGGATGCCCAGCGGCAGCGAGACGATGGCCACCAGGGCGCTGCGCAGGTGGAACAGGAACAGCACGCAGACCACGGCCACCACCAGAAACTCTTCCAGAAGCTTGAACCCGAGGTTGTCCACCGCACGCTCGATCAGCCCGGAGCGGTCGTACACCGGCACGATCTCCACGCCCTGGGGCAATCCGCTTTGCAGTTCGGCCAGCTTGGCCTTGACGGCCTTGATGGTCTGCAGCGCGTTCTTGCCCGAACGCATCACGATCAGGCCGCCGGCCGCTTCACCTTCGCCGTCGAGTTCGCCGATGCCGCGCCGCATCTCCGGCCCGAGCTGTACCCGGGCCACGTCGCCCAGGCGCACCGAGACGCCCAGGTCGCTCGTCATCAGCGGGATGGCCCGGAAATCATCCAGGGTCTTCAGGTAGCCGCTGGCGCGCACCGCGTATTCGGCCTCGCCCAGTTCGAGCACCGATCCCCCGGCCTCCTGGTTGGCGCGGCCGATCGCCTCGCTCACCATCGTCTGCGTGATGCGGTAGGCAGCCAGCTTGTCGGGGTCGAGCACGATCTGGTACTGGCGCACCATGCCGCCGAGGCTGGCCACCTCGGCCACGTCCGGCACGGTCTTGAGCTCAAAGCGCAGGAACCAGTCCTGCAGCGAACGCAGTTGGTCCAGGCTCTGTCGGCCGCTGCGGTCCACCAGCGCGTACTGGTAGATCCAGCCCACGCCGGTGGCGTCGGGCCCCAGGGAGGACTTGGCCGACGGCGGCAGCCGCGACTGCACCTGGTTGAGGTACTCCAGCACGCGCGAGCGCGCCCAGTACAGGTCCACGCCGTCATCGAAGAGCACGTAGACAAAGCTGTCGCCGAACAGGGAGTAGCCCCGCACCGCCTTGGCCCCGGGCACCGACAGCATGGTGGTGGTCAGCGGGTAGGTGACCTGGTTTTCGACGATCTGCGGCGCCTGGCCGGGCCAGCTGGTGCGGATGATGACCTGGGTGTCCGAGAGGTCGGGCAGCGCGTCCAGGGGCGTGCGCAGCATCGACACCACGCCCCAGGCGGTGAGCATCACGGTGGCCAGCAGCACCAGGAAGCGGTTGCCGATGCTCCAGTGGATGAGCCGCGCGATCATGGTTTCGCTCCTTGAGCGGGAGGTGCCACGCGCTCGATCCGGGTGATCTGCGGTTCGGCACCATCCTGCGTGTGGAACTCGATGCGCACCGGGTCTCCTCGGGACAGTCCGCTGGGCCGTTGTTCGGGAGGCGGCAGGCGGAACGCCATCGTCATCCCGGGCCACTTGAGCGCCGGGATGGCGGGGTGGGTGAGGGTCACGCTGTCCCCGTCCACCGCGTCGATCACGGCATCGGTGCGGTGCAGATCCGCGGCCGCCGCAGGGGCAGCAGCCGCCGGGGCCTGGTTCAGGCGCGCCTCCAGCCCACGCAGGCTGGCCTCGGAGTCGATCAGGAACTGGCCCGACAGCACCACCCGCTGGCCGGCCTGCAGGCCTTGCACGATCTGCGTCTGGCCACCGGCCTCACGTCCCGCACGAACCTCCACGGGCCGGAAATGCCCGCCGTCTTCGGCCAGCATCACCACGCTGCGGCGACCGGTGTGGATCACCGCGTCGCTGGGCACGAGCAGGGCCGGCTGGCGTACCGGTTCGGCGAACCGCATCTGCACGAACATGCCCGGCACCAGTCTGCCGCCGGGGTTGTTCAGCTCCAGTCGCGCCTTGAGCGTGCGCGTGGCGGGGTCCACCTCGGGCAGGATAGCCTGCACCCGTCCCTCGAAGGTCTGCCCCGGCGCTGCCGGACTGGTGGCGCTGACCTTCGCGCCGGGCTGGAGTTGTGCCACCTGGCCCTCGGGCACCTGGCCCTCGGCCCAGACCGTGGCTGTGCCTTGCAGGCGCATCAGCGGCATGCCCGGCATCACGGTCGCGCCCTCGCGCACCATTAACTCGGTCAGGGTCCCGCTGATCGGCGCGCGCAGCGTGAAACGGGGTTGCACCGTACCGGTCCGCACCACGTGTTGAATCTGTGCCGCGTCCATGCCGGCCTGGCGCAGGCGCTGGGTCGCGGCGTCGCGCAGCGGCCCCAGGTCGGCGCCGGGCATGCGGGTGATGGCCAGGTACTCTTCCTGCGCGGCCACCCAGTCGGGAACGTAGATCTCGGCCAGAGGCGCACCGGCCGCCACGCGGTCCAGTGCGGCCCGGACGTGCAGCTTCTCCACGAAGCCCATGGACCTGGCGCTGACCACCACCTGGTTCCGCTCGTTCCAGGCCACGTTGCCCGCCACTGAAAAACCGCCCGCCAGCGTGCCTTGAACCACCTCTCCCGTGCGAAGCCCCAGGCTTTGCTGGATGCGCGGGCTCACCGCCACGGCGCCGGTGTCGGCACTTGCGTTCGCGCCGCCGGCGTAGCGCGGCACCAGCATCATGTCCATGAAAGGCGATTTGCCCGGGGCCTCGAAGTTCTTGCCGGGCACCATGGGGTCGTGGTAGCTCAGGATCACCCGGCCGGTTACCGGGTCCACGTCGCCCGCCTTGAGCCCGTCTCGGAGGTGGCGGGCTGTGGCTTCGCCGCCTTGAACCACGCTCCAGGCGTCCGGGTCCTGCGGGGCGCTGGCGGCGCGGGGTGCCGGCTGGGAAGACCCCATCTCCATGCCAGAGCGCATGCCGGCGGTCCACGCGCCGTAGCCCACCGCTCCCAGGGTCGCCACGGCCACAACGCCAAGGCCGATTGTTGTTCGGACGTTCATGGTGTCACTCCTTTGGCTGCAGCAGCCGGTTCGGCGGGGATGAGGTAAGCGAGCTGGGCCCACAGGCTGGCGGTCGAGCGTTGCAGTTCGATGCGCTCCATCCGCAGGTCCAGCGCCATGCGCCGCGCGGCCAGCACCTCGCTCAAGGGCGTCCGGCCGCCCCGGTAGGCGGCCAGGGTGGTCTGGATGCGCTGCTCGGCCAATGGCAGCCGCTCGACGTCGATCAGGACGAGTTGGGCCAGACCGGCCCGCCAGGCTGCCTCCCAGCGACGGGCTTCGGCCTGGTGTTCCCGGGCGCGTTCTTCGCGTTCGGCACGCAAGCCGTCCACCTGGGCGAGCCGGGCCGCGAGTTCCCGGTCCTGCCGCTGGGGACGATCCCAGGGCAGTGGGACCGAAACCGCCAGCGAGACCATGTTCGGGTAACCCGAGCCACGCAGGCTGAGGATGAGTTCGGTGCTCCAGTCGGGTTCGCGCTCCTGTCGCGCCACCTCCGCCTCGGCGGCCATGGCCGCCTCCTGCGCCGAGAGCCGCAGCAGTTCGGGGTGGTGCGTCAGACGCTCGCTCACATCGCCAGTTCCGATGGGTGAAGACGCCAGATCGGGCGGGGCGGCCAGCGGCTGATCGGGGGTGCTGCCGGTCCAGCGGGCCAGGGTGAGGCGGGCGTTCTGGCGCTCGGCTTCGACGCCCAACAGGGTTTGCTGCAACTGGGCGACCGACTCCCGCGCCGCGATCCAGTCGGCCGGCGATCCGCTGCCGCTGCGTGCGGCCGATTCGCTGGCCTGCACGAGCAGCCGAGCTTCGCCCAACTGCTCGTGCAACACAGCCAGACGCTGCTCCAGCGCGTGCCGCTCCAACCACGCCATGGCGGTTTCTCGGCCAATGGTGGCGGCTTGCTCCACGCGCCCGGCTTCGGCGGTTTGCGCTTCGCGTTCAAAGCGCGCCGTGCGTGCCTGGCGCTTGGCTGCGCTGGGCAGTGTTTGCATCAGCGACACCGATTTCGCGGTCATGAAATCGCGGCTGGTGCTGAACCGGTCTGGCCCGGACAGCGGGACGTTGTCCAGCGACAGACGCAGGACCGGGTCGGGGCGCTGGCCGGCGGCCACGGCCATGTCCCGTGCCGAGCGGGCGGCCGCGTCCTGGGCGACCAGCGCGGGGGAGCGCGCCAGCGCCGCCTGAACGGCTTGAGGCAGCGAGAGCGCCTCTGCCGCGTGCGCGATGGAGGACATCGCGAGGCCGATCAGGACTGCGATGTGTGCGGTTGTGATCGTGGTGCGGTGGCGGGTGAGGATGCGGCCGCGAGCGCGGACCGACCCACCGGACGCCGGGGAAAGGGGTTCCATGTTTCTGCTCCAAAAGAATGCACACGGGCTGAGCACGCGCAGGGATGCGCGGTCGCCGCTGCTGAGCACCGGCCCGCCTCCAAGGGCTGGTCGGTGTCAGGGTGGAAACGTCAGAGCAGGGAAGGGGGGCGCCAGATGCTGGCGGGCGAGCCGCGCAGTGGCTCGGGGGGCGCGGGTACGTGCAGATCGTTCACAGGAAGCGCCTGCGCCACGGCCATGACCGGTGGCACCACAAAGCCCGTAGGGGCCTGGCACTCCTGCCCGGTCTTGCACATCTTGCCGGTGAGCTGAAAAGTCTCGGCGTCGTTGCAGCAATCGTCCATCGCCATGTCCGGGCTGGTGCCGGCCGTGTCGCCTTGCAGGGCCATGGCCGCTTCCATCGGGCATGGTGGTTGCAGGCGCACGCCACCACCCCAACCCTGCAGAGGAAGGGCCAGGCACAAGAGGAAGGCCAGGAACAGGCGCATGGGCGGATTCTAGGACGATGCGTCCCGCGTGGGAAAGCTCAGGCAGAAGGTGGTCGCCAGATCGTTGGACGCCACCGATGCGGAGCCTCCGTGGGCTTCCATGATGGCTCTGGTGATGGACAGGCCAAGGCCCGTGCCCTCTGAGTCGGGGTGGCTGCGCGACTTCTCGGTCCGGTAGAAACGGTCAAACAGCCGCGGCAGATCGGCCGCCGGGATGGCGGGGCCGGCGTTGTGCACGCAAAGCTGGATCTGACCGTTGCCCTGGTTCACCGACACTCGCACGGGCGCGTTCGGCGGTGAGTACCGGATCGCGTTCGACAGCAGGTTGCTGATCGCGCGGCGGATCATCAGCCGGTCGCACACAATGCGCGCATCGCCGTCGGTGTTCAGGCGGATCAGCTTTTCCTCGGCGAGCGCTTCGTAGAAGTCGAACAGGTCCAGCACCTCGTCGCGCAGTGACACGGTCTCGCGGTGCGGCAGCTCGATCCCGTGCTCGGTCTTGGCGAGAAACAGCATGTCGGAGACCATGCGGGCCAGCCGCTGCAACTCCTCGGCGTTGGAGGCCAGGATGTCCTGGTACACGCCCACCTCCCGCTTCTGCGTCAGCGACACCTGGGTCTGGGTCAGCAGGTTGTTGATGGGGGTGCGCAGTTCGTGCGCCAGGTCGCTGGAGAATTCCTGCAGCCGCGCAAAGTCGGATTGCAGACGTTCGAGCATGGTGTTCAGGCTCTGCGCCAGGTCGGCGAACTCCGCCGGCACCGCGTCCACGGGCATGCGCTGGTCCAGCTTCTGGGCCGTGACCGTCATGGCGCGCTCTTTTATGGTTCGAAGCGGTGCCAGGCCCCGGCGGGCGGCCCACCAGCCCAGCAAGCCGCTGGCCAGGATGGCGCCGATCAGGTGAAGCGCCAGGGTCTGCCTGAGCGACTGCATGAAATGGGTGTGGTGCGCCGTGTCCAGCGCGATCAGCAGTTCAAGCGGTTGACCGTCAGCGGCCAAGTCCTTCCAGGTGGCAGGCGGTCGTATGCCCGCCTTCAGACCTCGCAGCGGTTGGTCGCCGACCGTCCAGTCGAAAGTGCGCCCATCTGAACCAATGGATGGTGACAGCGCTGAGAACACCGAACCCTTTTTGCCATAGACCAGCCGGTCGCTGTTGCGCAGCTCGACGGACAAGCCGTGGTGACTGGTCAGCAGCTCATCCAGCCGGGATGCCAGCATCTCCGATGACGAGGCCTCGCCGACGATGGTCTGCACCAGTTCGATCTTGTCCTTCAGGAAATCCCGGTCGAGTTCGACAAAGTGCCGCCCCACCGCGATCGAGACCAGAAGGCCCAGCCCGACGAGCACACAGGCCGAGACCAGGGTGTACAGTGCGGTCAGTCGCGCCGTCAGAGACAACCGGCCGAGCATCAGTGGGCGTCCTCGGGTGCTTCGAGCACGTAGCCCATGCCGCGCACGGTCTGGATCAGGCGCGGTTCGAATCCATCGTCCACCTTGGCCCGCAAACGCCGCATGGCCACTTCGATCACGTTGGTGTCGCTGTCGAAGTTCACGTCCCACACCTGGGATGCGATCAGGGAGCGCGGCAGCACCTCTCCGTGGCGGCGCATCAGCAATTCCAGCAGACCGAATTCCTTGGCCGTCAGATCGATGCGTTTGCCGGACCGGGTCACCCGTCGGCGCAGCAGATCGAGCTCCAGATCGGCCACTTTCATCGAGGTGGCTTCCAGGCCTGAACGGCCGCGCCGCAGGATCGTCCGGACCCTGGCCAGCAACTCGGCAAAAGAAAACGGCTTGACCAAGTAGTCGTCGGCCCCCAGCTCCAGGCCCTTGACACGGTCTTCGACCTGATCGCGTGCCGTCAGGAACAGCACGGGCATCTGGCGCCCCTGGCTGCGCAGGTTCTTGAGCACCTGCCATCCGTCCATGCCAGGCAGCATGACGTCCAGGATCACCAGATCGTGATCGCCTTCCAGGCCATGGTGCAGACCATCAACGCCGTTGGTGACTAGGTCCACGGCGTAGCCCGCCTCGCGCAGACCTTGCTTCAGGTAGTCGCCGGCTTTGGGTTCGTCTTCAACGATCAGAATTTTCACGTTCACATTCTCCTGACCGCAAGTTTGCCCTCAGCGGAGCGGGCGTGACCGAAGCTGACATTTTTGTAATCTGACCGACAGGGAAGTGACGAACTCGCGCCGCCAGAATCCGCACCACTTGATCTGCATCAAAAGGAGCGAAAGCAGTGAAATCTTTGTTTTGTCACCGAGCCACAAGCCAACTACTGGTGGCGGGCCTGTTGGCCCTGCCGCTGGCGCTCTCAGCGCAAACGGCCAGCCCTTCGCAAGAACCCGACTGGCGCCGGGCCAACGACGCGGTGGGTGCACTCAAGCGTGGGCATGCCGACGTGCTCAAGTGGGAACAGGCCAATGCGGGGGCGTCCACCACGACGCCGGGTAGTACCACGGGTGTTGCCATTCCCAACGCAGAGGCCGCAGTTCGTATGGCCTGGACGGTCCATCGTGAACTGGCTCGTCCATTGTCGAAACTGGGTCCCCTGAATGAACAATTGATCGCAGAAGGCCGCTGGACAGAACTCGACTCAAGCCTACAACGGCGCGTCGAAGATGCTGGTGAGGTGCTGGAGGTGGCTGCAGCGGGGCGCAAAGCCTGGGTTGAAGCTGTGGCCGCTCAACAGGTTCTGAAACACCAGCGCGACATGATGGAGGCCGCCCAGGCCGCCCTTGAACTGGGGCAGCGCATGGTGACGGTGGGCAACTGGAGCAAGTTGCAACTGTCGCAAGTTCAACTCGCGGCATCGACCGCCCGCATGAATCTCCGGCGGGCGCAGCAAGCCGCCGCCCAGGCCCAAAACAAATTGGTCAAGACGATGGGGCAAACGGGTTTGCAGGATGGGTTTGTGCTCCCAGACCAGCTTCCCGCCATCCCGGCGCAGGCCATGACGGAAGCCGATCTGCAAAAGCGTGCCGACGCGATCCGCAACCAATTGCCTGGAGCTGAGAGCCTGCGCAACCGAGCGCTGGCCAGAGGCGCCATGAAGGTTTACTGGGCCGCCCATGCGCTGGCGCAGGACAGCCAAGGGGATGTGCTGAAGACCCGTGAGTTCATCACCGAAGAAACGGTGCTGCACTACAACGGCATGCTCAAAAGCGTCTGGGATCTGCTGGACGAGGTGCGCAACCAGTCCCAAGCCACGGTAGACGCCATTGGCGCACAGCGCGACTTCTGGATCGCCGAGACCGATCTTCAGTGGGTCTTGCAGGGCGGAGAACCGGACAGCTTCGTCTCGCTGGGTGGTGCCGGTGGAGATGCACCGACTGCGGCCGCACATTGAAAGGACACAACACATGACAAACACAAACTCCAGACGACAGTTTTTTGCCGGCGCCGCCGCATCCGTGGCCGGCCTGGCCGTGGCCCGTTCCGCCCTGGCTGGTTTGCCAGAGCCCGTCATCCAGACGTCGGTCGAAACCGCTCCGCCTTTGATCCCGACAACCGGTCGGCCCTACAACCCGGTGGTCACCCTGAATGGCTGGACACTGCCATGGCGCATGAACGATGGTGTCAAGGAATTCCACCTGGTGGCCGAGCCCGTGGTGCGCGAGGTCTCACCGGGCTTCAAAGTGAACATGTGGGGTTACAACGGCCAGAGTCCGGGACCCACCATCGAAGTGGTGGAAGGCGACCGCGTGCGCATCTTCGTGACCAACAAGCTGCCGGAACACACCACCATCCATTGGCACGGTCAGCGTCTGCCCAGCGGCATGGACGGTGTGGGCGGCCTGAACCAGCGCGCCATCCCCGTGGGCAAGACCTATGTGTATGAGTTCGAGGCACGGCGTCCTGGCACCTTCATGTATCACCCGCATGCGGACGAAATGGTGCAGATGGCCATGGGCATGATGGGCATGTGGGTGACCCACCCCAAGGCCAAACACCCGCACATCAGCGAGGTGGACCGGGATTTCTGCTTCCTGCTCAATGCGTTTGACGTGGAGCCAGGCAGCAAGACACCCAAGATCAACACCATGACGGATTTCAACATCTGGTGCTGGAACAGCCGGGTGTTCCCGGCCATCGACACGCTGAACGTGCGATTGAACGACCGGGTGCGCATCCGGGTGGGCAACCTCACCATGACCAACCACCCGATCCATCTGCATGGTCACGAATTCCTGGTCACCGGCACCGATGGCGGGCCGACGCCACCGTCCACCCGCTGGTACGAGGTCACCACCGATGTGGCCGTGGGGCAGATGCGCCAGATCGAGCTGATCGCCGACGAAGAAGGTGACTGGGCCATGCATTGCCACAAGAGCCACCACACCATGAACGCCATGGGGCACGACGTGCCCACGATGATTGGCGTGGACCACCGCGGCCTGGTCAAGAAGATCCAGAAGGTGGCGCCCGACTACATGCTGATGGGTGAACGCGGCATGGCCGACATGGGCGAGATGCAGATGCCCATTCCCGACAACACGGCACCCATGATGACCGGCACCGGCCAGTTCGGCCCGCTGGAGATGGGCGGCATGTTCACCGTCTTCAAAGTCCGCAAGGACCAGAAGCCGGGTGACTACAAGGACCCGGGCCCCTACAAGTTCCCCGAAGGCACCGTGGCCTACGAGTGGAACGGTGCACTGCCCCCGACACCGCGTCCTGCGGCCAGCAGCGACACCACACCCGCCACCGCCCAGGCGATCAAGCCCACCGCCAAAGGCATGTCGCACTGAGCGCTCAGCGTATCCAAGTTCTCCTCACTGTTTCCCCAACCACAACCCTGAAAGACAACCATGAAATTCGTCAAGTTCCACATCGCTCCCCGTGCTGGCTTTGTTTTCGCTGCTGCGGCTTTGGCAGCTTCCGCCACGTTCGCTGGTGGCACCCACGGCGGTGGGCACGATGAGTCGCCGATCGGCGAGGCCGGTGTCGCCGCAAACGTCACACGCACGATTGAAGTGGACGCCGCAGACAGCATGCGCTTCACGCCTTCGAACGTGTCGGTGAAAAAGGGTGAAACCATCCGTTTTGTCATCAAGAACTCCGGCAAAGTGCCGCATGAGTTCAGCCTTGGCACGGAAAAAGAGCTCAAGGAGCACTACGAGGTCATGAAGAAAAATCCAGGCATGGAGCACGAAGAAGCCAACAAGATTTCGCTCAAACCCGGTAAGCAAGGTGAAGTGATCTGGCGCTTCACGAAACCCGGTGTGGTGGACTTCGCCTGCCTGCATGTGGGCCACTACGACGCTGGCATGAAGGGCCAGGTCAAGGTAGCCGCCAAGTAAGCGGCTTTCCCAGCATCACAACCTCCACCCAATCACACAAGGATTCACGATGAAACTGCGACTGGTTCTGAGCGCAACCGCTCTGGCCTTCACGGCCTTTGCAGTCAACCCCGTGTTCGCTCAGATGAACATGGACCACGGAAAAATGGGCATGGCAGCCATGCCCGGCATGACCGACGGCGAGGTCCGCAGGATCGACAAAGAAGCGGGCAAGATCACCATCAAGCACGGTGACATCAAGCACATGGACATGCCCGGCATGACCATGGTCTTCGTGGTCAAGGACAAGGCCTTGCTGGACAAGACCAGCGTCGGCGCCAAGATCCAGTTCATGGCCACGAACGAGAACGGTCAGATGACGGTGACGGATATCCAACCGGCGAAGTGATCCTTCACCGTTTCAAGTCACTCCGGTTGGCTGCGGCCGTCCTAGCTCTGGCAGGGGTTGCCGCAGCCTTTTTCGGGTGGCGATCTCCTGACCTCTTCCGATCAGAGCCTGTCGGGCTGCTTCGACCTGATGACGCCGTGATGCTCACGCAGGGCGCGCTGATCTACCAGGCCCGGTGCGCCATTTGCCATGGCGTGAAACTGGAGGGTCAAGCCAACTGGAGAGAACGGGGCCCAGACGGGCGATTGCCAGCGCCGCCCCATGACGAAAGCGGTCACACCTGGCACCACCCGGACGATGTGCTGTTTCAGCTGACCAAGGACGGCGTGGCGAAAGCCGCAGGGCTTTCGGACTACGCGACCAACATGCCCGCCTTCGGCGATTCCCTCAGCGACGCTGACATCGTCGCAGTGCTGTCCTGGATCAAGTCCCAGTGGCCACCCGAGACCCGATCCCAGCACGACGAGCTCAACCGCCAGGCGAGACAGCGTTCGCAACACTGAACCTGACTTTTTTGTCATCTTCGGGTCATCTTGCCGACCCGGATCGATTTCTACAGTGACGGCATGGCGTGAAGGTGTGACACGCACCCCCGGTGACCGATCACCTCCATGCCGGCTCTGGCAATCCCGCCAGCAGCCAGTCATGAAAGGAAATTGACATGTCCAAGTTGATGCGCTCTCTGGTGGCCGCCGCCATCGCCGGCATTGCGTTCGCAGCCTCTGCTCAGCAAGCCGCAGACCACACCCAGCACCACCCGTCTACCTCGGCGGCCAGCACCACAACCCAGCAGGCCACACCCCAGGCTGGTATGCCGATGGGCATGTCTTCGATGCCGCAGATGCAGGAGCACATGCAGCAGCACATGGTCACCATGCAGGCACTTCGCGCCAAGATGGCAGCGGCCAAAACGCCGGCCGAACGCCAGTCTCTGATGGCAGCGCACATGAAGGCGATGCAGGAGGGCATGGACATGATGAGGGGCATGAAATCCATGGGTGGCATGTCTGGCATGCCGGGGATGGGTACCCCTGGCACCGCCACGCCGGACCTGACCCAGCGCCATCAAATGATGGAAATGCGCATGGACATGATGCAAAACATGATGGAAATGATGATGCAGCGCATGCCGCAGTCCCCCGCCAGTACCGGTGCCCAGTGACCGCGTCCACGTTCTGAGGCAGCGCCAGCTTTCGTTTTCAGTCCAGGAGATTTTGTGATGTCGATGTATTCGCGGCGGCAGTTTCTGAGCGGCGTGGGTGCTCTGGGTGCTGCGACAGCCTGCCCGGGCATCTGGGCGGCCACCCTAGCCCAGTCAGGCCTGTCCCCAGAACAGATCCTTCGCCTTGAGGCACAGGCGGCGGGCTTCTCCAACCCCTTGCGACTCCCGGGAAGCAGCGGTCTCTTTGGCGTTCTGCGTGCGACAGACTTCAAGGAAGTCCATGTGGTCCGCAGCGAGATCGAAGTGCTACCGGGGCAGCGCACCCCCGTCCTGGCCTACGCAGTGGAATCGGGTGGCAAGAAGTTCCTCAACCCGGCGCTTCTGGCCCGCCGAGGCGACGAGATGCGGGTGAAGCTGATCAATCACATCGATCAACCGACGGTCATTCACTGGCATGGCCTGGGTGTCGACTCTCGCAACGATGGCAATGGCCTCAACGTGGTGGCGCCGGGTCAGAGCATGGACTACGCGTTTGCCTTGCAGGACCGGTCGTCGTTGTACTGGTACCACCCCCACGCCCACGGATACATCCCTCAGCAGGCCTATCACGGCCTGGCCAGCCTGCTGTTTGTCGAAGACGATGATGAAGCCGCCCTGCGCAAGGAGTTGGCGCTGGCGCTGGGCGAATCCGAAATCCCGCTGGTGCTTCAGGACAAGGAGTTCGATGCGCAAGGGCGCCTCCAGTACGCGCCCAGTGCCGCCCAGTCTTTCGGTGGCTGGGTGGGCAGCCGGCTGATGGTCAACCTGACCGAGCGTCCCCACCTGAAGGCCGGGCGTCGCATCATGCGTTTTCGCATCCTCAATGGCAGCAACGCGCGCAGCTACCGGCTCGCGTTCCTGCAGGACGGCAAGGCGCTGGGCTTCTACCTGGCGGGCACGGACGGTGGCCTGCTCGCGCAGCCCTTGCGCATCGATCAGACCTTCCTCTCCCCGGGCCAGCGGCTGGATGTGCTGGTGGATTTCCGGGAAGCCAACCCCACCCGCCCGGTGACCCTGGCGTCCTTGCCCTTCGATCCGATGCACCAGGAAGGTGGTCACGACATGGCCACGATGGACCACAGCCAGCATGGCGCTGCACAAGGTGCCGACTCGCCCGCAGCGATGGCCATGGAAGGCGATGCGCTGGCGCTGATGCGTATCGACCTGGCGCCGTCCAGCACGCTGTACGACCGCCGTCTGCCTGCACGCCTGTCCAGCCTCACCGCCCCGGCTGAACCGGCGGGCGCCGCGCGGCGCATGCAACTGGGCCACGATGGCCAGGGCCACTGGACGATCAACGGCGAGGTGTTCGACCACGCGGCGGTCCCATTGACCGTCCAGCGGGGCGCGCGTGAAACCTGGCTGATCGAGAACGCCGAACGCAGCATGCCGCACCCCATGCACCTGCACGGGTTCTCGTTCCGGGTGCTCGAGCGCCTGGGCAGTCCCGCGCAGGTTCGCTCCCTGGCCGGTGCACGCGGCCTGCTGCCTCAAGACCAGGGTGTGGTCGACACCCTGCAGGTGTGGCCAGGTGAATCCGTGCGGATCGCCATCGACTTTTCGCATGTGCACCCAGGCGATCAGGACTACGTCTTTCACTGCCACACGCTGGAACACGCCGAGGCGGGAATGATGATGCGATACGCGGTGAAAGCCTGACCAACCCATGCACGAGAGGTCACCATGAACCACCAGATCCCTTCTCCAACGCAAGCACCCAAAAGTTTTTGGCGTACACGACATGGCGTCGGCCTGATGGCTTTGGGCGCGGTCGCGGCTTTCTTTCTGCTGACCGAGCACCGGGCACACCTCTTCGGCGCCCTGCCTTTTCTGCTGCTACTGGCTTGTCCATTGATGCATGTATTCATGCACCGGGGCCACGGCAGCCATGGCCATCACTCCGAAGCGGAGCAGCCACGGATCGGAAAAGACGAAGCAAGCCAGTCCAACCAGGGAGATCGGTCATGAACCATGGTGAAACGGGCTATGGATTGTGGTTTCTGGTGGCTCTCAACTCGGCCGTCTTCATCCTGTTCGCCTTCAGCTTTTTCAAACCGGCCACCGCGCGCGATTGGAGAACCTTTGGCGCTTTCTCCGCTTTCATCGTGGCGCTGTTTGTCGAGATGTACGGATTCCCGCTGACCATATATCTGCTGTCGGGATGGCTGGCGACCAGGTTTCCCGGACTTGACCTGTTGACCCACGACACCGGGCACCTGTGGTCCACCTTGCTGGGCGAAAAAGGAGACCCCCACTTCGGGGTCTTGCATCTGGCCAGCTACGTCTTTCTGGGGTCTGGCTTTTACCTGTTGTCGAACGCGTGGCATGTTCTGTATCACGCACAACGGCGGCATTCGCTGGCGACCACCGGGCCTTACGCCCGTGTCCGCCATCCCCAGTACGGCGCCTTCGTGCTGATCCTGCTGGGCTTCCTGCTGCAGTGGCCCACCTTGCTGACCTTGATCATGTTCCCCGTCCTGCTGTGGATGTACGGGCGGCTCGCCCACACCGAAGAAAACGAAATGCGCAAGCAGTTTGGTGCGGCTTACGACGCTTACGCCCTGCACATCCCCCGGTTCATCCCTCGCATGGGCAACACACCGTCAAAGGCTGACTCGATGCCGAAGAAATGACGTGGATGTTCTCTGGCGGTGGGCGTTTCATTTTTATGGAGGTTGATATATGAACACGATGGTCTTGCAAGTCGAGGGCATGAGCTGCGGCTCATGCGTCAAGCGCGTCACGCAGGCGTTGTTGCCACTTCCAGGTGTCAGCGGCGTGGATGTCGATCTTCCCTCTGGCCGGGTCCAGGTGAGCGGTGAGCTGGCGCATGGCGGCGAGCGGTTGATTGGAGCCTTGACTGGTGCGGGCTACCCCGCGAAGCTGGCGTCAGACGCTGCCACGGCTGCAGCACCCTCTCGGGCCAAAGCCTCGGGTTGTCACAGCGGCAGCACGGGCGGCTGCGGTTGCCGCCGATAGACATGAGATCTCAACTTTTGATTAAGGAGTAAAAGATGGTCGATGAACAAGATGGCTTGTCAGGCGGGCGGTGGTCGGTGGCGTCCATGGCCTTGGCCGGCCTGTTGGTGGCCATGGCGCCCTGGGCTGCATGGGCCCAGACAAACCCCGCGGCGACCACCGAGCAGTCGTCCAGCGAGCGGGGGGTGACGGTCAAGGTGACCGCGAAGACGATCGGGCAGCCGGGCAGCCCGTGGGAATTCGCTGTCGTGCTGGACACGCACAGCGCCGATCTGAGCGATGACCTAGCACAAAGCGCCACCTTGACAACCGACGACGGGCGGACCCTCAAGCCCACGGGCTGGCAGGGCGCGCCACCGGGAGGCCACCACCGCGAAGGCGTGCTGGCCTTTGAGGTGCCGGCGCCGCGCCCGGGGGCGATCGAACTCCGGATTCACCGGCCGGGCGAACCCGCGCCACGCAGCTTTCGCTGGCAACTCTGAAGGAGTCATTCCATGGACCAGTCTGACAACGATGCCCCTGCGCCTTCGTTCTGGCGCCGCCCGGCCGGCAGGGCACTGGCAACCGCCGCCCTGATCGCCGGGTTCTACCTGCTGCGCGAGCACTGGGGCCATGTCCTGGGGTTTTGGCCCTACCTGCTGTTGCTGGCCTGCCCGCTGATGCACCTGATGCATGGGCACGGCGGCCATGGCCAGCACGGCAACCATGCGCAGACGTCACCGCGCACCCACAACAAAGGATAGGCCATGGACATGCATGCACAGCATCATCACGGCAGTCACTCCCCGCCCCAGCCCGTCTCGCCCACCGATCTCAAGGACCCGGTGTGCGGCATGACGGTCACGGCGCAGTCGGCGCACACGCTGAAACACGAAGGTCGGCCCTATTACTTCTGCGGTGCCAAGTGCCAGGGCAAGTTTGCAGCGAACCCACTGCAATACCTGGTATCCGCAGCGCCAGCGGCTGCGGCTGCGGCTGCCGGCACGGTCTACACCTGCCCGATGCACCCGGAGATCCGCCAGGACCATCCGGGTACCTGTCCCAAGTGCGGCATGACGCTGGAGCCCTTGCTGCCGGAACTCGAAGACGACGACAACCCAGAATTGCGCGATTTCCAGCACCGCTTCTGGTGGACGCTGCCTCTAACCGTCGTAGTCACGGTGTTGGCGATGTTCGGTCATCAGCTGCAGTGGTTTGAAACCTCGACCCAGACCTGGATCGAATTGGTGCTGTCGATTCCCATCGTGCTGTGGGCCGGCTGGCCCTTTTTCTCGCGCGGCTGGCAGTCCGTGGTGAATCGCAGTCCCAACATGTGGACCTTGATCGGCCTGGGCACAGGGGCCGCGTTTGTCTACAGCGTGGTCGCGACGGTCACGCCCCAGGTGTTCCCGGACTCGTTCATCTCCATGGGCCGCGTCGCCGTGTACTTCGAGGCCGCCGCCGTGATCATCTCGCTCACGCTGCTGGGCCAGGTGCTCGAACTCAAGGCACGGTCGCAGACCTCGGCGGCCATCAAGTCGCTGTTGGGCCTGGCGCCCAAAACCGCCCGCCGCATCCGCGCCGACGGCACGGAAGAGGACGTGCCATTGACCCATGTGCATGTGGGTGACGTGCTGCGCGTGCGCCCCGGCGAAAAAATCCCGGTGGACGGCGAGGTGACCGAAGGCGGCAGTTCGGTCGATGAATCCATGCTCACGGGCGAGCCGATGCCCGTGTCCAAACGGGTGGGTGACAAGGTGATTGGTGCCACGCTCAACACCAGCGGCGCGCTGGTGATGCGCAGCGAGCGCGTGGGCGCGTCCACCATGCTGTCGCAGATCGTGCAAATGGTGGCCCAGGCACAGCGCTCCCGGGCACCGATGCAGCGCATGGCCGACGTGGTGGCGGGCTACTTCGTCGTCACGGTGGTAGGCATTGCCTTGCTGACTTTCTTCGGCTGGGGCCTGTTCGGCCCCGAGCCGCGCTGGGTGTTCGGCCTGATCAACGCGGTGTCGGTGCTGATCATTGCCTGTCCCTGCGCCCTCGGTCTGGCCACGCCCATGTCCATCATGGTCGCGACCGGTCGGGGAGCCACGCACGGCGTGTTGTTCCGGGACGCCGCGGCGATCGAGAACATGCGCAAGATCGACACCCTCATCATCGACAAAACCGGCACCCTGACCGAGGGCCGGCCGAGTTTCGAGCGCGCCATTCCGGCGCCCGGATATGACGCCGACGAGGTGCTGCGCCTGGCCGCCAGCCTGGACCAGGGCAGCGAGCACCCGCTGGCCGAAACCATCGTGCGCGCCGCCCGCGAACGCGGCATGGCGCTGGACAAGCCCGAGAACTTCGAATCCGGCTCGGGCATCGGCGTGCGTGGCCAGGCGGCCGGGCGCCAGCTGGCACTGGGCAACACCACGCTGATGGAACAAATCGGTGTCTCCGTCGCGGCGCTGGTGCCGCAGGCCGAGGCCTTGCGTGCAGAAGGTGCCAGCGTGATGCACCTGGCGGTGGATGGCCAGCTGATGGGCCTGCTGGCGGTGTCCGATCCGGTCAAGGCCAGCACGCCAGAGGCCTTGGCGACCCTCAAGGCATCGGGACTGCGCATCGTGATGGCGACCGGTGACGGCCTGACCACGGCCCAGGCTGTGGCCGCCCGTCTGGGCATCGACGAGGTGCATGGCGAGGTCAAGCCGGCCGACAAGCTGCTGCTGGTCGAGCGTTTGCAGAAAGAAGGCCGCGTGGTGGCGATGGCCGGTGACGGCATCAACGATGCGCCGGCACTGGCCAAGGCCGATGTGGGCGTGGCCATGGGGACCGGGACCGACGTGGCGATGAACAGCGCGCAGGTGACCCTGGTCAAGGGCGATCTGCGCGGGATTGCGATCGCGCGGGCGCTGTCGGAAGCGACCGTGGGCAACATGAAGCAGAACCTGGTGTTTGCCTTTTTGTACAACGCACTGGGCATCCCGGTGGCCGCCGGTGTGCTGTACCCGTTGACGGGCTGGCTGCTGTCGCCTTTGATTGCTGCGCTGGCCATGAGCCTGAGCTCGGTGTCGGTGATCGGCAATGCGCTGCGGCTGCGACACGGGAAACCCTGACGACGCCTTCCGATGGGCTTGGTCGGACCTGTTCAACAAGAACGGACTTTGAGGACAAGAAGGAGAACCTCGCCACGCTCTGCGGACCATCTCAAAAGGGCTTGACTCTGTGGTCGCTACAGGGTTTTAAATGCGCCGATTGCTTCAAAGCCATTCCGAGAACCCTCATGAGTACCCTGCATCCCGAAGAACCCCATGCCAGCCACTCCTGTGGGTGTGGAACCACCTGCGGAGCGGGGCCATCTGCCACCGTGGTGCCCCCGCCAAAACCGGTTCCAGAAGGTGTACCGGTTTTTCGTATCCCTACCATGGACTGCGCGGCGGAAGAGGGCGAAATCCGCCATGCCCTGGCCGATCTCCCGGGCCTGCGCAGCCTGAGCTTTCAACTGGGCGCACGTACGATTGCCATCGATGCCCCTGCCGAGTCCGTCCAGCAGGCGTTGGATGCCATTCGCAAA
Organism: Hydrogenophaga sp. H7; assembly: GCF_002025745.1. Classification (NCBI taxonomy): domain Bacteria; kingdom Pseudomonadati; phylum Pseudomonadota; class Betaproteobacteria; order Burkholderiales; family Comamonadaceae; genus Hydrogenophaga; species Hydrogenophaga sp. H7. Next base: position 77,601 of record NZ_MCIC01000003.1, on the reverse strand, counting down.
GCCGGATTCAATCCGGTTCCCTTGTCCGAGGGCGCGGCAGGCGAGCATTCCGGGCACGATCACGATCATCGGCATGATGACCGGGGCCTTGCGCTGCCAGAAGGTCTGCCCAGATACGCGCTGGCATTGTTGTTGGCCTTTGGTGCTGAAAGCATCTCATTTTTTGCGCCGAGTACCCTGGTGTTCACCGGCCTTGGCATGGCCCTTGCGGCGGCGGCCATCGGCTTGGCCGGGTTTTCGACCTACGTGAAGGGATTGGCCGCATTGCGCAACCGGCGTTTGAACATCAATGCGCTGATGACTGTCGCGGTCACGGGCGCGTTCCTGATCGGTCAGTGGCCGGAAGCGGCCATGGTGATGGCCCTGTACGCGATTGCAGAGCTCATTGAGGCCCGCTCGGTGGACCGTGCGCGCAACGCCATCAAGGGCCTGCTGAACATGACGCCAGAAATGGCCGAGGTCCAGCAAGCTGATGGTTCCTGGTCTGACGTTCTGGTCAAGACCGTCGCGATCGGCTCCATCGTCCGTATCAAGCCTGGAGCGCGGGTTCCCCTGGATGGCGAGGTTGTCGCGGGGAACACGTCCATCGATCAATCGCCTGTGACCGGTGAAAGCATTCCTGTTGACAAAGCGGCCGGAGATCTCGTGTTCGCCGGCACCATCAATGCGACCGGCATGGTTGAGGTCAGGGTCAAATCCGAGGCCAATGACACGCTGTTGGCTCGCATCATCCACGCGGTCGAGCAGGCGCAGGGGTCGAGGGCTCCCACCCAGCAGTTCGTGGACCGCTTTGCCTCCATCTATACACCTGCGGTGTTTGCACTGGCATTGGCCGTGTGTTTGCTCACGCCGTGGCTCATGGGCTGGACCTGGATGCAGGCCATCTACAAGGCGCTGGTGCTTTTGGTCATTGCCTGTCCTTGTGCGTTGGTGATCTCCACCCCGGTCACGGTGGTCAGTGGTTTGGCTGCAGCAGCTCGTCGCGGCATTCTGATCAAGGGGGGCGTCCATCTGGAAGGCGCTCGCAAGATCAAGGCTATCGCGCTGGACAAGACCGGCACCATCACGCAAGGAAAACCCAAGCTGGTGGCGACCGAAGTTCTGACTGGTGGCCCCGGTGAATCACAGGTCCTGCGCTGGGCCTCGGATCTGTCGGCCCACTCCGACCACCCCGTCTCACAAGCCATCGCACAAGGGCTTGTGAGAGAGAAGGGCGGCAGTCAGTTCAATGGGTTCACCGCATTGCCGGGGCGTGGTGTTGAAGCCCAAGCCGATGGATTGACACTGATTCTGGGGAATCACCGACTGATGGAAGAGCGCGGCCTCTGCAGTCCCCAGATCGAGGCGCGTCTGGCAGAGCAGGAAGCACAGGGCCGCACGGTCACGATGCTGGCGTCCAGCAGCCAGGTGCTGGCGATCTTTGCTGTGGCCGACACCATCAAGGAGAGTTCGCGCGAGGCCATTGCAGAGCTTCACGCTCTGGGTGTGACGTCGGTCATGCTCACGGGTGACAACGTTGCCACCGCCAAGGCCATCGCGATGCAAGCTGGGATTGACGATGCGCGCGGCAATCTGCTTCCGGAGGACAAGCTCGCCGCTATCGAGGCGTTGCAAAAACAATTCGGCTGTGTGGCCATGACGGGCGACGGGATCAACGACGCCCCAGCGCTTGCGCGCTCCGACATCGGCTTTGCCATGGGTGGCGCGGGTACCGATACGGCCATGGAAGCGGCGGACGTGGTGATCATGAACGACGATCTGCGCCGCATTCCCGAGACGATCAGGCTCTCACGCAAGACCCAGTCCATCCTCTGGCAAAACATCGCATTGGCTCTGGGCATCAAGGCCGTGTTCTTGCTGCTCGCCTTGTTCAACGGCGCGACGATGTGGATGGCTGTGTTCGCTGATATGGGGGGCAGTCTGCTCGTCGTTTTCAATGGACTGCGGGTGCTTCGCATGGGGCGCTGATTGGCATGCCCCGGTCTGAAAACCGCGCTCAGGGGGGCTCCCTCCTACCGGTGAAGCCCTGCCGAAATGTTTGGGTGGTCACGTTTTTGCGAGACAACCAAACGCAGATCAGCCGGTCACGCCGTCGTAGAACAGCTTCCAGCGGCCCTGTTCCTTGCGCCAATACTGGCGCTTGACCAGCCCGCGTGTTTCACCTTCCACGACCTCGGCAAAGTTGACCACCGTGACTTCGGTGCCGCGCTTCCAGCGAAAGATCGACACCTCCTTGAGATCGATGCGCCGGTTCTGGCGCGCTGGCGCTGCAGCGCGCACCAATGTCTTGAGCGGTCGGTCCTGTGCCCCGTCGTCTGCCTGGAAGTCCCGGGCGGACAGGGCCTGGATCGTCGCCCAGTCGCCCAGTGACCTGGCTTCCGTCCAGCGTGAGAGCAGTTGGCGGAACTCTGCTTTGTGGGCGGAGAGCGTGTCCGGTCTGACCCAATTCACCTCATCGGCAATGATGACCGGCGTGCGGCGTGGCTCCAGCTCGCGCATGAGGTAGGCCATGTCATCGTTGGCCAAAGCGACACAACCCTCGGTGGCGTAGGGGCTGCGGACGTAGGACACGCGAGGCACGCCATGCAACCAGATGCCGCTGCCCGTGCGGCCCATGCGGCGGTCGTGCTCGTTCGGGTAGTTCAGCGGCAGCGCCCCGATCCCGTACAGCTCTTCGACCTGCTGGTCGTCCAGCCGGCTGGTGATGTGGTACACGCCCAGCGGCGTGCGCAGATCGCCTTCCACCTCTTTGTCGAAACCCGCCCGACCGATAGACGCGTAGAAACTGCGGATCAGTTGCAGGCCGCCGGACTGCTGCGCAAACACGTAGACCCGTGAATGGCTGGCGTCCACGACGACCACATGCCGAACATTACCAGCCAATTCCAGCACTTGCTCCGGCACCGTGCCGGGCGGAGGCATCTCGCTGAGCGAACCGAGGCGCCGGGCGGCCTCGGCGCGCAGCTTTTGCAGTTGCTCGCGAACGGCCGGTGGGCCATCCTTCACTGTGGCGAAGCTGGGCAGCGTTCCACTCTGGGTCATCAGAAGGTCCCCATAGACGAGTTGCCCCAACTGGAAACCAGGCACGTCTCGCACCAGCGCTGCGGCCAATGGCAGGGCTTGCCGGTTCCCGGCTGCGATGGCGTGGTAGACCGCGATGAGGCGTGCTTCCGGCGACGAACGCAATGAGCCGGCAAGCACAGCGCCATCGTTCAAGCTGCTCCTGGCAGTCTGGCCGGTGGCCTGTCCGATTGGCAGGACCAGAGATGCACCCGCGAGCGCAGCTCGGGAGAGCAGCTTTCGACGAGTAGTGGACAGATTGGATGTCCCTGTCATGAGATCGGTCTGTCCGAAGGTCATTGCGCGTCGGCCAGGGCGACGGAAGCGGCCATGGCGAGCTGTTCCCGAATGGTCTTGGCCTCTTGCTTGAAGCCGGGTAGTTGGGCAACCGCAACGGTCGAGACCAACGAATCGCTGGAGATCCGCGACGGGTTGGTTTGCACGCCTTTGACGAGGTATTCAAAGTGCAGGTTCGGGCCTGTCGCCGTCCCGGTGGAGCCGACCGTTCCGATGGTCTGGCCTTGCTGCACGCGTTGGCCCACCCGGACGGCGATGCGTTCCAGGTGCGCATACGCAGTGGCGGCTTTGTCGGGGTGCTGGATCACGACGTAGTTGCCATATCCACCTTGGCGACTCGCGAAGCTCACCACGCCGTCGGCCACGGTTCGGATAGGGGTGCCGGTCGGCGCGCCGTAGTCCGTGCCCTTGTGGGCTTTCTGCCCCCCGAACACCGGGTGGATACGTGGCCCGTAAGAACTGGTGACCCGGGAAAACGCCAGGGGAGAAGCCAGGTAGGCGCGTCGCTGACTCGCCCCATCTAGGCTGACAAATTCGCCCGCTTTGCCAGGCGCCTGGAACCACATGGCCTGGTGTGTTTCCCGGCCATGCTGGATCTCGGCGCCCAGCAGCTGTCCTGTGAACAGGATTTCGCCGTCCAGCTCGAAGGCTTCATAGACAAGATTGACGCGCGTACCACGCCGCAGATCGTGCTGAAAGTCGAGGTCTCCGGAAAAGGCCTCGACCGTCTGCGCGGCGATGGCATCTGGAATGTCGGCCTGATCGGTGGCCGCGTAGAACGAGGAGCGAATGGTGAGCGAGCCGAACCGCACCAGGCGACGTGGCGTGGGCTGTTCGAGCCGGGCGTTGAATCCAATGTCTTGCCGCTCCACCACCAGTCGACTGACGCGCTGCTTGTCGGCGTCCACCCAGCGCACCGACAAGGTGCTCAAGCGCCCCTCGGGGGTACGGGTGACAGAAGCCAGCTTGCCAGAAGCACCCGTCAGCAGCAGCCGTGATGTGGTGTCACGGGCGAGAAAGCTCTGTGCTTCACGATCATCGACGCCCAGCCGTTTGAGCAAGGCCTGCAGGGAGTCGTCTCGGCGGGTGAGCTGCGATTGGTGAATCAGAAACTCGGGCGCCGATGCCGTCAGCGCAGGCTCCGCCAGAGGGGTATCCATGGTCTCCACCACCTGCCGGACCGGCCACTGGGCGGCGTCAGGCAAGGTAGGTGAGACGCCAAAGGCCACGACACCCGTGCCCAGCAGCAAGGTGCCCAGGGCGGCCAGCACGGGCCGTCGGTGGCTGTGGATCAGTGTTTGCAGATTGCGCAAGTGGACAGGCTTCATGGCAAGGCAGGCAGTGGCTTTATTCCCAGGGCTTGAAGCGCCTCAGGCCGCGGACAAAAGGACCTGGATGTCCGATGCGATCGTGGCGGCATCGGTTCCGTAGGCGGAAAACAGGCGGACCCGGGCTTCGGTGTCGAAGATGTACTTACCCGCCGAGTGGTCCATGGTGTAGGAGGTCGGGGTCGAACCCGGGACCTTCTTGTAGTAAATCTTGAAGCCAGTTGCGACGTCCTGGAGTTCACCGGGTTCGGGCCGCAGCGCGATGAAACTCGGGTCGAAGTTCGCCATGTACTCCTTGAGCAGCGCCTGTGTGTCCCGCTCGGGATCCACCGTGATGAAGAGTACCTGCAGCCGGTCGCCCTGGGCACCCAGCAAGCGCTTGACCTCTGCCATGGTGGTCATCGAGGTGGGGCAGACGTCCGGACACTGGGTGAAGCCGAAGAAAACGACCGCGATCTTGTCCTTGAAGTCCTTCATCGTCCTCAGGTTGCCGAGGTGATCCTTGAGCCGGAGATCCTGGGCAAAGGATGCGCCGGTCACATCGGTGCTCTTGAACTTGGGAGCTTCTGGTGAACAGGCCATCAACGCAGGGATACCTGCCAAGCAAGCGAGAGACGTCTGAACAAATCGCCGACGGTCGATGGACGAGTCGTCTGAAATGGTTGAAGAGCGCTGTGTCATGTCACTTCCTGGCTTTGGCTACTTCTTCGGCCACGAGCGCCATCAACTGCTGATCGCCAAAAGACGGCAGTCCGCGGCCATTGACGAAGAACGTGGGCGTCTTGGTCACTTCCAGGGCGGTCAGGTCCTCGATGTCCTGCTTCAAAACTCCGTCAATGGCCGGAGTCTGTGCGTCGGCCTGTGCCTTGGCGATGTCCAGACCAGCTTCTTGCGCTGCGCGGTACGCCAGATCGAGGTTGGGCTTGCCGTGGTCGGCCCATTGGGGCTGGGCGGCCAGCACCATCTCCAGCACGGGCAGGTATTTGTCCTGCAGTTTGGCGGCCTCCAGCAGTTTGACCACCTGATCGGAGCCCGCATGGAAGGGGGCGTACCGGATCACCAGGCGCACATCGTTCGGGTACTGCTTGAGGATGTCTTTGACGATGGGGTAGAAGGCGCGGCAGGTTTCGCACGCAGGGTCAAAGAACTCGACGATGGTGACCGGCGCGTTGCGCGGCCCAAAGACCGGCGAATGGAAGCGGACCAGGCGGTTGTCTGCCTGGCTGCCCGACGGGTTGACCGGCTGACCGGTGGACTCTTTGACGACCTGATTGACCTTTTCCGCCTGCGAGTTCTGGACCCGCTTCTGGTAGGCATTCATGCCCAGGAAGAAGAACACCAGGACGATGGCGACCAGGGCTGCGACGGTGATTTTTTTGGAATTCATCGGGAGGACTTTCTGAGGTAGACGACGAGAAGGATGACCAGCGCCAAGAACGCGGCCAATGACAGCCAGGGAATCTGGACACCATTGAGGATTTCGAGCTTCTGGTCCGCGCAAGACACCCCTGCGCTGCACGGCACCCAGGCTTTGGGGATCAGGCCCGCGACCAGCAGGGTGTGGTAGCCGGCCATGGCCAGACCGCCCAAGGCCAGGGCCAGGGCATAGACGGCGCCCCGGCGGTCATCGTTGAAACAGGCGATGCCCAGAACGATGGCGATGGGGAACATGAAGATGCGCTGGTACCAGCACAGCACGCAGGGCGTCATGCCCATGACTTCACCGATGAACAGCGCGCCCAGGGTGGCAGTGGTCGCCACCAGCCAGGCCATCAGCAGCAGGGTCCAGTCCTTCTTCATGGTTCGCTCCGGGTCTTGGCGGACGACAGTGGCAACGACATCAATCCCCAGCCGATCACGGCCAGGACGATGAAGACATCCGCCAGGTTGAACGCCGGCCAGTGCAGACCGCGCCAGTGCACGTCCAGGAAGTCGGTCACCGCGCCGTTGAAAACGCGATCCAGGAGGTTGCCCGTCCCACCGGCCACGATCAATGCCCCAACCAGACGATCCAGGGGGTTGGCGTGTTTGACCAGACTGGTGAAGGTGATGGGAACCACCACCAGGATGCTGATGGCAATGAGAAACCAGCGCTGCCAGCCACCCGCATCCGCGAAGAGCGAAAACGCAGCTCCCTCGTTCAGGGCATGAACCAGGTTGAACCAGCCCGTCACCTCCACCGAAGATCCAAAGGGAATCGTCGCGGCGAAATAGGCCTTGGTCACCTGGTCCAAGGCGATCATGACCCCCACTGCGCAGAGCCAGAGCAAGCGGGGGTGAGCCCGCCAACGAGAAAAATACATGAATCAATCCCCAAGATGAAAACATCACCAACCCCAAGGGATTGGTGCGCTTTACAGGGATTGGTGGGGGCGCGGAGCTACCGCGCGGTGAGCCAACCCCCGGTCAAACCGGGGATACCCACCGTGGTCGGTCGGGGCGGTCGATGAGCAAAGACTCCGACCACGGAAGCGGTCGAGGCAGAACCACCGAGCTGGCTTGAACGCACCCCGAAGAGGGCATTGCGTGCAAGACCATGGAGCAGCTGGCGTGGCAGGTTCCGCAATCGAGATCGGGCGACACCGTGCCTGCGGCCGACTGGTTGGCGGCAGCGTCTTCGGCACTCTGGTGCTGGTGGGCGTGGTGCCCGAGATGTTGCACCGTGGCATCCTGGTCGTGCGCGCAATACGACCCCGTTGCAGCCCAGGACAGCTGCAGCGGCATCCACATCATCAACACGACAAGCAGCCAGGAACGCATGGTGGAATTGTAGTGGTTGGCCTTCATGGAACCGGTCAAAACCCTAGCGGCCTGAACCGCGGGCTCTGTTGATGGCGTCTGCAATGTCTTGCCGCACGGGCATGGGCTGAAAGGCGCTGATGTTCGAGCGGCCGCTGTTGCCCAGAGGCAAGCGCCCCAAGGCATGACCCAGAGGAACCAGCAGCAGGCGGACGATCTGTCCACGAACTTCGGCCCAGTTTCGGGTGCGCCATCCGAGCCCCAGCATCAGCACATGGGTCTCCAGGTGCGGATAGAACCGCGTCTGGCCCAGCACATGCAGGGCTTCCAGCAAGAGCCAGCGCTGCCCGGGCTGGGCGTCGCTGGATTGCTTGTAGCTCGACAGCAGCCGCATGTACACCGCAGCGTCGAAATCAACGGTGTGCGAAGTGTCAGTGGGCGTGGCCATGGTGATCATCCGCTTGCAATTCACCACGGGCTTGGCGGAGCACCTGCCAGCCGGCGTGAAGGGCAAGCACTGCCATCAGACTGGCCACGATCAGGTCAGGCCATGCTTTTCCAGTTCCGAACACCCCCAGTGCGGCCAGAAACACAGCCACATTGCCAATCGCGTCGTTGCGCGAGCACAGCCAGACGCTGCGCATGTTGGCGTCGCCCTCCCGGAAGGCGTAGAGCATCCAGGCCACACCCACATTGGCGACCAGCGCCATGAGGGCCACCACGCCCATGGTCGGCGCGTCGGGCGTGCCCCCGTTCCAGATCGACCAGATGGCCTGGCCCAGGACATACACACCAAAGCCCATCATGCTGACGGCCTTGAGCATGGCGGCACGCGCCCGCCATGCCATTGCCGACGCCAGCACCGCCAGAGACACGCCGTAGTTCAGCGCGTCACCTGCGAAATCGATGGCATCGGCTATGAGAGACAGGGAGCCAGACGTGAACCCGGCCGACAGTTCAACAGCGAACATCGCGGCATTCACCGCCAGAGCGATCCACAACACCCGGCGGTAGCGGGTCAGGTTGGCAATCTGGGCGGGCTTGGGGGTTTCGTGCTCACAGCAGTGGGCGGACATGGGAACTCCTACAGGTACAGAATGAGGGTATTGAAAACCCTGGAGCGGCTCCAGAGTCAAGTCCACTCCTCAAACGACCTGAAAAACCCTATGCGTATCAAGGAACTGGCCCAGGCCACTGGCGTGGATGTGGAAACCATCCGCTACTACGAGAAGCAAAGCCTGCTGCCAGCACCGGCGCGCCAAGACAACGGCTACCGCGACTACACCGACACCCACCTGGAACAACTGGCCTTCATCCGGCATTGCCGAGCGCTGGAGATGCCGCTGGCCGACATCCGCCGACTGCTGAGTGCGCTGGACGCACCGGGCAAGCCGCACCCGGACGTGGACCAGCTGGTGCAGGAGCAGATCGAGCGGGTGCGGGCAAGACTCAAGAGCATGCGAGCGCTGGAGAAGCAGTTGCTGCTGCTCAAGGCCAGTTGCGGGCGTTGTGACGACGACGGAGCCGATTGCGGCATCCTCAAGGAGTTGGTGGCCGCCGCACACGGTGAAGCCTGCGCTTGCCACTCGGTGAAGCTGCCCTGAGGCATCTGCACGGTCCCCCTGGCTGGGGTCAGCGGGCCGGCTGGAACATGATGATGCCCATGCCGATCAGAGCCATCGCCACGCCCGCGATATCCCACACGGTGGGACGCACCTGATCGACAGCCCAAAGCCACAAAAGCGCCACAGAGATGTAGACGCCGCCGTAGGCGGCATACACGCGACCGGCCGCCGTGTCGTGCAAGGTCAGGAGCCAGGCGAACAAGGCCAGGCTCAGGAAGCCGGGCACCAACAGCCACATGGACCGGCCTTGCTTGAGCCACAGGTAGGGCAGATAGCAGCCGATGATTTCTGCCAGCGCGGTGGCGACGAAAAGCAGCAGGATTTTCATGATGGCATTGTGCTGGCCGGTGGATAACCCAGAAAGACGTGCTGCTTGACTTTTTCTGGTGGTGCGTCCCGGCGTGCCGCCGTCGGGCTCTGTGGGCTGTGCCCCGCGCCCCATGCCGGGTCACGGCCATTCGGCTTCGATCCCTGCGCCTTCGGCCGTTGGCATCCCCCCGGCCTGCGCGCTGCGCTTGCTTGTCTCACGCCTGCTGTTGTGGTGGGGCTGGCTTGCTGATCCCTTCATCCTTGCACACCGTTCTCGCCGTCAAGGTCTGCGCGCCCTGTGGGCGCTGGCGGCCGTTCGGCCGTCTTCGAACCTGTGACCGCTGCGCTGCGGCGTGCCGGTTCCGGTCTCGGGCAATCCCGCCCGATCAATCGGAGATCACCATGGACGACAAGTCACACGTTTCGCTGGAGCAGCAGCTTTGTCTGGTGTGCGGCACCTCTTTTGACACGGGCAACATCCTGCTGGATCGTCGCCTGCGCGCGAGCATGAAGCACCACACGACGACGGGCTGGGGACTGTGTCCCGAGCACCAGCGTTTGTTCTCGGAGGGCTTCGTGGCCCTGGTCGAATGCGACCCGCAGCGAAGCGTCACTCCATCGAGTTCAGGCTTGATGAAACCTGAGCAGGCCTACCGCACCGGGCGGCTGGCGCATATGAAGCGGGATGCCTTCGCCCGGGTGTTCAACGTCCCGGTCGCGGCCGAGCAACCCTGTGTCTTCGTCGAACCCGGCGTGATCGAACAACTGCAGGCGATGGTGCCAGCGACGGATTGACGTTGCGCTGGGGCTTCGATGCGCCGCCCCGTGGATCGCGGGAGCGGCGCTTTTCTGTTGCTGCGCCGCGCTGTTGGTGTTGGCCTTCGACCGAACGGGCCCACCTTGTTCTCTCCGGCGGTGCTGCGCAATTCGCACCCCCTGCGCGCCGGTTTCACCGACTTGCCTGGCCTTTGCGGGCGCTCCCCCCATCAAGGGCCGCTGCGGCGCCCGTGTCCTCGGCTGCGCCTGCGGGCCGCACCAGCGCCTTCGCTTCCTCCCTTGACGGCGCACCCGCGCCGGCCCCAGCTGCTGCCCATGGCCGCGAAGGGCTTCGCGGCCCCTGCGGAGCCCAACACCCAAGGAGAGCGCCGATGCACAACACCGACTGACTTCCGACCCGTTTTCGATGTCTTCCATTGTTTGAATAAGGTCCCCGCGTGGGACAGGAGATTTCACATGAACACCGTTACCCATTCCGAAACGCAAGCCTTGAGCGCTGTTGCAGCAGCAGCCATCGACGCCGCCCGAACCGTTGGCGGATCTGTCACCGTGCCGGAGGTTGCACCCTATAAATTGCACTTGATCCCCTTGTCGCGGCTGCGGCCTTCCAGCCGCAACGTACGCCAGAGCGGCGGCACGGCCATTCCTGAACTTGCCGCATCCATCGCCCGCGTGGGTTTGCTGCAGAACCTGACCGTCATCACCTCGCCCGATGGGCAATGGTTCGAGGTGGTGGCCGGGCGTCGGCGGCTGGCCGCCTTGAAGTTGCTGGTCAAGCGCCACAAGCTCGCGAAAGACCATCCGGTGCCGTGCCTGCTGGTGCCCGACACCTCGGCCCGCACCGTGAGCCTGAGCGAGAACGTGCAGCGGGAGCCCATGACCCCGGTGGATGAACTGTTCGCCTGGAAGGCGCTGGTGGCCGAAGGCCGGTCGCTGGAAGACATCGCCGCCGACTTCGGCGTCACGCCGCTGGTGGTCAAGCGGCGGCTGCGTCTAGCCAACGTCTCGCCCCGCTTGCTGGCCGACTACCAGCAAGGCGCGGTGTCGCTGGAGCAGTTGATGGCCCTGGCGATCACCGACGACCATGCGGCGCAGGAAGCCGCGTTCTACGAAGTGCCACAGTGGCAACGCAGCCCGGAATCCCTGCGTGACCACCTGACCCGCGACGAGGTGGATGCCTGCCGCGATGCGCTGGCCCGCTTCGTCGGCGTCGAGGCCTACGAAGCAGCGGGCGGTGGCATCCGGCGCGATCTGTTCGCGGACGAGCAGAAGGGGGTGTTCCTCACCGATGCCGCTTTGCTGGAGAAGATGGCCCGCGACCGGCTGACCGATGCGGCCGAGTCGGTGCGGGCCGAAGGCTGGGGTTGGGTGGACATCACACTGCGTGTGTCGTCGGCCGAACTGCACACCTTCCAGCGGGCGCGGCGCTCGCGCCGGGAACCCACCAAGGCGGAAGCCAAGCGCATCGAGAAGCTGGAGGCGGAGCAGGCGCTGCTTCAAGACAAGCTCGACGACGAGGACGACGACCTGAGCGACGACGGTGCGCAGGCTCTGCACGAAGAACTGGACCGGCTGGGCGAGCAACTGGACGCCATCGAACAGACCCTGGTGGTGTACGAGCCCGGCGTCGTGTCCATGGCCGGCGCGGTGGTGTCGGTGGACCCCATGGGGCTGTGGTGGTGCATCGCGGGCTGTTGCGCGTTGAACAGGTCAAGGCACTGCGGGCGCAGGAGCGGCCAACGCCGGACGCACACGCAGGAGGCGAAGGAGGGCCAACAGATGCACCCGCCACCCGGGGCGGTCTGTCGGAGAAACTGGTGCGCCGCTTGAGCGCGCACCGCACCGCCGCCCTGCAAGCCGAGGTGGCCCGCCATCCGCGCATCGCGCTGGTGGCTCTGGTGCACCAGTTGGCGCAGCGGGTGATCCTGGGTGGCTACGGTGCATCGCCGGTCAACATCAGCGCCACACCGCAGGACCGGCTGGAGCAGCATGCGCCAGACGTTGCAGAGGCCCCGGCTTCGCAGGGCCTGCGTGCCGTGCGCGAGGCCTGGGCAGCGCGGTTGCCGGAAGACCCGAAGGCCCTGTTTGCCGAATTCCTGGCAATGGAGCAGGAAGAACTGCTGTCGCTGCTGGCCCTGTGCGTGGGCCTGACGGTATCGGCCATCGCTCACCGCGAAGACGAAGCCCCCGCCGCGCTGCTGGCGCAGGCGGTGGGGCTGGACATGCATGGTTGGTGGGCTCCAACCGCAGCGGGCTACTTCGACCACGTGTCCAAGGCCAAGGCATTGGAGGCGGTGCAGGTCTTCGCGCCGGGCGAGGTGCAACGACTGGCAAAACTCAAGAAGGCCCAGATCGCCGCCGAGGCCGGGCGGCTGGCCGCTGGCTCGGGCTGGCTGCCGCAAATGCTGACCGAGCCAGTGCAGGTTGAGGAAGGGCAGGGTGAGCAAGAGCCGGAAGAAACTCAGGCCGCTTGACGCTGCGACAAGTTCCGAAACGCCTCTTCACATCCCGGCTTCGGCCGGGATTTTTTGTGCGTCTCCGGCGCAGCCGGACCGCGCTCTGGTGCTGCGCATCGAGCCACCAGGCCACGCGTGACCCGGTGTCTCGACCCTGTCGGGCGCCGATCGCTGACGCCTCCGGCCGTTGGCATGCCCCCGGCCTGCGCGCTGCGCTTGCCTGTTTCACTCGGACATGTGTGGTGGGGCTGGCTTGCTGTTCCCTTCATCCTTGCACACCGTTCTCGCCGTCAAGGTCTGCGCGCCCTGCGGGCGCTGGCGGCCATTCGGCCGTCTTCGAACCTGTGACCGCTGCGCTGCGGCGTGCCGGTTCCGGTCTCGGGCAATCCCGCCCGATCACCGGAGTTGGTCATGCAGCACGATCTGTTCTCTTCCCTCGATTCCCTCCTGTCGGTGCCCGCAGGGGCGGGAGGCTTTCTCATCCGCGACCTGGCGGGCCAGTACCGGCCAGCCGAGGCCGACGAGGTGCTGCTGGCGGCACAGAGGCTGCTGGCTGCACAGGTGCGTGGCAGCGATCTGATGGACTCGCCTGCTGTGGTGAAGGACTTCTTGCGCGCCCGACTCGGAAACCTTCCGCACGAGGTGTTTGCCGTGGTGCACCTGGACTCCCAGAACCGCGTGCTGGATTACGTCGAGATGTTCCGCGGCACGGTCAGTCAGACATCGGTGTACCCGCGCGAGGTCGTGCGCGATGCGCTGCTGCGGAACAGCTCCGCATTGGTCCTGGTGCACAACCACCCCAGTGGCGAGGCCCGTCCGTCGCGCGCTGACGAACACCTGACGCAGACCATCAAGGCCGCAGCGGCGCTGGTCGATGTGAGGGTGCTCGATCACTTCATCGTCGCCGGCGACGTGATCTGCTCGATGGCCGAATGCGGTCTGGTGTAACCCATGGGGCCGTCGGCCCCAATTTTCTTGTTGCTGAACAGTGCGCTTCGCACGAGCGCAGGGAAGGGCGGAGCATGGCCGGTGATCACCAGCAGCACGGGGAGCAGCGGCCCTGTCCCGTGCCCGGGGACCGCGGTCTGGTTTCCTTCCCGCTGCGCGGGAACGAGCCCGCTGGACGAACTGACGCTCGGTTCGCTCCCGCCGCTGCGCTGTGGTCCCGTCCCACCCGCCAGATCGTCCCCCCCGGGCACTCGCCATGCCCGAAGCCGGGCCGCTGGGAATACCGGAGACGGCGAATCCCTGAAGTGATCGCAGCGGCTCGAACGCCGCGCCAGTCGCTGCGCTTGGTGTCACGCCGTCCGCAGAGCCGCCGCTGCTCAAGTGGTGCGGTCGCCTGCGCTTTGCTGGTCGCCCGAAGAGGCTAGGGGCAGCGCGTGCGCCATTGGGCCCACCGCAATCCCCCCACGGCGCCCCCATCCACAGGTGAGGGGGACTTGTGGGGGGATCTTTCAGCGGTGGGCCAGGTGACTGGCTCACTGTTTCGTGCTGCAAGGTGTCCCCATCCCCCACCCCTTCCCGAGGGAAGGGGCTATGCCCACCCCCCGCCCGCCCGTGGGCGGGAGCGAGGGAGTCCGAGCGAGAGGATCAGCTTTGAGGAACCCGGATCGGGGTCCGGCTGATCGCTCTTGCAAGGAGTTCCATCATGGCCAACGTTCAAGTCATCCAGCGCCACGCGCACCTGGCCGGTGCCGTCAAGCTCGAATTCGTCAACGGGCGCGACGGCAAGGTCGCCAAGGCGGTGCTGACCGCCATCAGCAACAGCCGCCGGGGCAGCGGCGAAGAGCGGTCCGAAGAAGCCACCGCGATCCAGTGGACGCTGTGGGCCAAGCAGGCCGAACACGCGGCCGAGTACCTGGGCAAGGGCTCGCACGTGAACATCGTCGGCCGGGTGCGCAACAACAACTACCAGGACAACGACGGGGCGGAGGTCTACGGGCTGGCCTTCACCGTGGACGAAATCGACTACCTCGACAGCAAGGCCGAGGGCGAAGCCCGCCGCTCGCGTGAGGGTGCGGGTGATCCCCCTGCAGCAGCCCCCAGCGCACCCAACAACAGCCGCAAGGCCCGCAGCGAACGCCAACCGGCGCATGCCTGAACACGCAAGCCGGGCGGTTCGGCCGCCCGGCGTTCATCCCGTTTCTGCCCCCATTCCTAGAACCAGGAGCATCACCATGATCTCTACCGCCCATTCCCCCCGCCTGGCCGCTCGCTTTGGTCAGAACACGTTTGTGATCCGCAGCGAGACCCCGCTGGCCGAAGACCAGATGCGTCGGGCTGCGCCGTCCATCTTTGCCGAAGGCAAACACGGCAGCCGTTCCGAGCGCTACACCTACATCCCCACCATCGACGTGCTGCGGGGTCTGCGCCGGGAAGGCTTCGAACCCTTCATGGTGGCTCAGAGCAAGAGCCGCATCGAAGGCAAGACCGAGTTCACCAAGCACATGATCCGCATGCGCCACGCCGGGCAGGTGAACACCCGGCCCGAGGCCAACGAGATCATCCTGATCAACAGTCACGACGGGGCCAGCAGCTACCAGATGCTGGCGGGCGTGTTCAGGTTTGTCTGCTGCAACGGTCTGGTGGTGGGTGACGTTGCCAACGACATCCGCATCCCGCACAAGGGCAACATCCAGGACGAGGTGATCGAAGGCGCGTTCCGGGTGCTGGAGGACTTCGAGATGGTGGACGCGTCCACCGACAGCATGAAGGCCCTGCCACTGCAGCGCGAGGAACAGCAGGCCTTTGCCACCGCCGCCCTGGCGCTGCGCTACGGTGAACGGGGAGAGGGCGAACCACCGGCGCCGGTGACCGCCGAGCAGCTGATCGAAGCCCGCCGGCCGGAAGACTTCGGCAACAGCCTGTGGACCACATTTCAGCGGGTGCAGGAAAACGCCCTGCGTGGTGGTCAGCCCGGGCGCGGTGCCAAGGGCCGACGTCTGCACACCCGCCCGGTGGCCAGCATCGACCGCAGCGTGAGCCTGAACCGGGCGCTGTGGGTGCTGGCCGAAGAGATGCGCAAGCTCAAGGCCTGAGCCACAAGGTATGAAAGAACCCGGCGCTGGATTCAACCTCGAATCCAGCGCCGCCCGCACGCCGCAGTGCATCCATCATCGAGCGGTGCGTGCGCGTGAACTTCTGAAACGCGCTCGCCGGCCGGCGCCGGCTCGCGCGATCCCGGCCGCCGGCGCATCGAGCGCGGCACCCGGGAAACGTCCTCCGCCTCGACCTCCCTTGTCGATCGCGCTGGAGGACACCTCATGAAGACCCTTGTGCTCGCCAACCAGAAGGGTGGTGTCGGCAAATCCGCCGTCGCCACCTTGCTGGCCCACTACTTCCGCAAACTCGGCTGCCGCGTGCTGGCCATCGACCTGGACCACCAGGGCAATTTCTCGGACCCGCTGCGCAAGTCCCAGCGCGCGGTCGTGGCCGAAGTCCCGGCCAGTGCCTTGCTCACGCAGGTGAACCCGGTCATCCCGGCCGCGGACTTCGTCCTCGTCGCCGCTGACCAAGGTCTTTCCGGGCTGGAGCGCCAGCCCAGCCTGCACAACGACTTCGCGAACCACCTGCGCGCCTTCCTGAAGGCCATGGACGACCGGTTCGATGTATGCCTCATCGACACCAACCCCAACCCGGACATTCGCATGATCTCGGCCCTGGCCTCGGCCGACTGCGTGCTCTCGCCGATCCAGCTCAACCAGGAAGCCCTGGACGGCGTGCACGCCCTGCTCAACCACCCTCGGGTGGGAGTGAGAAAGATCACGTCGATGCTCAACCCGAAGCTGCGCCTGATTGGCTTGTTGCCGGTCATGGTGGAGGCCAACCCGTTTCAGCGGGAGAACTTCCTGCAACTGGTGCAGAAGTTCCACCCCATCCTGATTCCCTACGGCACCAGGCCTGGGCAGTACGCCTCCATGCCGCGCCGCTCGGTCGTGGCCGAAGCGCAGGCCGAAGGTCTGGTGCTGTGGGAGATGAAGAAGACCGCTGCGCGAGACGCCTGGCGCGAGATCGTGGTGGCCATGGTCGTGATCGCCAAAGCTGTGCTGGATGGTGCGCCGACACAGACAACCCCCATCACCCCCATCAACGGAGCGGACCATGGCCCTGTCGCTGGATAGTCTGGACCTGCTGCCGCCGGCCGGGGGCGAGGGCGGTACCCCTTTGCGGATTCCGCTGGACACCATCGACGAAGACCCGGACCAGCCCCGGCAGGAGTTCGACGAACAGAGCCTGGACGAGCTGGCGGAGACCATTCGCGAACGGGGCGTGCGTCAGCCTGTCTCGGTTCGAACACATCCCACGCAACCTGGGCGCTGGATGCTCAACTTCGGCGCCCGACGCTTGCGGGCCTGCCAGCGGGTCGGACTGTCCGAGATCCCCGCCTTCGTGGACCAGACCGCCAACAGCGTGGACCAGTTCATCGAGAACGAACAGCGCAAGGGCCTGAGCCCGCTGGAGATCGCGCTGTTTGTGCAACGGGCGCTGAACCAGGGGCAGACACAGGCCGACATCGCGCGCGCCATCGGCAAGAGCCGGCAGTACGTGACCCTGGCGACAGCCTTGATCGATCCGCCGGACTGGTTGATGGCCGCGTACCGGGAGGGGCGTTGTCGAGGGCTGACCGAGCTGCATGAACTGCGCAAGCTGGCCGGGGAACATCCGCAGTACGTCGAGGCCTGGGTATCGGATCGCCAGGCCATCTCGCGCGAGATGGTCCTGTCACTTCGGTCCGACCTGGCAGAGGGTTCGGGCAGTGTGAGGCGCGGCACTTCGGCATTGATCGAGTCCGTGGAGGCCAGCCTCGGGAAGTGCTCCGATCAAGGCCTTCTTGTGAAGAGCCGTCCAACAACAGGCGCCAGCACCGAGACCAGGCCTCGTATGCCTCTGCAAGCCTCGTTGAGACTGCTGGCGAGCTTGGATGGTGTCGAGGTGGTTCTCAACGCCCTGCAGGCCCCAGCACAGGCAGGGCAGGTCTATGTAGTGTCTGTGAAGGGTGGCCCGCTGCAAGCGGTGCAAGCCAGCCGCCTGACCTTGATCGGCTGGACCGGGCTGTGAGTTGTCAAGCAGCTTGACAACTCATCGCCTGAAGTGGCCCTGAACCACTTCTTTTTCCTGGCAGCTGCGCCCCGGCTTTGACTCCGTCGGCTTGCTGCAAATCCCCTCCCGATCGCTTTACCTGCCTCACCAGGTTGTCAAGCAGCTTGACAACCTGGTGGGCGGGAGCCTGCCTGTGTCTGCTGGATTTCAGGGTGAATCCAGCGCCTCGGTTCTATCGATCCTCGGTGAACATCAGTGCATGGGTGATTGCAGGATAGGCGCCGCGGCGCCGGTTGTCCGACACGTCACCCCGGGTGATCACGTGTCTGGAGGCGATCATGGAGTCCCATTCTCGCGAGCGCATCAGCATCGACCTGCAAGGCCTGAAGGGCCTGCTGCTGGACCGGTCTCAGGCCTTGGGCATGTCGCCCTCGACCCTGGTCAGAACGGCCCTGGTTCAAGCACTGGGGGTAGCTGCAGAACCCGAGCCGGTGGGACTCGGGCACTCGCAGCACAAACGGTTGTCGGGCAATCCGCGCTTGTGCCTGCGCATGCCCCGCGAAAACATTCAGACCATCCTGGCTGCTGCGAATCAGGCGGGCCTGAGCCCTGGTAGCTACGTGGCGGAACTGGTGGCGGGAGCACCCTGGCTCGTGAGCGGCGCCAGCAAGGCGGAGCAACTGGCCGCACTCACAGGCTCCAACGCCCATCTCGCCGACCTCAGCCGCAACATCCACGCCCTCACACGCCTGCTGACCCAGAGCAACGTGCCCAAGGCATTGGTTTATCGGGACATGCTCGACACGCTGGATGGCGACGTTCGGCGACACCTCTCCCAGGCAGCGGCCCTGCTGGCCGATCTGCGGCCGCGTGGGACACCCTCACAGACTTCTCGGCACCTGAGCCGATGACCAACAGGAGGACACCATGACCCAGACGCCCAACATCGACGGGGTGCTCATCCAGTGGGGTGATCGCCTGTTCTACTCGGGCAACCGGGTGGTCAAGGTCAAGCCACAGCCAAAGCTGGGCGATGGAGGCATGCGCCAGCGCGCAGACGCCATCCGCAAGCGCATTGAAGCCACCGTGGTGAAGAGAGCGCCCCAAGTCATGGTCAAGGTCACCGGGGGAGGGCGGGGCATGCTGGCCATTGCCGCCCACTTCCGCTACATCAGCAAAAACGGCCGACTCGACATCGAAACCGAACAAGGCGAAACGGTGCGCGGCAAATCCGCTGTGCACGAGCTGGGCGAAGACTGGCGCTACGGCGGTAGCCTGATTGGTGATGAAGGCTTCCGTCGCGAGGCCTTCAACATCATGCTGTCCATGCCCCGGGGCACCGACCCGCTGATCGTGCAGAAAGCTGCGCGCGAGTTCGCGCAGACCGAGCTGGCGGCCCATAAGTACGTGATGGTGCTGCACGACCACCAGGCCAACCCACATGTACACATCAGCGTACGGGCAGAGTCGATGAGCGGCAGGCGCCTCAACCCGCGCAAGGCCGACCTGCAGCGATGGCGCGAGACCTTTGCCGAGAAGCTGCGCGGCTATGGGGTCGAGGCCGAAGCCACCCGACAAGCCACGCGAGGACGAAACACCAGCTATCCGGACCTCTGGCGGCTGAAGGCCAATGAGGGCGGTCGGTTGAGAAAGGTCCGACCAGTGAATAACTCAGGAGCCAAGGCGCGAACCAGCCGGGAAGCGGCCATACAGGGCTGGCTACACATCGGGCAGGCCTTGGCGGCGTCACCTGATGCACAGGATGTCAAGCTGGCCGCTTCGATCGCGAGATTTGTGCATGAGGCGACTGCGACGTGGAATCAGTCGAAAGCCTCGCAAGATGCTGGAAAGGTACTGCAGCGGCCGTTGCCAACCATTGGGCCAGAGACTCGACGTTGATGACTGCTGCCAACACGGTGCGGTCTGGATGGCCGGTCGAGGCTGACACCAGACATTCGAATTCGTCGGGCGAATGTTGGTGGCTGCCCAGACCGGTCGCTCAGGGTTCGCTGGGATGGAGGGCGGCTTTACCTCTGAAACTTGACGCTCGCCACCCGTCGAACGGATAGCGGCCAACTTCTAGCAACAGCGGCCATATTCCAACGGTCCAACGGCGGCTCGAAGAAGTTCACTCCCCAAGGCGGCTTCTCAAAGACCTCGTGGTGTTTGCCCACAGGAATTCGAGCAGATTCATTCATTGGGTCTTTACTCTTCTCAACACCACATGCACCGGCACTGTTTTCCCTCATCCTCCGATGTAGCTCATCTCTGGTTTGGACATTGATTCACCTGGGCCACGTGGGGGCATGCGAGCGCGCAACTGTGAGTAACGATCCGAGCGTCGTTGCCAAATGGAAGCGATGGTGCTTGCCATTTGATAGTCAATGGTGGGGTTTGAACGCCGCAAAAGCTGGCGCAGATCGAATCCCTGACCCGCGAAGAGGCAGGTGAACAGGCGCCCTTCGGTGGACAGCCTGGCGCGGTTGCAGTCTCCACAGAATGCCTGGGTCACGCTGCTGATGACGCCGATCTCGCCCAGAGAGGGAAGGTGTTGACCGCTGGGCCCTGCATAACCCCAGCGCTGCGCGGTTTCGCCCGCCGCGCTGACCGGCAGGCGCACCAGCGGCATGTGCTCGTTGAGGGTACGAACGATTTCTTCGCTGGGCAGCACAGCGTCCATGTTCCAGCCGTTGGTGGAACCCACGTCCATGAATTCGATGAATCGCAGCGCCACGCCAGTGCCCTGGAAGAAGCGCGCCATGGCAAGCACTTCATGGTCGTTGACGCCCCGTTTGACCACCATGTTGACCTTGATGTTGGCGATGCCGGCGGCTTGCGCTGCCTCGATGCCTTCCAGCACCTTGGCCACTGGAAAATCCACGTCGTTCATGCGCTTGAACACTGCCTCGTCCAGCGCATCGAGACTGACCGTGACGCGGTTGAGTCCTGCGGCCTTGAGCGTCCTGGCCTTGCGGGACAGTAGTGAGCCGTTGGTGGTCATGGTCAGGTCGATTGCCTGACCATCAGGCGTACGCAGCGCAGCCAGCTGAACCAGCAACTCTTCCAGGTTCTTGCGCAACAGCGGTTCACCGCCGGTCAGACGGATCTTTCTGACACCCAGCGCGACGAACTGGCGCGCCACCCGGGTGATTTCTTCAAAACTGAGCAGCGACGAATGTGGGAGGTATTGGTAGTCGCTGCCAAACACCTCTTTGGGCATGCAGTAGGCGCAGCGGAAGTTGCAGCGGTCGGTCACGCTGATGCGCAGATCGCGCAAGGGCCTTTGAAGGCGATCCCGAACGTCTGTGGTCGGCAGTGATTCCGCGAACGAATGCGCCAGCTGCCGTTCGACGAACTGGCGATGCTCCATCAGGGGGATGACTCGCGCCAGCAGTGGTTCACCCATGGCGTGGCTCTGTTGACGCAACGGAAGGACCGCAGGTCTGCACAAGCATGCAGGTCACAGCGTGCTCACAAAGCTGTTCACCTCGGGGTGCAGTCGCTGGGTCTTGCGCTTGGAGACGGTGCCGATGTTGAGAAAGCAAACCGCTTCTTCGCCGACATCAAGACCAAACAGCTGGCGCATGCGGGGGGATTGCATCGCCTGCCCACTGGTGAGGCTGCTGCCGAAACCCTGGCCATGAGCCATCAACAGCATGTTCTGCACGGCTGCGCCCACCGAAACCATGCGCTCCAGCGCAGGAATGGGCGGCTCGCAGCTGCCCAGCCGGGCGACCACGAGCATCAGCAACGGCGCACGGTGCGCTTTCTCGCGGGCGGTCTCGATCTGTTCCAGCGTGGCACCGGGGTCGCGGTCCACCAGCGCCAGCGCAAAGACTTCGGCCAGCAGGGCGCGTTTGCCCGCCGGCACGATGACAAACCGCCAGGGTCGGACCAGCCCGTGGTCGGGCGCGGAGGCGGCGCTGCGGAAAATCTGGTCCAGCTGTGAAACATTCGGGCCGGGCTCTACCAGGCGTTTGGGTGAAATGTTCTGGCGGGACGTTATCCAGACTTCGGCTGCTTGTTCGGTGGATGGATCACGCTCATGTGGCGTTGTCGGCAGGGTCGCACCCGGCCAAGGCGTGGGGATGTGGGAGGCAGCACCCATGGGGTTTCCTGTGAGGTGGAATTGAAGGAAGAAGGGGTGGCCGCGGCCACCCCTTCTTAAACCGGTCACGCGAACCGGCGGTCCTTGAACGAGATCGACTTCTTGTAGTCGTCCACGCTGCCCACCCGCTTGATGCCGCCCCAAGTGCCCTTGTAGTAGGGCACCACGTTGCGGTCCACCCAGGAGGTCACCACGTCACCGGCCACGCCCTTGATGTAGCCAAAGAGCATGAAGGTCTGGCCCGCCTTGATCGCCTTGAGCGGATAGGCCATGGCATAGGTGCTGCCGAAGTCGTTGTAGATCTCGACCACGTCGCCGGCTGCCACGCCCAGTGCCTTGGCGTCGTCCGGGTTCATCTCGATGTAGGCCATCGGATAGCGGTCGCGCACGAAGCTGTTGTACTGGTCGTGGTAGGCGGTCTGCCAGACCTCGTTGGCGCGGCCTTGGTTGATCCAGAACTTGTACTTTGCCTTCTGGTCCGCCACCATCTTGGGCAGACCGTTCCACGGCGCGGGCTTGAAATGGGCCTTGCCGTCCTTGGTGCTGAACTTGCCATCGGCGTATTCCATCTCGGTGCCGATCAGCTTGCCGTCCTTGACCGCCTTGATCGGCAGCTGCACGCCGTTGTTGCCGGCCTTGCGCAGCAGTTCGTAGGTGGCCAGGTAGCCAGTGTCACCGCCCTGGCTGTCGATGGGCTCGACACCGGGGCGGCCGGCGCGGCGGAAGCCATCGTTGAAAGCGTCTTCTTCGGTCTTCCAGTTGAAGCCATCGAAGCGCTTGGCCATGTCGGCCTTGCCTTCCTTCTGGTACATCGCCTTCAGGGTGTTGGCGATGTCGGCGGCGATCAGGCAGTCGGGTTTGGCCGAGCCGGGCGGGTCCATGAACTTCTCGGACAGGCGCAGGCGGCGCTCGCCGTTCATGGAGGTCAGGTTCATCTCACCCGGGTGGGTGGCCGGGAACAGCAGGTGCGCGTCGTCGGCGAGCTGCGTGGGATAGAGGTTCATGGCCGCCACGAACATGCCGCCCTGGTACTTGCAGGCGTTGTAGATCACGTCCACCAGCTGTTCGGTGCTCGCGCCACGGGCGCGGGCAATCGCCTCGTCCACGATCTTGGCGCGTTTGCTCAGCACCAGGCGGTGCTGTTCGGCGTTCAGCGTGGTCTGGTAGGGGTTGGTGCCCCACAAGGTGTACATCAGGCCCTTGCCGGCGATGACTTCTTGGTCGATGTAGATCTTGCTGTTGCCGGGGTAGGGTGGGCGGGTGTAGCCCTCTTGGTGGCCACCCAGGCGGCACACGCCGGTGCCGCGGCGCCCGACGTTTTCGGTCGCGAGCACCAGGCTCACCAAGGCGCTCTGGATGACGTAGTTGTCGTTGCCCCAGATGATGCCCTTTTCATACGGGTGGAAGGTGCGCGGGCGGTGGCCGCTGGCCTTGGGCTTGTAGGCCCATTCGGCGGCTTGTTTGATCTGGGCCACCGTCAGGCCGGTGGCCTTGGCGCCGTCTTCCAGGCTCATGCGGTTGGTCTTGACCGCGTCGTCGTAGCCGCTGGTGTGTTTGGCGATGAAGTCCTTGGCGGTCCAGCCTTGTTGCACCACGTAGGTGAACAGGGTGTTGAACAGCGCGGTGTCGGTGCCGGGCTGGATGTCCAGGTGCAGCACGTTCTCCTTGCCGGCCACCTGTTCGCAGATCGCCACCGTGGCCGAGCGGCGCGGGTCCACGATGATGATCTTGGCCGCAGCCGCCGTCTCGCCCGGGAACCACTTTTTCTTCTTGTCCACCGTGGAGCCCGAGAGGTTGGCCACCCAGTGGTTCAGGAAGTAGTTGGTCTGCGTCTCGTAGGGGTTGGCACCGGTGACCAGGATGCAGTCCGCCAGTTGTGCGTCTTCGTAGCTGTTGTTCAGCTCGCCCACACCCATGTCGCGCGTGGCGTGACACTCGGAGTTGTAGGCCGGGCGGTTGTGGATGCGCACCATCTGGGTTTTCAGGGCGCTGAACATCAGCTTGCCGGTGCCCCAGGTGTTCTCGAAGCCGCCACCCGCGCCGCCGTGGTCGAAGCAGTCATAGAACAGGCCATCCGGACCGTCGTTGTCCAGGATCTTCTTGGTCAGGCCGGCGTAGATCGCCAGGGCCTGTTCCCAGCTGGTGTCCAGCCACTGGTCGCCGCGCTTGATGCGCGGGTGCTTCAGACGCTCGCGGCCGATGCCGTCGTGCGTGTACATGTAGCTGGCCATCTTGCCGCCGCGCGTGCTGGAGAGGCCGCTGTTCACGACACATTCCTTGTCGGGAACGATCATGATGTTCCACTTCTTGCCGCCCTTGTCGGTGATGGTGTTGGTCATCGCCCGGGTCAGGGTGGTGGCAAACGGCGGCAGCTGGGTGCGGAAGTCCAGGCCCAGCGCGTTCTGGTCCGGGGCGCGGCCGCCTTCGGTGTTGTGGTCCCACTTGTAGGCGTGGTAGCCACATCCGACGATGCAGAAGTGGCAGGTCATGTTGGTCTTTTGCGCGTCCTTCGGGGGCAGCGCGATGCGGTCGTTGATCTGGGTGGTCATGGCTGCGCTCCTTACAGGATGTTGGACTGGCGGCCGTAGATCAGGCCGTCGACACCGACGGCGTGCACGCTGTCGGTCTTCGCGTCGTACTCCAGCAGGATGCGCGGCAGGTCTTCGGTGGCCTGACCGGTGACCATCTGACCGCCGTTCTCGGGATCGAAGATGGAGAAGTGGCAACCGCACTTGAAGGTCTTGGTGCCGGGTTCGTAGCCGACCGGGCAGCCCATGTGGGTGCAGAACGAGCTGTAGGCCACGATGTCGCTGTTGGGGCCGACGCCACCGGGCACGGGCGAGCCCATGCGGATGGCCAGGCAGGCCGAACTGTCATCGGGGTAGGCAAAACTCACCGCCTGGTTCAGCGGCATGCCTTTGGCCGAGCCGACCGCCTTCTTGGGGTAGGGCAGCGTGGTGCTGCTGGCGGCGGCTGGGGTGGCAGCGTTGGCGTTGCGGATGGGAATGACCACCGAACCTGCTACGGCTGCGGCGGCGCCACCGGACTTCAGAAAGAAGCGGCGGCCGATCTTGACGTCGTCCATGTTGTCTCCTGGTTTTGAACAAAGGCGACGTCTAGTTGCAATGGCTGTGCCAGGACTTGATCCCTTTGAAAACAATGACTTACGCTCTCAGGGTTTCTTCTGTGGGTGGTTTTCGTAACCATGATCAAAATCAAAGTTACGAAAACGTAACGCGAAATCCCACCCGGACATGCCCTTGAACAGAAGACGTTGCCTGGCCGCTGGCCTTTGTGGTGCCGCAGCCGCTGTGTCCTTGCCGAGCTGGGGGGTAGACCGGCTGCGCATCGGTCTGACCCCGGTCATCTTGGCCGACCAGGTGGCTTTCCTGTCGCGCTGGGGGCGCTACCTGAGCAGCCGGGTCGGCACCGAGGTCGAGTTCGTGGCCCGTGAGTCCTACCAGAGCATCCTGGACCTGCTGTTCTCGGGGCAGATCGACGCGGCCTGGATTTGTGGTTACCCCTTCGTGCGTTTCGAGGCCGAGCTGTCGCTGCTCGCGGTGCCGCTGTACCAGGGGCAGCCGTACTACCAGGCCTATCTGATCCGATCGAAAACGCCCGCGCCGGAGGTGCAAGGCTGGGCCGATCTCAAGGGGCGGGTGCTGGCCTATTCCGACCCCTTGTCCAATTCGGGCTGGCTGGTGGCCCAGGCACAGCTGGCCAAGGCCGGCGTCTCCACGCGCGATCTCAAGCGGGGCTTCTTCACCCATGGCCACCGCAACGTGGCCGAGGCCGTGGCGGCGCGGCTGGCCCAGGCCGGCGCCATCGATGGCTATGTGTGGGAGACGATGCGCGCGCAGAACATGCCCGCCATCGCCAAGACCGAGGTGATCTGGAAATCGGAGCCCTTCGGGTTTCCGCCGCTGGTGATGCGCAAGGCACAGGCTCATCCCCAGGCGGAGTCGTTGCGCCAGGCCCTGCTGCGCATGGGTGACGACAAGGTCGGGCGGGATCTGCTGGCGTCCCTGAACCTGACCGGCTTCGCGCCGGGTCAGCCCAGCCTGTTCGACAGCATTCGCCAGCAGGCACAGCGGGTGCCCGGCAGCGGAGTGGGGAGCTGATGCTCAGGCGGCTGCCCTATAGGGTGCAGATTCCGCTGGGGCTGTCCCTGGCCGTGTTGCTGGCGGCGGTACTGGTCACGGCCATCACCGCGCGGGTGCAGGCGCAGAACGCGCGCCGCGACACGCTGTCGCTGCTGGACCGCGCCGTGGTGCTGGTGATCGCACAAGTGCGACCGCTGCTGGCGGCCGACGACACCTGGCGTGTCTTCTCGCTGTTGCGTGACACGGCCCAGCTCGTTCCGGGGGCAGACGCCGACCAGGCACGGCTGGCCATCCTGAGCCCGGACGGGGCCGTGTTCGCCGCCTCGGACCCGGTGAAGCTGGAGACCGGTCGGCAGGTGCTGGGCGAAGCCTGGCGCGAGCAGCCGCTGCTGTCGGCGATGGAGGTGGACCAGCGCAACCAGCTGGCTTTGTCCGATGGTTCCGTGGTGCTGATCGACCCCATCCGCAGCGAAGATGGCCAGACCCTGGGCTTTGTGTTCACCGAGGTGGAGGCCGCCGCGTTTGCACCGGACTGGGCCTCGCTGGCGCGCACGGCGCTGGTCGGCATCGTGCTGGCGGTCACGGTGCTCGTGCCCATTGGCTGGTGGGTCGGCAAGCGCATGGCCCGTCCAGTGGGCCGGCTGGTGGCGGTGATCGAGCGCATCGGGCGCGACGACCCCGGTGTGTTGCGTGGCGACGTGCCCAAGACCACCGACCCTGAATTGAGCCGCATCGGCGATGCGGTCGAGCAACTGATGGGGGAACTCGAACGCCGCAAGGCGGCAGAGGAGCGTGCCCTGTCGGCCGAGCGACTGGCTGCGGTCGGCAAGATGACGGCCGCCGTCGCGCACGAGATCAACAACCCCTTGGCCGGCATGCTGACCGCCACCCAGACCCTGCGCCTGCACGGCGGCACCGAGACGATCCGCCTGCGCACCATCGACCTGCTCGACCGCGGTCTGCAGCAGATCCGCACCACCGTGGCAGCCCTGTTGCCGCAAGCCCGCATCGAAGACCGGCCGCTGGAGCCGGGCGATCTGGAAGACATCGTGACCCTGGTGAAGGGCACGGCCGACAAGCAGAAAGCCGACATCCGGTTTCAGGTCGAAGTCGAGTCGGCGCTGCGCGTGCCGTCGGCGCCGCTGCGCCAGGTCATGCTCAACCTGTTGCTCAACGCGCTCAAGGCGGCGGGGGACAACGGCACGGTGTCGGCGCGGCTGCAGGCCGATGAGACGCGGGTGCGGTTCTGCATCAGCAACAGCGGACCGGTGCTCAGCGCTGAGCGGTTCAAGCGAACGCTGGCCGCCGAAAGTGGCAAAGACCCGCGCGGCTTCGGCCTGTGGGTGTGCCAGGAACTCGCCAGCCACCTGCGGGGCCGGTTCGAGCTGGACACCCTTGAAACCCAACACACCTGCCTCCTGTTCGAAGTGCCGAACCGGGAAGCGCCAGAAGGCCAGACATGACATCCATCCTCTTGATCGAAGACGACCCCATCATGGGCGAATCGCTGTTGCAGCGCTTCGAGCTGGAGGGCCTGCAGGTGAGCTGGTGCCGCCGGCTCAGCGAGGCCCGCGACGCACTGTCCGCACTGCCGTCAGCCGTGGTCAGCGATGTCCGGCTGCCCGACGGCCTGGCCACCGAATGGTTTGTGACCTTGCCGGCGGCCGTCAGGGCCTTGCCCTGGTTTTTCCTCACCGGGTATGGCAGCGTCAACGACGCCGTGGCGGCCGTGCGCGCCGGTGCCCGGGAGTACCTCACCAAGCCGTTCGACATCGAGAGCCTGGTCTCCAAGATCAGGGACGCCGCGAACATCTCCGTCAGCCACGACGACGACGCGCTGCTCGGCGTGTCCGTGGCCATGCGCCGGGTAGAAGCCATGGTGCACAAGGTGGCCGCGCAAAAGGTATCGGTGCTGCTGACCGGGGAATCTGGCGTCGGCAAGGAGGTGGCGGCACAGCTCATCCACAGCCTGGACCCCAGGGCAGGCAAGGGTGCGTTCGTGGCGGTGAACTGCGCAGCGATTCCCGAAACGATGCTGGAGGCCGAGTTCTTTGGTTACGAGAAGGGTGCGTTCTCTGGGGCCGTGCGCGCGCACAAGGGCTACCTGGAGCGTGCCGACAAAGGCACCCTGTTTCTGGACGAGGTGGGCGAATTGCCCGCCAGCATGCAGGCCAAACTGCTGCGCGCCCTGCAGGAAAAGTGTTTCTTCCGCCTCGGGGCGGAGCGCACCACGCAGAGCGACTTCCGCATCCTGGCCGCCACCAACCGCGACCTGTACGCCGACATGAACGCGGGCGCGTTCCGCGAAGACTTGTTCTACCGGCTGGCGGTCATCAAGATTCAGCTACCGCCGCTGCGCGAGCGACCGGAGGACATCCGCTGGCTGACCGAAAAGCTGCTGGCCCAGATCGTGGTGGAGCAGGGGCGGCCCTTGGCCATGTCCGAACCCTTCGTGCGCGATCTGATGCGTCGGGAGTGGCGCGGCAACGTGCGGGAACTGCGTTCGTTCCTGGAGCAGGCGGTGGTGCTCAGCGACGGCGGGCTGCTGGACCTACCCGAGGGCCTGGCTTCACACGGCGATGTGGCGACCGATCCGCCTGGCGACGGCATCGCACCGCTGCAGCGCTTCATCGAAACCGTGGAGCGCTCACACATCCAGAAGGCGCTGCAGCACTGCGAAGGTAGCGTCGGCAAAACCGCCGACGTGCTGGGCATCAGCCGCAAGACCTTGTGGGAAAAGATGAAGAAGCTGGCCATCCAGGCCTGAGGCCATGCCGATAAAAATGCCCCGCACCGTTTCCGGGGCGGGGCGAAGGGGATCCGAAGACCCCAGATGAAACCATGAACGTTGTTTACTGATTGACCGGCGAATCCGGGTCCATCAGTAGGCCCACCAGGTCGGCGATCTGATCGGGCGACAGCACGCCGTTGTGGCCGAAGCGCGGCATGTTGGTGCAGGCCGTGAACGCCTGCGCGTTGTAGATCTTGTCGTAGGCGTATTTCTGGATCGCCGGCGTGTTGCCGCGCAGCTTGCCGAAATGGTGCAGCGAAGGGCCCAGCGTGCCGTACGACAGCTCCTTCATCTGGATCTGGTGGCAGGCGTAGCAGTTGCCACCGGTCTGGCGTTTGGGATCGTTGTCCCCCACACGCAGGCCGTAGCCGTTCTGGGCGATGGCCTCGCCCTTCTTCCAGTCGCCCACCAGCTTGCCGCTGGCCGGGTAGACCACTTTCATGGCCTGGTTCATTTTTTCGATCCGCTCGGCTTCGGCCTTGCTGGGCTTCTCGCGCGCCACGCTGCAGGCTTTTTGCGTGTCGTCCTGCACAAGGCGTTTGTCCCAGCCAGGCTGCATGTTCTGGAACGAGCTGGCCACGGCCTGGTCGGCCGAAGGGAAGCCAGCGCCCATCTGGCTGCCGGCGGCGCAGGCGCCCAGTACGATCACGGCACCAGCGCTCAGGAGAATGGTTGTGGTTTTCATGGGAGCAAGGTTCCTTCTGTTTCAGCGCTTGATGTAGGGCGACTTGATTTCGTTGCCGTTGCCAAGTCCTGCGAGGTAGGTCAGCAGGCCGGTGACCGCGTCGGAGGTGTACTGCACGTCCGGGTGGCGCATCTGCCAGTAGCAGTCCCACATGCGGTGCTGCAGCGTGCGGACTTCGCCTTGCGACACGCGGTAGGCCGGCCAGGTGGACACGCCCGTGGCGGCACCTTCCTTGTTGAGGAGGTTGGGCAGGCCTTGCAGGCGGATGCGCGTTTTGTCGGTCGAATGGCAGGTGGCGCAGGAGAAGTCGAACGGGCCGCTGCGGCGCCAGAACAGCTCTTCACCCGTTTTGTAGGCCGCCTTTACCGCCGGATGCTCCAGATCCACTTTGAAAGGTTTGCCGTTGGACTTGGCTGCAATGAAGGTGGCGATGGCTGCCATGTCCGAGCCTGGGCCCTTGCCTTTGAACGCGCCCTTGTTGAAGTAGGGCTTGGTGTCCCAGCCCTGGATGGTTTCCATGCAGTAGACCAGTCGCGCCTCCAGGTCCATGACCTTGCCGGCATCGGCGAAGTAACGCGGCAGTTCGGCGTAGGCGCCTTCGAGCTTGCCTGGCCCCTTGCCCAGATCGCAGGTTTCGAGCGACACGTTCTTGCTGCCGCGTTTGGTTTTCCAGAGCGCTTCGCCCTTGAGTTCCCACAATTCGGCGGGGTTGCCGTCCTGCAGGGCGGCGCGGTACTTGGCGATCTCGGCGTCCGAGTCCTGCGCCAGGCTCACCTGCGTCAGGCCGATGGCCGCTATGGCCACGAGGGTTTTCTTCATCTGAGGGTCTCCTGCCAATGACAATGTTTTTGGGGTGGGACTTCTGCAAAGGTGATTCGTCCCGTCGAGCGCCGCCAATTGATAAAAATCAATTGACGTCCGCAGTATCCCGATTCAAATGTTCTTGAACCATTGGTATAAACACCCAGTGCTTATATTTGGAAATCTTCATTCACATGCCTTTTGAAAGCACAGCCATTTACCGTCCGGTGCTGGCCCTGTGGTCGCAGCACGAGACCGAGCTGCGCCGCTGGTTGGCCTCGCGAGCGCCGATCAAGGCCGAGGTGGACGACCTGTTGCAGGAGGTGTTCATCAAGGTGTTGCGGCAAGGCGCTCGCCTGCAGGCGGTGGCGCAACCGAGGGCCTGGCTGTTCGAGGTGACCCGCAACACCCTGATCGACCGGCTGCGCAGCGGTCATGACCTCCAGCCGCTGCCCGACGACCTGGACCAATGGCCCGCCGAGCCTGCAGAGGCCACGCCCACGGTGGACACCCTGGCCCAGGCGTGTCTGCCGCGCGTTCTGTCCGAGCTGGACCCGCAGGACCGCGAAGCGATCGAGCTGTGTGATCTGCAGGGCATGGCACAGGCCGACTTTGCGCGGCTGAAGAACCTGAGCCTGCCGGCCGCCAAGTCGCGTGTGCAGCGGGCGCGCCGTCGCATGCGCGAGCACATGACCAGCGCCTGCCAGGTTCGATTCGACGACGCGGGCTGTGTGGAAGACTTTGTTCCCCGTCCCGCCTTGCCCAGCTCCTGCTGCGCCATGCAGGTCGAACCGTCCAACGACCCGACACCTTCATGAAGCACATCACCCCTGCTGCTGCCGATCTGTATGTAGCCTCGGCCCGGCGCCGCTGGCTGCTGGGTACAGCCGCAGCGCTGGCCACCGCCCACTGGGCTGGAGCGCTGGCCCAGCCTGTTTCGGCGGCGGCAGAGGAAGCCAAGGCGCCGCCTTTGCCGTCCCTGGGCAGTGTGCTGGACGTGCCGCGCCTGACCCTGCTCGACGGCAGCGTGTTCGATCCCGCCCGCACCCAAGGCCAGCCGCTGCTGGTGTACTGGTGGTCCAGCACCTGCCCGTTCTGCGCGCTGCAGAGCCCGAGCATGGACAAGCTCTGGCAAAGCCAGAAGGGGCGGGGCCTGCAGATGGTGGCGCTGTCCATCGACAAGAAGCCCGAAGACGCCGTGGCCTATCTGAAAAAGAAGGGCTACAGCTTCCCCGCAGGCTGGGCCAGCCCGGAATGGCGCAAGGCTTTCCCCAAGCCCAAGGGCCTGCCCATCACCCTGCTGCGCGGGCGCGACGGCAAGCTGCTGCTGGCCGAAAAAGGACAGATGTTTGCCGAAGACGTGGAAGCCATCGCCGGGCTGATCTGACCGGCTGCGAATTCTTCTGACCGACCTGCATCTTTTGAAGAGGTGCCTCGTCTTCTGAGGCATGAGCACCCTCACATCGAACCTGAGCCGCTGGCCGCAAAAGCAGCCGGTGATGTTTTTGCTGGCCGCCGCCGCCCTCTGGTGGGGCCTGTACCAGTCGCTGATCCCGGTCTCCGAGGCCCTGGTTGCAGCGCTGCCAGTGGACCGCGACAGCCACCTGGGCAGCGCGCTGCAGTTCTTCTTCTACGACACCCCCAAGGTCTTGCTGCTGCTGACAGGCGTGGTGTTCGTCATGGGCATGGTCAACAGCTATTTCACGCCAGAGCGCACCCGGGCCTTGCTGGCCGGGCGCACCGAGGGCGTGGCCAACGTGATGGCCGCCTCGCTGGGCATCGTCACCCCGTTCTGTTCCTGTTCGGCGGTGCCGCTGTTCATCGGTTTCGTGCAGGCGGGCGTGCCGCTGGGCGTGACTTTCTCTTTCCTGATCTCGGCGCCCATGGTCAACGAGGTGGCGCTGGCGCTGCTGTTCGGCATGTTCGGCTGGAAGATCGCCGCGCTCTACCTGGGCCTGGGCCTGTCGGTGGCCATCGTGGCGGGCTGGATCATCGGCCGGCTGAAGATGGAAGCGCATCTGGAAGACTGGGTGCGCGACATGCCCAAGATGTCGGCCGGCTTCGAGGCGGCCGAGACGACGCTGGCCGACCGGGTGCAGGCGGGTTTCGCCTCGGTGCGCGAGATCGTGGGCAAGGTCTGGCCCTACATCCTGGCCGGCATCGCCATTGGCGCCGGCATCCACGGCTGGGTGCCGCAGGACTTCATGGCCAGCTTCATGGGCAAGGAAGCCTGGTGGTCGGTGCCGCTGGCGGTGCTGATCGGCGTGCCCATGTACACCAACGCGGCCGGTGTGATCCCCATCGTGCAGGCGCTGCTGGCCAAGGGGGCGGCGCTGGGCACGGTGCTGGCATTCATGATGAGCGTGATCGCGCTCTCGCTGCCCGAGATGGTCATCCTGCGCAAGGTGCTCAAGGTTCGGCTCATCGCCACGTTCGTTGGCGTGGTGGCCACCGGCATCCTGATCGCGGGGTTTGTGTTCAACGCGGTGCTGTGACCGCACCCGGCACCCAACAACCAACAGAACCGCGACAAAGACACATGGCAACCACCCCATCCAAAGCCGTTTGGCGGCCATGTTTGTTGGGCGCCCTGGTGGCACTCGCGCCGCTCTGGGCCAGTGCACAGACCGCCGAGTCAGTGTTCAAGACAGTGAAGGTGGGCGAACGCGCCTACGCGCTGGTGGGGGAACTGACACAGCGCTCGCCCAGCAACCTGGGCAACAACATGACCGGTGGCTTCATCGTGGCCGACGGCGGTGTGGTGGTCATTGACTCGGGCGGGTCCAAGGCCGGAGCCGAGATCATTGTGCAGGCCGTGCGTGCGGTGACCGACAAGCCCATCCGCTGGGTGGTCAACTCCGGCGGGCAGGACCACCGCTGGCTGGGCAATGACCACTTTCAGAAGGTGGTGGGCGCGCGGGTGATCGCCTCCGACGCGGGCAAACAGGACCAGCAGGCGCGCACGTTCCAGCAGATGGACATGGCGCGGCGCAACGTGGGCGAGCGTTTTGCGGGCACTGTGGCCGGGTACCCCGACGAGACCTTTGCCCGCCGCTACCGACTGCCGGTTAAAGGTGTGCAGATCGAACTGCTTGACGTGGGCGGCGCCCATACCCCGGCCGACCTCATCGTCTGGCTGCCGCAGGAGCGCATCGCCTTTGCGGGCGACCTCGTGTTCCACGAGCGGCTGCTGGGCATCCAGCCCGGCTTGGGCCTGAAGTGGATCGCAGCGCTGAAGCTGCTGCGCGACGACCTCAAACCGCTGGTCGTGGTGCCTGGCCATGGGCGGCCCGGTCCTCCAGAAAAAGTGATTCCCGACAGCCTGGGGTACCTGGAAATGCTGCGCGATGGCGCAAAAAAGGCGCTCCAGAACGGGGCCTTCGACCCAGTGGAGGCAGCTTCTTCCATCGACCAGTCGGCTTTTTCCTACCTGGTGAACTACGAGGACGCCCGTTTTCGCAGTTCCAACGCCATCCGCATGTCGGAAGAGGTGTTCAAGCAGCAGCCTTGAGCCCCTCATTGCATTTGTGTTCTGTTCTTTCAACAACCTTTGGAGACTTCCATGACCGTCAACCGCGCCGTCAGCATTTTTGCGGGCTTCATGATCATGGCCAGCCTGGCGCTGGCCCATTTCACCGGCCAGATCAACCTCGGTCAGATGAGCTGGCTCTGGCTGACCGCCTTCGTCGGCGCCAACCTGTTCCAGATGGGTTTCACGGGTTTCTGCCCGGCCGCCAACATCATGAAGATGATGGGCCTTAAAGACGCCGTTGGAACCTGTGGCACCGACATCAAGGCCGGCAAGTGCTGCTGAACCGGGGCATGCGCATGATGACGCTGACTCCAACGCGCTGGCTGCTGGCTGGCCTCGCGACTGCGCTCTCGTTCTCCGCCCAGGGGGTGGAGGTGGTCTTCAAGCCCGTGGCGCCCAACGTGTACGCCTACGTGGGTGACACCGAAGGCCGCACCTATGAGAACGAAGCGATCAACGCCAACCTGGGTCTGGTGGTCACTCCGGCGGGCGCGCTGCTGATCGACAGCGGCGCGAGCTACCAGGGTGCGAAGCAGATCGCCGAAGCGGTGAAAAAGGTCACGCCGCAGCCCATCAAGTGGGTCATGAACACCGGCGGGCAGGACCACCGCTGGCTGGGCAACGGCTACTTCAAGGCGCAGGGCGCGGAGATCATGGCACACGCCAACGCCGAGGCCGACATGAAGGCGCGCGGTCCGGAGCACCTGAAGGCCAACGCGCCGGTGCTCAAGGAAAAGATGGAGGGCACCGAGCCGGCGCTGCCCACCCGCTGGCTCAAAGACGCCGACACGACGCTGGACATGGGCGGCGTGACCGTTCAGCTGGTGCATAGGGGCGGCGGCCACACACCGGGCGACACCCTGGTCTGGTTGCCGCAGAGCGGCGTGGTGTTCACTGGCGACGTGGTCTATGTGGACCGCATCCTCGGTCTGCACCCGGTGAGCAAGACCAAGACCTGGGTGCAGAGCTTCGAAGCGCTGGAAGCGCTGAACCCGAAGGTGGTGGTGCCAGGCCACGGCAGCGTGAGCACGCTGGCCCAGGCGCAGAAGGACACCGGCAACCTGCTCAAGGCCCTGCGTGCCCACATGGGCCAGGCGGTGGAGGCGGGCACCGACATGAGCACCGCCATCAAGAGCTTTGACGCAGCACCTTTCAAACACCTCAAACACGTGGATGTCTGGCTGCCCCAGCTGGCCAACCGCACCTATCTCGAAATGGAAATGGAGTAAATCATGGACATCAAAGTACTCGGCACCGGCTGCACCAACTGCAAGAACACCATCGCACTGATCGACCAGGTGGCGAAAGCCAAGGGCGTCGAAGTGAAGCTGGAAAAGGTCGAAGAGCTGCGCGACATCATGGGCTACGGCGTCATGAGCACACCCGGCGTGGTGATCAACGGCAAGGTGGTGCACGCCGGTGGCGTGCCCAGCCGCGAGAAGATCGAACAGTGGCTCTCGGCTTGAGGGAGGGAATGACCATGCTGGACGAAGCGAAACAGGTCTGCCCCACCACCACGCGCCGCCTGGTGGGCGAGGGGGCCTTGCTGGTGGACGTGCACGAGCGCGCCGAAGTGGCGCGCACGGCTTTTGACGTGCCGGCCATCGTGAACATCCCGCTGTTCGAGCTGGAACAGCGGTGGGGCGAGCTGCCCAGGGACCGCGAACTGGTGCTGGTCTGCGATAGTGGTGAGCGCAGCCTCAAGGCCACCTACTACCTGCAGTTTCAGGGTTTTACCCGCGTGAGCAACATGGACGGTGGCCTGCTCAAGTGGATGCGCAAGAACTTCCCCGTCATCGGCCAGCGCTACGAAGCACCGGCTGCTGCGGCGTCGTCTTGCTGTGGTGGCAACGTGGCCCCCGAGCCCGCAGCCAGTGCCTGTTGCGGCGGTGCGGCAACTGCAGTGACGCCGAGCGCTTCGGCGGGTTGCTGCGGCACAGCCGTGGACTCGACGGCACAAGCCGGGTGCTGCTGAAGATGACCCTGAAGCCGATCCGCTGGTGGGGTGTAGCCGGGCTGCTGCTGGCCCTGATGGCCGGGGTCGCGTTGTACCAGCAGCGCGCACAGGAAACGGCAGCGCCGGAGGTGGGCGCAACCACCGACCCGGTCGCACTGGCACTGGCGGCCGGCAAGCCAGCCGTCATCGAGTTCGGCGCCAACGCCTGTGTCTCCTGCCGTGAAATGAAGCCGGTGCTCGCAGCCTTGGCGCAGTCGCACGGCGACCGCATCACGGTGGCCGACGTGGACATCCTGAAACAGCGCGACTTCATCGGCCGCTACCAGATCCGCCTCATGCCGACTCAGGTTTTCTTCGATGCGCAGGGTCGCGAGACCGGGAGGAACATGGGCAAGATCAGCGCCGAGGACATCCTGGCGCGCCTGGGCGTGCCGCTCACGCCATGACGGGCGAAGAGGGCCTGATCGCCGCGTTTGTGGGTGGCCTGCTCACTTCTTCCTCACCTTGCGTGCTGGCGGCGGTGCCGGTGGCGGTGGGTTTTGTCGGCGGGCAGGCACAGAGCCCACGCCGCGCCTGGTCGCTGTCGATGGCGTTTGTCGTGGGCATGAACCTGGCCTTGCTGGTCATGGGTTTGCTGGCGGCGCGCGCGGGTGTTCTCATGGGCGCTTTGCCCGGGCCCTGGCTGGTGGTTGTGGGCGCACTGGTGTTCGGCGCCGGTGTGTGGCTCTGGCGCCGGTCGGATTCGAGCTGCGGGTTCAACCTGCCCATGGGCATGCAAGAGCGGCTGGCCCGTTCCGGTTACTGGGGTGCGTTGGTGCTGGGGGGGCTGATCGGCACCGTCATGAGCCCTTGCGCCACGCCCGCACTGGCAGCAGCGCTCACCATGGCCGGCTCGGGCGCCTTGCTGGGCGCTTCCATGTTGTGGGGTGGCGCGTTGTTGCTCGCCTACGGGCTGGGCCACAGTGTGCTGATCCTGCTGGCGGGCGCCATGCCGTCCGCCGCCACCGTCATGGTGGCGCGTTTCTCTCACTGGACCCGCTGGCTGCCCGGGCGGCGCAGTTTCGCCGTGGTCATGGCGCTGGCCGGTGCCTGGTGGATGGCTTTAGGACTGGGTGTGCCCTTGCTCTACAGCTGAGTCGACAACACGCGATCAGACGACCTTCCTGTGCATCTTTTTCGAGGGTCGTCCGTCTTCTGTGTATGAGTGATTCATCTGTGGTGTGCACAACCCAAGCCCGGCAACAGGCCTTGTCGGGAGAAGCCTGGCTGGTCGATGTGCGCGAAGCAGCGGATTCAGGCCCTCTGGCTTTGGACCTGCCGGGTGTCATCTGCATGCCGTGGAGCGAGTTGCCCGCCCGATGGCAGGAGTTACCTGCTGACCGTGAACTGGTCACCGTTTGCCTGGACGGACGCCTCAGCAGTGAAACGGCCCGGTTCCTGCGTGATCGCGGGCTGTCCCGTGTCACACCCATGCGGGGCGGCCTGTTGTTGTGGATGCAAAAGGGCTACGCTGTGGCCGGGCGGCGGTATGAAACGCCTGCCGCCAATGCAGCCACCCGCCTCATCGGCAGCGAAGGAAATGAAACATGAGCGACACCCCCACCAAGATGCGTTTTCATGTCGAGTCACAGCGCATTGATTCCCACCAAAGCCAGTCGGTGTGCAAGTCGGCGCGCATCAGCCTGGACACCGACATGGCCGGCAACCCCGACGCGTTCAACCCGGCCGAGCTGCTGCTCGCCGCGCTCTCGGCCTGCATGATCAAGGGCATTGAACGTGTGGTGCCCATCCTCAAGTTCGAGCTGCGCGGCGTGAAGGTGATCGTGGACGGTGTGCGCCAGGACGTGCCGCCCAAGATGGAGAGCATCCGCTATCAAATCATCGTGGACACCGACGAAACGGACCGCCGCATCGAGCTGCTGCACGACAACGTCAAAAAGTACGGCACGGTGTTCAACACGGTGGCGCCGGGCACCGACTTGGCTGGCGTGATGCGGCGGGCGGACTGATTTTTTTACTGGAGGTCGCCATGTGCGTGGGGTATGGACGGGACATCAAGGCTTGGATTTGTGAGCGAGACCGACAGGATGCCAACGGCATTCTGGAGGCCTGGGGGCAGGTGCTGAGTGAGGGGGCGGATGCGCTGCCGGAAGGCGCCTCGTTTCTGCCCTACGTTGCCCGTGCCGGGCAAAACGACCTGCGAGACCTGTTGACCAACCTGGAAGGAGAACCGGCATGAGCAAGATTGAAACGGTGCTATGTCACCCGGTGCGCACCGCCATCGGCACCTACGGCGGCAGCCTCAAGGATGTGCCCGCACCCGACCTGGGCGCGGCAGTGATTCGCGAAACGCTCAAGCGCTCCGGCCTGCAGGCCGACCAGGTGCAGACCCTGGTGATGGGCAATGTGATCCAGGCGGGTGTGAAGATGAACCCGGCCCGCCAGGCCGGCATGGCGGGGGGCTTGCCCGTGGAGGTGCCCGCTCTGACCGTCAACCGGGTGTGCGGTTCGGGTGCGCAGGGCGTTGTGAGCGCGGCGCTGGAGATCGCGGCGGGCATGATCGATTGCGCCATTGCCGGCGGCATGGAGAACATGGACCGCGCACCGTATCTGCTGCCACAAGGGCGCTGGGGAGCGCGCATGGGCGATGTCATCATGTTCGACAGCATGCTCTACGACGGGCTGAACGACGCCTTCAGCGGCCAGCATTCCGGCTGGCACACCGAAGACCTGGTGCTGCGCAACCACATCTCGCGCGATGACCAGGACCGCTGGGCGCTGCGATCCCAGCAGCGGTTTGCCGCCGCACAAGCCGCCGGAAAATTTGATGCCGAGATAGCCACCGTGGAGGTGCCAGGCCGCAAGGGGCCGACGCTGTTCGCCAAAGATGAACACAACCGGCCGGAAACCACGGCCGAATCCTTGGCCAAACTCAAGCCCGCATTCCGCAAGGACGGCACCATCACCGCCGGCAGCGCACCGGGCCTGAATTCGGGTGCCTCGGCCATGATGGTGGCCGAGCGCCGCTGGGCCGAGCAACACGGCCTCAAGCCGACGGCACGGCTGGCGTCCTATGGCGTGGGGGCGGTGGAACCTGGTCTGTTCGGTCTGGGGCCAGTACCTGCCGTTCGGCAGGCGCTGGCGCGGGCGGGCTGGTCGGTGGGCGACGTGGATCGGGTGGAGATCAACGAGGCCTTTGCCGCCATCACGCTGGCCTGTCTGCGCGAGCTGGGTTTTGCCGAGGATGTCGTGAACGTGGAAGGCGGCGCCATTGCCCATGGGCACCCGATCGGCGCCAGTGGCGCGGTGCTGGCGACGCGGCTGATGCATTCCATGCAGCGCGACGGACTCCAGCGCGGCATCGTCACGCTGTGCATCGGTGGCGGGCAGGGCATTGCCCTGGCCCTGGAAATGATGTGAGAGGCTCAGGAGATCGCCATGGAACCCGCCATTCACCGCTTTCACGACCTGTTTGCCCAATTGGGCTTGCCGAACGACCCTGGCGCCATCCGTCAGTTTCTGACCGAACACACGCCGCTGCACAGTGGCATCAGCCTGCCCGATGCGCCGTTCTGGTCGCCGGCGCAGGCCAGCTTCTTGCGTGAAGCCTTGCTACAGGATTCGGACTGGGCCGAACTGGCCGATCAACTGAGTGAAGCCCTCCGCGGGCAGGAAAGACCCACCTGAATGAGCGCCGGACACGACCACAGCCACGCCCCCGCCAACTTCAACAAGGCCTTTGCCATCGGCATCGGCCTGAACATCGCCTTCGTGGCGATTGAAGCGTTCTACGGCTGGAAAATCAACTCACTGGCCTTGCTGGCGGATGCCGGGCACAACCTGAGCGACGTGGCCGGGCTGGTGCTGGCCTGGGGCGGTGCGCTGGCAGGCAAGCTGCAACCCAACCCCCGGCACACCTACGGCTGGAAGAAGGGCAGCATCCTGGCGGCCTTTGCCAATGCCCTGCTGCTGCTGGTGGCTATGGGCGCGCTGGTCTGGGAGGCGGTGGGGCGCCTGATGTTGCCCGAGCCGCTGGTCGGCAATCAAGGCGTGACGATCATGGTGGTGGCGGGCGTGGGCATCCTGATCAACACCGCGACCGCCCTGCTGTTCATGCGAGGACGCGAGAACGACCTGAACATCCGCGGAGCTTTCCTGCACATGGCTGCCGATGCCTTGGTCTCGGCTGGAGTGGTGGTGGCCGGCGCACTGACTTTGTGGATGGGCTGGGTCTGGCTGGATCCAGTGGTCAGCCTGCTGATCGCGGCTGTGATCCTGTGGGGCACCTGGAGCCTGTTCCGGCAGTCCTTGCACTTGTTGTTCGATGGCGTGCCGGACAGCGTGGACCCGCAGGCGGTACACGACTACCTGGCGAGCCTGCCCGGTGTCAGCTGCGTACACGACCTGCACATCTGGGCCATGGACACCTCGCAGGTGGCCATGACGGCCCATCTGGTGATGCCCGACAGCCATCCAGACGACGCAT
This sequence comes from Hydrogenophaga sp. H7, assembly GCF_002025745.1. Taxonomy (NCBI): domain Bacteria; kingdom Pseudomonadati; phylum Pseudomonadota; class Betaproteobacteria; order Burkholderiales; family Comamonadaceae; genus Hydrogenophaga; species Hydrogenophaga sp. H7. Next base: position 37,504 of record NZ_MCIC01000003.1, on the reverse strand, counting down.
TTCTGAAGGCGGCCACCGATGGCTTGCATGACCGTTTCGAAATCACCCATGTGACGCTGCAGGGTATGCAGGTGCGATTCACCCAACCCTGTGGATCGTGGGCCGCAGAGGTGTCCAGTGGTGGCTCGGTGCCAGCCACTGCACACGATCACAGCCACAGCCACAGCCACACGGCCGGTCACGCGCACTGACGACCTTCCAGCTTCACCTTCATGTCCCACCCATCCACCACCGCCCCCACCTGTCCCATCGCCCCGCCTGCCGACGAGGCGCGTGCCCGCGCCGAGGCGCTGGACGGCCTGCTGCACGCACAGGCCGCGGAGCTCTGGGGCGGTCTGTCGCCCATCACGCTGGCGCTGGCCGCCACCGACTGGGCGCTACACCTGGCCACCCAGCCTGCGCAGACGTCGCGCCTGGCCAGCGAGGCGCTGGGCATGGCCACCCATGCCGCCCTGGCCGCGGCCACACAGAGCCACCTGCCGCGCGACGCCAGCGAGCGGCCCGACGACCAGCGCTTCCAGGCAGATGCCTGGCAGACCTGGCCCTACGTTTGGATCGTGCACAACTACCTCGACGCCGAGCGCTGGTGGCGCGACGCCACCCAGCTGCGTGGCATGACATCACACCACCGCGACGTCGTCGCCATGTTTGCGCGCCAGTGGCTGGACATGCTGTCACCGGCCAATGCAGGCTTGGCCAACCCTGAGGTGCTGGCACGCACGCTGGAGCGTCGCGGGGATAACCTGGTGGCGGGCTGGGCGCACGCCTTGGACGACTGTCGCCGCCGCCACGGTCTGCCGCAGATGTTCGACCACGGCCAGCGCTTCAAGCCTGGCGAAGAGGTGGCGGTGAGCCCCGGCCGCGTCGTGCACCGCAACCACCTGGTGGAGCTGATCCAATACAGCCCGACGACGCCTGCCGTCCACGCAGAGCCGGTGTTCATCGTGCCGAGCTGGATCATGAAGTACTACATCCTGGACCTGTCACCGCACGACTCGATGGTGCGCTGGCTGGTGGGCCAGGGGCACACTGTGTTCATGCTCTCCTGGCGCAACCCGGACGAGAGCGACGCGCTGCTGGACATGGACGACTACCTGCAGCTTGGCGTGTTCGACGCGCTGGCGGCCATCGGGCGGCGCGTCCCCGGCGAGGCGGTGCATGCGGTGGGGTACTGTCTGGGTGGCACGCTGCTGGCGATTGCCGCGGCGGCGCTCGCACGACCGGGGAAAGTGGCCGGCGCTGAAGCGCTGCCGCCGCTGGCGTCCTTGAGCTTCCTGGCCGCAGAGACCGACTTCAGCGAGCCTGGCGAAATGGGCGTGCTGATCGACGAGAGCCAGGTCGCGTTGCTGGAGGACATGATGGCCGAGCGCGGCTACCTCACCGGCCGGCAGATGGCCGCGAGCTTCCAGTTTCTGCACTCGCGCGAACTGATCTGGTCGGCCACGCTGCGCGAACTCTGGATGGGCGAGCCGCTGCGGCCAAACGACCTGATGGCCTGGAACGCCGACACCACCCGCATGCCGGCGGCCATGCACAGCCAGTATCTGCGGCGCCTGTACCTGCACAACGAACTGGCCGAGTCGCGCTACTGCGTGGAAGGCCGACCGGTGTCGCTGGACGATGTCCACCAGCCGATGTTCGTGGTGGGCACCGAAAAGGACCACGTGGCGCCCTGGCGCTCGGTCTACAAGCTGCACCAGCTGACGGACGCCGAAATCACCTTCGTGCTGACCAGCGGCGGTCACAACGCCGGCATCGTCAGCGAGCCCGGCCATGCAGGCCGACGCTGGCGGGAGGCGGTGCGCCGCCCGGGTGATCCGTGGCTGTCGCCGGAAGAATGGGAAGCCTCGGCCGGGTCACACGAGGGCTCGTGGTGGACCGCCTGGGACAGCTGGCTCAAGGCCAAAGGCAGCGGCCGCGAGGTACCGGCGCGTCAGCTGACACCGCGCGATGGCCTTTGTGCCGCGCCGGGAACCTACGTGCATCAGCGATACTAAGATTGAGGGTGTAAGGGTGAGGGAGTCGGCCGCGTGGACATCGCCTGCAAATCACGCCGCACCTTAGATGATGGTGGAGGGCACCGGAATCATCAAAGCACCATCACTTACTGACCTGCCTCAACGCCATTGAAGCATGCGGGTTTAGCATGGACTCATCGGGCAACAGGTTTCCGTCTTTCGTGTGGCGTCTGGCAGATCTCTGATTCCAGGCTGCACAACGGTTTCTTACCGGCTTGGCAGGCGAAACGCGAGCCCACCTCAGGAGCAATGCGATGAGATTCAGGCTTTGGATGGTTGCAGGGATCGTGTACCAGTCTGGTCTCCGGTCTGCGGGCATGGATGTCCGAAGGTGGCGAACTGCAGCAAATGTCACCGAAATTCCCTTGATCCGGAACGTGCCATGACCGAGCAGGGACTGGTCGTTTCGGCCTCTGGAATGGCACGCACCCTGGACGCCAACGAAGCCGTGGCCAGCGTGGCCTACCGCGCCAGCGAGGTGATCGCGATCTACCCGATCACGCCCGCTTCGGCGATGGGGGAACTGGCCGACGCCTGGTCGGCCGATCGCCGGCTGAACCTGTCGGGGTCCGTGCCGAAGGTGGTCGAGATGCAATCCGAGGGCGGCGCAGCCGGAGCGGTGCACGGCGCGCTGCAAGCGGGCGCACTGGTCACGACCTTCACCGCGTCGCAAGGGCTGCTGCTGATGCTGCCCGACCTGTACAAGATCGCCGGGGAGCTGACGTCGTTCTGCATGCATGTGGCGGCGCGCAGTGTGGCCACCCATGCGCTGTCCATCTTCGGCGACCATTCCGACGTGATGGCCGCGCGCGGCACCGGCTTCGCGCTGCTGGCCTCGGGTTCCGCGCAGGAGGCTCAGGACATGGCGGCCGTCGGGCATGCGGTCACCCTGCAGGCCCGCATCCCGGTGCTGCATTTTTTTGACGGCTTCCGGACCTCGCACGAGATCGGCACGGTGTCGGTGATCGACGATGAGACCTTGCGCGCCCTGATGCCAGCCGACGGCATCCAGGCGCACCGGCAGCGGGCGCTGGACCCGGAGCGACCCGTCATCCGGGGCACGTCGCAGAACCCGGACACGTTCTTCCAGGGGCGCGAAGCCGTCGAACCGTTCTATGCGGCTTTCCCGGACGCACTGGAGGCGACTTTCTCGCAGTTCGCAGCGCTGACGGGCCGCCATTACCGGCTGTTTGACTACGTGGGTGATCCGGCGGCGGAGCGGGTCATCGTGTTGATGGGGTCGGGTGCCGAGTGCGCACACGAGGTGGTCGAGCATCTGGCGGCCCGGGGCGAACGCGTCGGCGTGGTCAAGGTGCGCTTGTTCCGCCCGTTCTCGGTGGAGCATTTGCTGCAGGCCTTGCCGACCACGGTGCAGGCCGTTGCGGTGCTGGACCGGACCAAGGAGCCCGGCTCGTCGGGCGAACCCTTGCTGCAAGAAGTGACCATGGGGTTGGTGCAGGCGGTGACCGATGGGCGCCGCGCCGCGTTGCCCCGGATCTGCGGGGGCCGCTATGGCCTGGCGGGCAAGGAGTTCACGCCCGCCATGGTCAAGGCGGTCTTCGATGCTCTGGCGCGTTCACGTCCGCTGACGCGTTTCACCATCGGCATCCGGGACGACGTGTCCGGCTCATCGCTGCCGTGGGACCCGGCGTTTGACCGCGAGCTGGATGCCCCCGACGTGACGCGCGCGGTGTTTTTCGGTCTCGGCTCGGACGGCACGGTGTCGGCCAACAAGGCCAGCATCAAGCTCATCGGTGAACAGGCGGGCTTGTTTGCCCAGGGCTATTTCGAGCTGGATTCGCGCAAGGCCGGATCGACCACGGTGTCCCACCTGCGCTTTGGGCCCCGGCCGATCCGCTCGACCTACCGCATCACCCAGGCCCAGTTCGTGGCCATTCATGCACCTGAGTTTCTGGAACGGCGCGATGTGCTGGACGTCGCCGCGCCGGGGGCGACCGTGCTGCTCAACACCGAGGTGCCGGCCGCGCGCGTGTGGGACACGCTCCCGAGCGAGGTCCAGCAGCAGCTGATCCAGCGCCGCTGCCGCCTGTACGCCATCGATGGCTACGCCCAGGCCGAACGCGCCGGGTTGGGCCGCCGGATCAACACGGTGATGCAACTGTGCTTCTTCGCTTTGTCGAAGGTGCTGCCCATGGAAGATGCGATGGTGCACCTGCGCCGTTCACTGGAAGAGCACTGGGGGCGGCGCGGTCCCGAGGTGGTGCGACGCAACCTGTTGGCGCTGGAAGGCACGCTGGAGGCCCTGACCGAAATCGCCGTGCCCGAAAAGGCCACGGCCACGCGCGCCCGTCCACTGGCCATTCCAGTCCAGGCGGCGGACTTCGTTCAGCGCGTGACCCGCCTGCTGCTGGAGGGCCGGGGCGACGAACTGCCCGTGAGCGCGTTTCCGCCCGATGGCACCTGGCCCAGTGGCACGAGCCGCTGGGAAAAGCGCGCGATCGCGCTGGACATCCCCATCTGGCAACCCGACCTGTGTGTGCAGTGCAACCGCTGCGTGACGATCTGTCCGCACGCGGCGATCCGCGCCAAGGTGTACGACCCCGCAGTCCTGGCCGATGCGCCAGCGGGTTTTCCATCGCTCATGGAGGCGTTCGAGCCTTCGCTGGAGGGCATGGCCTACACGGTGCAGGTTGCGCCCGAAGACTGCACGGGTTGCGGGCTGTGCATCGAGGTCTGCCCGGCCAAGGACCGGCACGACACCCGACGCAAGGCCCTGGTGTCCAAGCCGCTGGTTGAACACCGTGCCGTGCAACGCGCGGCGTTTGACCACTTCGAACAGATCCCGCTGGCCGATCTGCGGCATCTGCCGCTGGAGCCGCGCAACGTGGCCTTTCGACAGCCCTTGTTCGAGTTCTCCGGGGCCTGCGCGGGTTGTGGCGAGACGCCGTACCTGCGTTTGTTGACCCAGCTTTTTGGCGACCGGTTGCTGGTGGCCAACGCCACCGGCTGCTCTTCGATCTACGGCGGCAATCTGCCGACCACGCCCTGGACGGTCAACGCGCAAGGGCGGGGACCGGCCTGGTCGAACTCGCTGTTCGAAGACAACGCCGAGTTCGGCCTGGGCATGCGCCTGGCGTTGGATGCGGCCACCGATCGTGCCCGCACGCTGCTGGAATCGCTCGCCCCCCGGCTCCCCGTGGAACTTGTGGTCGGCCTGCTCCAGGTGCCGGATCGTGAAGGCACCGGCGAGACCTGGGCCCAGGCCCAGCGCCAGCGGGTCAGCGAACTGGAACACCTGCTGGCACAGGATGGTTCGCTTGAAGCCCACGCACTGCGTGAAGCGGCGCCAGCCTTGTTGCCGCGCAGCGTCTGGATCGTCGGTGGTGATGGCTGGGCCTACGACATCGGCTACGGCGGCCTGGACCACGTGCTTGCCTCGCACCACAAGGTCAATGTCCTGGTGCTGGACACCGAGGTGTATTCCAACACCGGGGGGCAACAATCCAAGGCCACACCGCTGGGCGCGTCGGCAAAGTTCGCCATCGCGGGCAAGGCGGTGCGCAAGAAAGACCTGGGCCTGCTCGCCATGGGCTATGGCCATGTGTATGTGGCGCAGATCGGCATGCAGTCGCACCCCGAACAGGCCGTGCGGGCCATGCTGGAGGCCGAACGCCATCCGGGCCCTTCGCTGCTGATCGCACACAGTCCCTGCATCGCCCATGGCTACGACCTGGTGCAGTCACCGCATCAGCAACGGCGAACGGTGGACAGCGGTCTGTGGCCGTTGTACCGCTTCGATCCGCAGCGCGTCGACCAGGGCGAGACGCCGCTGGTGCTGGACTCAGGTGCACCGACGCTCGACGTGGCGGACGCAATGGCCGCAGAAGGGCGCTTCCGCATGGTCGAACTTCGCGATCCGGAGCGCTACCGCCAGCTGTTGCAGGCCGCCCGCGACGCGGTGCGGCAGCGGCAGGCCTTGTACGAACAGTTGTCCCACATCCATTTGCCGCCCGAACACCATGGCTGACCTCACCACTTCCTGGATGGGCCTACGGCTCAAAAGCCCGCTGGTCCTGGCCGCTTCGACCCTGGCCCTTGATCCCCAAGCCGCGGCACAGGCGGTGGCCGCCGGAGCCGGTGCCATCGTCATGCCTTCGCTGTTCGAGGAGCAATTGAGCGAGGAGCAGATGAAGGCCCATCGGTTCCTCGACCACCACGCCGACATGAACGCCGAGGCCAGCCATTTCTTGCCGGACACGGCGGTCTTTGGTCAGGGGGCCGAACACCACCTGGCGCAGATGCGGGCACTGAAACGGGTGGTGGATGTGCCCTTGATCGCGTCACTGAACGGGACCACGCCCGGAGGCTGGACCCGCTATGCCCGGCAACTGGCCGATGCGGGCGCCGATGCCCTGGAACTCAATCTCTACGACGTCGTCACCCAGACCGCAGAGACCGGCGCCGAGGTGGAGTCGCGACAACTGGCGGTGGTGGCTGCGGTCGTGGCCGCCGTGTCCGTTCCGGTGGCCGTCAAGCTGACGCCGTTCTATGCATCGCTGCCGGCCTTTGTGAATAGGCTGGAGCAGGTGGGGGCACGCGGCGTGACCCTGTTCAACCGCTTCTACGAACCGGGCATCGATCTCGACGACCTGTCTGTGCACCGAAGCCTTGCTTCGTCCACCGCGGCCGAACTGCCGCTGCGCCTGCATGCGCTGGCCGTGCTGTCGGGCTCCACGACGCTGGATCTGGCTTGCTCCGGTGGCGTGCACACCAGCGAGGACATGGCCCGTGCGGTGCTGTGCGGAGCCCATGTGGTTCAGGTGGCCTCGGTCCTGCTGGAGCATGGCCCCGGTCATGTGGCGCCGCTGCTGACCGCTTTCAACGCATGGCTGGACGCCAAGTGCTACACCGCGAGCGCAGATGCCCGCGCGGTCCTGAGCCTGGCCCGCGTCCCCGATCCGTCGGTCTGGACCCGTTTGAACTACATCCGAACGCTGCAGACACTTCCCCACCCCACATCATGGAGACATCCCCGATGAACACCCCCGCGACAGCCGAGAAGAACAGCACCTGGCACGGCATCCCGAGAGACGAAATCCCATGGAAACCGACGGTGGATGCCGAGGCCTGTATCGGTTGCCAGCTCTGTTACGTGACCTGCGGTCGGGGTGTCTACGAGATGCACGACAACGCCGCCGTGGCGGTGGCACCCATGGAATGTGCGGTCGGTTGCTCGACTTGCGGGAATGTGTGCCCGACAGCGGCGATCACTTTTCCCACCCTGGACGGGGTGTGGAAGCTTGAACGCGAGAAGCAGATCTTCCGGACCGTGAAGAAGGAAGCGCTGAAGAAGCACGAGCGCGAAGACGCGCTCAAGGCCCGACAGCAGGCGCAAGACGCGCTCGCCCATGTGGTGACGCGCGCCAAGGTGGAGGTCGCAGGCGAGTTCGGCGACAAACAGTTCCTGGTTCGACTGGAAGAACTGATCGAGGGCCAGCCTTTTGATGTCGTGAACCTCAAGCTGGAGGTGCCCACAGTGAAAGGCGCGCGCCAGAAAGCGCCATCGTTCATGAGCTTCGAAGTGACATCGGAAGAGCAAGCCGACATCACGCCTTTCCTCGACAGGGTCAAGGCCTTGGTGCACGGGGTCGGTCTTGTGCTGGTGTCTGCCAACCCGGTGTCCTGACATGTGTGCCGACGTTGGCGGATGCCCGAGTCACCATGTGTGAACTGCTCGCCTTGTCGAGCTCGCGCCCGGCCCAGTTGACGTTTTCGCTCCAGCGTCTGGCATCGCACGGCGACATGCGCGGTGGATCACCCGATGGGTGGGGTGTCGCCTTCTGTTCGGGGCACGATGTGGCGCTTTTCCGTGAGCCCGCGCCAGCCGCCAGCAGTTCGCTGGTTCGATACCTGGAGGACCACGGTCCCCGCACCCAGCTGGCAATTTCGCACATACGTCACGCCACGCGTGGACCGGTGAACCTGGCCAACACCCAGCCTTTTGTTCGTGAGCTTGGCGGGCGCACCCATGTTTTCGCCCACAACGGCGACCTGCCCGGCATATGGGGCAGCGCGAATTTGTCGCTGGATGCTCACCATCCGGTCGGTGAGACGGATTCCGAGCAGGCGTTTTGCGCCTTGCTTGCGCGGTTGCGTGAACTGTGGAGCGGCACAGGGCTGCCGCCACTGGATGAACGTTTTTCGCTGGTCAATGCATTTGCGGCTGAGCTTCGGACGCTCGGTCCAGCCAACTTCCTGTACACCGATGGCGAGGTGTTGTTTGCCCACGGGCATCGAAGAAAAACACTGCCCGGCGGCTCTGTCGAGGCACCCGGACTTTGGCTGCTTCAGCGGTATTGCGCCGACACAGACACTGCATCAAACCCTGTAAATGCCGTTTCAATCGGAGGGGGTGGCCAGTCCGTGGTGATGCTTGCCAGCGTCCCGCTGACACCGGACGCATGGCGGTCCTTGAACCATGGCGAAATCGTGGTGGTACGCGATGGCGTTGTGGTCACGCCCGGCGCTTCAGCGACCGGCGTGTCTACTTCCCAAGACTGTCTGCGGTCAGGCTGACAGCCATTTCTGGACTTCTGCCACGGTGGGAATGCGGCCGCTGCTGACCAGCTTTTCGTTCACCACCAGACCCGGCGTGGAGAGCAGGTCATAGGCCATGATCTGCTGCATGTCGGTGACCTTGAGGAATTCGGCCTCGACTTGGCTGGCGGTGGCCGCTTCGCGGGCCACGGCTTCGAGCTTCTTGCAGTTGGCGCAGCCCGAGCCCAGGATCTTGATGGTCAACATGGTGTCTCTCCTTGGAAAGTGGGAACAGATTCAGGCGGTGACCACCTGGCGTTGACGGCGGCGCAACCAGGCCAGCGCCACGGCCAGCCCGGCCAGGCACAGACCCAGCGGCAGCGCGAGCGAGGTCCAACCCGCGCCGTCCACCCAGGCGCCAAAGATCAGGCCCGCACAGACGCTGAACACCGCCACCCAGCCCACGTAGGCCGCGGTCTTGGTGCGGCCGATCACCGCGGCCACCATCAGCATGCTCTGCAGGCTGAGTTCCGGGTCGGCCATCAAGTAGGCCAGCAAGGGGCCGGGGTGCATGCCCAGGTCCAGGAACATGCGGGCCACCGGCACTTCGACCAGTGTGGGGAAGTACATGAAGACGCCAAAACCCACCGCCACCAGGTTGGCCAGCACGGTGTTGCTACCCGCCAGCGACTCAATCCATTCGGGCCGGATCAGCTGGCGCACCATGCCGACCACGAACACGCCGATCACCAGCACCAGGAAGATCTGCTTGACGAAGCGCCAGGCCTCCCACAGCCAGCTGCGCCAGTCATCGGCCGGCAGTTGCCGGGCATAGAACCACACCGCCCCGAGCGACAGCGCCACCCCGAAGGCGCGGCCGGTGAGGGCGATTTCAAGCCCATCAGGAACCGGCGTCAGGCGCAGCGCCGCCACCAGCAAGGTGGTGGCCGCCAACCCCAGCGCAACCCAAGTCCAGTGGTTGGCGCCTTCGATGATGTCCTCCATGCCCTTCCAGGCCGTGGCCGAGATCAGCAGCAGCAAGCCGATCAGCACCGAGCCCTGAAAGCTCACTCCTTCTTCGCCTTTGGCGGCGTCAAACGGCACCCAACCGAACAGCGTGTCCTGCCAGGCCATGGCCCAGGGCAGGGGCAGGGTGAAGGTGCCCACGGTGGTGGTCAGTGGCCACAGCTTGAGCGTGCCCGCGATCAGCAGAGCCACCAGCGACAACAGCACGCCCAGTGCCGCCGGGGCGATGCTGGCCTGGGCTGCGAACAGGGTGTCGGTCTGTGCGTCGTGGCTGGCGTCGTCGCGCCAGAACACCAGTGCCATCAGGATGCCGATGCCGATGCCAAACATCAGGCAGAACACCACGCGCGCCACCGCAAACTCAGGCCCGAGGATGCTGCCGGTGTAGGCCAGCGCCATGATGTTGCCGGCCGGTGCGAAGAACAGAAAGGTCATGGCTGGACCGATGCCGGCGCCCTTGCGGTAGATGCCGGCGAACAAAGGCACGATGGTGCAGGAGCACACCGCCAGCAGCGACCCCGCTGCCGCCGCTGCGGGGTAGGAGACGTAGGCAGGCGTGCTGCGCCCCAGCCAGCGGGTGATGCTGGCCTTGGGAATCAGGGCCGCCATGGCGCCAGCGATGAAGAACGCCGGCAGCAGACAGAGCAGCACATGCGCCGCCAGGTAGGCGGCCAGACTGCCGGCCCCACCCGTCAGCAGTTTCAGCATCAGTTCCATCAACTTCCTTTCGCGAAGATCCCTGGTTCATTGTCAACCTCTGCCATCGAATGGCAACCGGACATTGGCGACGGCTTGAGGCGGATCAACAGAGCTGGTCAGGTCCGCGCCGGTCACCACAGCGCCAGCAGCCCCCAGATCGTCAACACCCCCACGCACACCAGATCCAGCGACAGGCCGGCCCGCAGCATGTCGCGCTGGCGCACCCGGCCCGAACCGAACACCAGGGCATTGGGCGGCGTGGCCACGGGCAGGGCAAAGCCGCAGGAAGCGGCCAGGGCGACCACGATCACCAATGTCTCCACCGGCAGGGCCATCTGGCTGGCGACAGCAGCAAACACCGGCACGAGCAGCGCTGCGGCGGCGGTGTTGCTGGCGAACTCGCTGAGCAGCACCATGAAGGCGGCGACCGCCAGCAACATGGTCCACGGTGCCGCACCTTGCAGCAGGCTGGCCACCTGCTGGCCCAGCACCAGCGAGGCGCCCGACGTGGCGAGCACTTCGCCCAGCGCCAGACCGCCGCCGAACAGGATCAGCACACCCCAGTCGGTGTGCTCGGCGACTTCCCGCCAGCTCGCGAGACGCAACGCCACCACGGCAACAGCGGCAGCCAGCGCAAATACCGTGTCCGGGCTCTGAATGCCCAGCTGCCTGAGGGGCTCGGCCCCAAAGGTCCAGCCCAGCGCGGTCAGCAGGAACACGCCCAGCGTCAGAATCCGTGGCCCGGTCCAGGGCACGTCGATGGCGGTGATGGCGATGCGCCGGTCAAGGTGCGGACGCAACACCAACCGGAGGGTGAACACCATCAAGGGCATGAGGACCAGCACCAAAGGCAAACCGATCCAGAGCCACTGGGCGAAGTCGATACCGGCCGCACGCGCCGCGATGGCATTCGGCGGTGAGCCGACCAGGGTGCCCATGCCGCCGATGCTGGCGGAATAGGCCACGCCCAGCAGCACAAAGGCAAATGTCCGCCGCTCCCGCTGCGGGTCGAGCGGCCCCAGGATGCCCAGGGTCAGTGGCAGCACCATGGCCGCCGTGGCCGTGTTGCTGATGCCCATAGACAACACCGCCGTCACGCCGAACAGCAGCCACACGGCACGGCCCAGATGGCCGCCTGAGAGTGACAGCAGGAAGCCGGCCATCTTGCGGTCCAGCTGCTGGGCACGCAGGGCGCTGGCCAGGGCAAAGCCACCCAGAAACAGGAACACGATGGGGTCAGCAAAGGGCGCCAGTACCTTGACTGTGGTGAGCCCCGGCAACCCCAGCGCCAGCGCACCCACCGGCACCAGCAACGCCGTGACCGGCAGAGGAACCGCTTCCGTCAGCCAGAGCGTCCCGATGAAGACCAGAAGGCACAGGCCTTTGGTGACCGACGCCTCGTAGGGCAGCCAGGCATACAAAGCCAGCGACAGGACCAGCGCGACCAGAAACGAGAGCACGGCCCGACGGGCCGAGACCACGCCCCCGTCGGACGCGATTTCTGGGCTCATCCGTGACTCGGCGTCATGCTGCGTCTGCCATGGCGCCGGAGGTCATACCGCCTTGGGCAGGTTGACCCGCCGCATCAGTTCTTCGGCGCTTTCCTTGCGCTCGCTGTAGCGGTCCACCAGGTAGGGCGAAACATCGCGGGTCAGCCAGGTGAACTTGACCAGCTCCTCCATCACATCGACCACCCGGTCGTGGTAGCTGGACGGCTTCATGCGGTCGTGGTCGTCGAACTCCTGGAAGGCCTTGGCCACGGACGACTGGTTCGGGATGGTGACCATGCGCATCCAGCGGCCGAGCACACGCATCTGGTTGACCGCGTTGAACGACTGTGAGCCACCGCAGACCTGCATCACCGCCAGGGTCTTTCCCTGGGTGGGACGCACGGCGCCGGCCGCCAGGGGAATCCAGTCGATCTGGGCTTTCATGATGCCGGTCATGGCGCCGTGGCGCTCCGGCGAACACCAGACCATGCCTTCGGACCACAGCGTCAGTTCGCGCAGCTCCTGCACCTTGGGGTGGGTGTCCGGCGCATCGTCGGGCAGCGGCAAACCGCTGGGGTTGAAGATGCGCGTTTCCGCGCCCATGGCCTGTAGCAGCCGGGCGGCTTCTTCCACCAGCAGTCGGCTGAAGGAGCGCGGACGCAGGGAGCCGTACAGCAGCAAGATGCGAGGCGGATGAGCCGAGTGCGGGCGCAGCAGCCGCGCCGGATCGGGCACCCGGAAATGTTCGGCCTGCACCTGCGGCAGGTCGGCCAGGGGTTTGGAGACGGACTTAGACACGGCGACCTTTTACATCGATGACCACTTCGCCATCTTCCTTGATGAAGGGGCCCTGCTGCGGATACGGCAGGATGTCGAGCACGACCTCGGAAGGGCGACACAGGCGCACTCCCAGCGGCGTGATCACGAAGGGACGGTTGAGCAGGATGGGGTGTTGCTGGATGAAGGCCAGCAGCTGTTCATCGGTCCATTTCGGGTTGCCCAGGTCCAGCTCGGCGAAGGGGGTGCCTTTTTCTCGCAGCACCTGGCGCACCGTGGCGCCCATGGCGGCGAGCCAGGCCTGGATCTGCTGTGTGCTGGGCGGGTTCTTGAGGTACTCGATGACGGTGGGTTCCACTCCGCTGTTGCGGATCATGGCCAGCACGTTGCGCGAGGTGCCGCAGGCGGGGTTGTGATAGATCGTGATGTCGGGCATGAAGAAAAGGTCTGATGCGGGTTCAGGCGGTCCGGGGTTTCCAGGCGTTGACGATGGCCACGAGCGAGAGCATCACGGGCACCTCCACCAGCACGCCCACCACGGTGGCCAGAGCGGCGCCCGAGTTCAGGCCGAACAGCGAGATCGCCACCGCCACCGCCAGCTCGAAGAAGTTGGAGGTGCCGATCAGGCAGGCCGGGCCGGCGATGTTGTGCGGCAGCTTGAGCCATTTGGCGCCCCACCAGGCGATGAAGAAGATGCCGTAGGACTGGAGGATCAGCGGCACGGCGATGAGTGCGATCACACCGGGTTTCTCGACGATGGTGCCGGCCTGGAAACCGAACAGCAGCACCACGGTGGCGATCAGGCCCACCACCGACCAGGGCTTGAGTCGCGCCACGAAATGGCTCAGCGCGTTGGGCGACTGTTTCACGAGTAGCTGGCGCGTGGCCATGCCCGCCAGCAGTGGCAGCACCACGTACAGCACGGTCGAGAGCAGCAGCGTCTCCCAGGGAACGGTCACGTTCGTTACGCCGAGCAGAAAGGCGGCGATGGGTGCAAACGCCACCACCATGATCAGGTCGTTCACCGACACCTGGACCAGGGTGTAGTTGGCATCGCCCTTCACCAGCTGGCTCCAGACGAAGACCATGGCGGTGCAGGGCGCCACGCCCAGCAGGATCATGCCGGCGATGTATTCGCTGGCCGACTGCGGGTCGACCCAGCCCGCAAAGACGTACTGGAAGAACAGCACGCCCAGCGCCGCCATGGTGAAAGGCTTGATCAGCCAGTTGACCACCAGCGTGAGCATCAGACCCTGAGGCTTCTTGCCCACGTCTTTCACCGCATGCCAGTCAATCTGGATCATCATCGGGTAGATCATGATCCAGATGAACACGGCGACCACCAGGTTGACCTGCGCGATCTCCATCGCGGCCACGGCCTGGAACACACCGGGCATGACGAGCCCGAGGCCCACACCGGCCAGAATGCCCAGCCCGACCCACACGGTCAGGTAACGCTCAAAAACACCCATTGATCACACCTCAGAAATGAAAAACGCCCGATCGCGGGTGCGACCGGGCCGGCGCCTTCGGATGAACCGCTCAGGCCTTTTGACGGCCGATGTCCACCAGTTCTTTTTGCAGGGCCAGGCGGTCGAGCTTTTCAAACGGCAGGTTGACCATCAGGGCGATGCGGCGGCTGAGGACCATGAAGGTGTCGGCAAAAGCCTTCTTGGCGGCTTCGTCGTCGCCTTTGACCTCGGCAGGATCGGGCACGCCCCAGTGGGCCGACATCGGCTGCCCGGGCCACACCGGGCACACCTCGCCAGCCGCCTTGTCGCAGACCGTGAGCACGAAGTTCATGTGCGGTGCGTCGGCTTGCGCAAACTCGCTCCAGTTCTTGCTGCGCAGGCTGTCCGTTTTGTAGTGGTTGCGCTGCAGCAGTTCAATGGCATGCGGATTGACTTGGCCAGCCGGGTGGCTGCCGGCGCTGAAGGCTCGGAAGCGACCGCCACCCAGGTGGTTCAGGATGGATTCGGCCATGATGCTCCGGGCCGAGTTGCCGGTGCACAGGAAGAGCACGTTGTAGACGGACATGGGGAAACCTTTCAGCAGCAGCTGGTTGCAGAGGACGGGGTGGTGGAAGAGGGCACGCAGCACGCGCCTGCGGTGACGGAAGAGGTGGATGGGCAACACCCGGTTGCTGGCGCCAATGCCTCGGTGGCAGGCGCGCAGCAGTTCGTGGCTGTAGCGCCGCTCGGTGCGCAGCAGGCCGCAGCCGAGGCTTCATCAGCCTTTTCCCGGAACACCGGGATGTTGCCCAGGGTGTGGAAGTGTTCCCACGCAATGCCCTGCGGGTCGGTGATCCAGTGCTTTTCGCTGCGGGCATAGCAGCAGGTGGTCGCACCTTCATCCAGCAGGCTCATATCGGCGACGGTGGCTCGGTCCTTCAGGGCCTGCAGTTCTTCGGCGTTGTCGGTCTGGATGCCCAGGTGATCGATGCCGGGCTGTTCGCCCCGCGTGGAGATGGCGAAGTTCACCGGCGGGTCTTCGAGCATCCACTTGGCGTAATCGGCCTCGGTGCGCACCGGATCGGCTGCGAACAGGCGGCTGTAGAAAGTGACGCTCTGGGCCAGATCGGTCACATGGAGGTGAACATGGAAACGCTTCATGGGTTGTCTCCTCAGCAGTTGTCGCAGTCGAGCTTGGTGGGTGTTTCCAGGCAGGCCTGGCCCTGGCAGCAGTGCGCCGTCAGGTAAGCCAGCAGGTCGTTCATCAACGGAATGGATGCGCGGTAGAACAGATTGCGGCCTTCGCGCTCGGAGGCTATCAACCCGGAGTGGCTCAGTTCTTTCAAATGGAAGGACAGGGCCGTGGATGCAATACCCAGTTGTTCCGCCATGTGGCCAGGGTTCAACCCCTCAGGCCCCGCCACCACCAGCAGGCGGAAAATCCTCAGGCGCGTTTCCTGGGCCAGCGCCCCCAAGGCCCTAACAACTTCTGTTTCTTCCATGGGGTCTCCTCAGGTCGTTTGGGGGCAGGGCAATGCCAACTTGGTTGGCAGCGCCAGCGTGAGCAGCCAGCAGGCCAGCAGCATCAGTGCCGAGCCGACCAGGGCATAGAGCAGGCCGCCCCACTGGTAGAGCAGGCCCGACATCAGCGTGCCGAAGAACCGCCCCAGGGCATTGGCGGCGTAGTAGAAGCCCACGTCCTCGGCCGCTTTCTCGCTGCCGGCGTAGGCCAGGATCAGGTAGGAGTGCACGGAAGAGTTGACCGCGAACGCAAAGCCGAACAGGCCCAGGCCGCCCACCACCCACCACTGCAGGTTCGGCAGCTCCAGCCACACGGCCGCCGCAATGCCCACGGGAATCAGCGCCAGCGCCAGCGACCAGCCTCGCGCCGCCGGCACCTCGCTGCTCAGGCCGTCGGGGCTGCGTTTCACGAGGTTGGGCGCCAGCGCCTGCACTAGGCCGTAGCCGATGGTCCAGGCCGCCAGGAAGCCGCCGACCATGGTGAAGTTCCAGCCCTGCGAATACAGGAACACCGGCACACCGACCACGAACCACACGTCGCGGGCACCGAACAGCGCCACGCGTGCGGCGGCCAGGCCGTTGATGCCGGCGTTCTTGGCGAACAGCTCCTTGGCCGACTTGGAGGCTTTGGCCTTGCCCATCATGGGCGGCACCGACAGCACCACGCCCGCCAGCACCAGCACCAGCAGGCCGGCCATGGCCCACAGCGAATGCTGGAAATCCAGCGACTGCAACAGCACGCCGCCGAGGAAGAAGCCGAAGCCTTTCATGGCGTTCTTGCTGCCGGTGAACCAGGCCACCCATTTGAAGAGCTGGTTGTTGCCGCCGTCTTCGGCCTTGGCCTGCGCCTGCGTGACCTTGATGGCCGATTTGCTGGCGGTCTTGGTCAGGTCCTTGGCCACGCCACAGATGCCCTGCGCCACCACCACCCAGGCCACCGACATGGCGGCCGTCCAGGCCGGGTTGAGCAGCGAGAGCAGGGTGAAGCCGGTGATCTGCGTGACCAGGCCCACGGTCAGCATGCGCTGGATGCCGTAGCGCGTGGCCAGCCAGCCGCCAATCAGGTTGGCCAGCACGCCGGCCGCTTCGTACAGCAGGAACAGAAAGGCCAGCGTGAACGGCGAATAGCCCAGCTTGTAGAAGTGCAGCAGCACCAGCATGCGCAGCGCGCCGTCGGTGAGCGTGAAACCCCAGTAGGCGGCGGTGACGATGGCGTAGTTGCGCACCGCGTGGCTGGCGGCGGCTGTTGCGGAGGCGTTCATCAGGTGCCGACGGATTCGAGATGACACGCCAGGTCCACCATGCGCGTGGCGTAGCCCATCTCGTTGTCGTACCAGGCGTAGACCTTGAGCAGCGTGCCGTCGGTCACCATGGTGGAGAGCCCATCGACGATGGAGCTGCGCGTGTCGCGGGCGTAATCGGCGCTCACCAGCGGGCGGTTTTCAAAGCCCAGGATGCCGGCCAGTGGGCCGTTGGCAGCGGCTTCGAACAACGCGTTCACCTCTTCGGCCGTGGTCGCGCGGTTGAGTTCAAACACGCAGTCGGTCAGCGAGGCGTTGAGCGCCGGCACGCGCACCGCGTGGCCGTTGAGCTTGCCCTTGAGTTCGGGGTAAATCAGTGCGATGGCGGTGGCGCTGCCGGTGGTGGTGGGCGCCAGGTTCACCATGGCGCTGCGGGCGCGGCGCAGGTCTTTGTGCGGCGCGTCCACCACCAGGTTGGTGTTGGTCGGGTTGTGCAGCGTGGTGATCTGGCCGTGGCGGATGCCGATGGCTTCGTGCACCACCTTCACCACCGGGGCCAGGCAGTTGGTGGTGCAGCTGGCGGCGGTGACGATGCGGTCACGCGCCGGGTTGTAAAGGTGTTCGTTCACGCCGACCACGATGTTCAGCACATCGCCTACCTTGACGGGCGCGGCCACGATCACGCGCTTCGCACCCCGGTCCAGATGGCCCTGCAGGGTCTCGGGCGTGAGGAATTTGCCGGTGCATTCCAGCACCACGTCCACGCCCAGGTCGCCCCAGGGGATGTCGCTGGAGGTGGCGTGGCTGCTGAAGGACAGTGTGCATTCGTTGATGTGGATGGTGTCTTCACCTTCGGCGGCAATGTCGGCGCGCCATTTACCCTGCACCGTGTCGAACGCCAGCAGGTGGGCCGTGGCGGCGGCCCCGCCCTTGATTTCGTTGAGGTGAACGACCTCCAGGCGGTTGCCGCCGCGCGGGTCGATGGCCTCGCGTTCGATCGCGCCGAAGGCGGCGCGCAGGGCCAGGCGCCCCATGCGGCCCATGCCGTTGATACCAACTTTCATGTGTGTGACTCCTAAACCTCAATATTTCACTAACCGTTGAATTATTGACTCAAAAAATGACGCAACTGTGACAGTTAAGGTCAGCGAATGCGCTTGCGGGCGCCAGGACCTGCTGGCTCATTTCCCAGTGGCCGCATCTGGATCTATGCGTCCACCACCTCCCATGCCAGCGCCGCGTTTGTCACGAAGGCCGCGCCGTGGGTCAGTCCGGACAACCAGCTTTTTCGCGCAGTTGGGGAAGTCACGCCTGCTGCTGCGGCTGTCAAACGACGAATTGACCCCCTTTTAACAGTTTGTGTAGGCAGCTGAACGACAGGTATAAAAGACCGTTGTAGCCAACTCCGATTTCCACCAAGGGTACGGCGAAGGCCAAGTCCCACTGTGGACCAGTCATTCGTTCTGAAAACCTCCACTGGCTCTTCTGGGTCGGTACCAACAGTCCAGGTGATGGGGGAGCGTTCGGTGGCAGGGCGCCAGCCGGACGGCGGAGGTCCTATGACCGCAGTACCTCGTACAGCAGCCAATCGGGCCAGCGCCAGTCGCCCTGCCCAACAACCGCTTCGTAGCAGTCAGCGTGAGTACGCTTGGCAGTGCCCAAAGACTCCAATCGCTGCAGTCCTGTCCTTCAGGTCGTCGGCGCCACCACCGCGGCAGGGATGAACCCTTCATCCGTCAGCGCACGCACCACGCCACGCAGCAGCATGTTGTGGCTGAACCCGATGCTGTATTGCCGGGCGCCCGGGTTGATGGGTTGCAGCATGCCGCCATCCACCAGTTTGCGTATCTGGTAAGTGCGCTGGTTGGCGTTGAGGTCGGGCATGGCTGCTTCCAGGTCACCCGCCTTCACCGTACCGGCTTTGATGGTGGTGGTCAGAACGGCCTGTTCCAGCGGGGTGATCAACTCCCGTTCGCGGGCGTAGTTCACCGCAGGCAGCAGCACCTTGGCTTTGAGGTGTTCGTAGTCGGCCAGGCGGTCCACCTTTGTCAGTTCGTCGCGCACACCGCTGAGCACATACACACACCAGCGCTCCAGCGCTTCGTCGGTGCCCACATCGGCGTCACCAAGCCGGGCGTAGTAGGCGTTGCGGTCAGCGCAGAACACGGCGGCCGGGTTGAGCAGCCGCCCCACCGCGTTCACGCGGAAGCCGTACTTGATGAGCATGGCGTAGGTAAGCAGGCGCACCACCCGGCCATTGCCGTTGCCGAACGGGTGCACCCAGGCGAAACGGTGGTGCGCCAGCGCCACCTTCATCAGGTCGTACTTGGGCGGGTCCGCCCGGTTGATGAAGGTGACCAGCTCGGTCATGTAGTCCGGCACCTGGGGCGCCTCGGGCGGCAGGTGGTCAGCCTGGGCAATCTTCACCGCGCCCTGGCGGTAGGCGCCGGGGTTGGTGTCGCCTTCACGTTTGAGCCCGTCCACCGTGGTGGCATGCAGACCGCGCAGCAGGTGCTCCGTCAGCGGGGCGCCGGGCTCCATGCTGTCTTCTACCTGCTGCATCGCGTGTTCGATGTTGGCAATTTCCTGCAACTGTTCGGACCGGTTCGGGCCGTCGATCACCCTCGCTTCCACATAGTCGGCCAGCGTGGTGTGGTTGCCTTCGATGCGGGCCGATGCCAGGCTCTCCAGCACGTGGAAGACCTGTTTGAGTTGCATGAACACCGGCAGCGGCGTGGTGCCCTGGATCTGCAGGCGCCGCAGGTGCTCTAGGTCGGTCAACACGTCCAGCAGTGGCGAGTTGAAGCTGGGGTTCAGCAGCCGCAGCGGGTGGTGAACAAACTGAACCATGGGGGCTGGTATCTGGAATTGAGGATTGATTTATCTGGACTTTACGGCAAAAAATCGTTTAACGATATGGGTTTATATGGTTGGTTGAATTCTGTTATCTGGAAATGTCTCGGCATCGGATCTGGAAAAGGCTTCCTGAGGAAGCTGGATCGGGCTGGTCTTCAGTTGGCGCGGCGGTAGCGCGGGCATGTCGCCGAGGGCAGGGCGCCAGCGCCAGGTGGTGCTGTCACCGCCGGACTCCGGGCTTTCTCCCAAGGCGGCGCCTTCAGGGCCAAGATCACGGTCGATGAACAGAGGGAAGGGCGCCACACCGCAGTCCAGAAGACTGGCGCAGACCAGTGCCTGGTTGCCGGGCACGTTGTACCGAAGGCTTTTGACCAAGCTACGGCCCTGCCGCACCAGTGCCCCTACCAGTTGCCGGTCCCAGCCGTCGTCCACCGGCAGCCACTGCGCGGTGGTGAGCATGAGGGACAGTTCCACGATGCCTGGGGTGCCGGCTTCGTCCACCCGGAAGGTGGCCACCATGACCAGGTGAAGGTCAGGCTCGGTGCCCCAGAGGGTGAGTTCGTGTTCAAAGCTTCTGCCCAGGCGCCGGTAAAGCGCATCGTCCAGCGCGAAGGCTTGGTCTGGCAGGTGTTTGAAGACCGCCTTGTGCCCGAAGCGGGCGGGTGCGATGTCCTTGACCTCGGCCACCATGAGCAGCAGGGCTTGGGGTTGTCCGGGTCTCGGGGCGCCATGGGCCCACTGCCGTTGGCGGCGGGACTGGATCGCGTTACGCTGTTCCACCGAAAACACCTCGGGGATGTAGAGGCTGCCCAGCAGGGCATGGCCGTGGACGAACTTGTTGTCGGCGGCCTGTAGCAGGTGCCGGCGTACGGAGCCCCAGCTGCGCCGGCCTGCGAATGCAGGCTTCCAGTGGGTCAGTTCGGCCTGGTCCCACAGGTAGTGCAGCAGGGCGCGCAGGCCGAGCCGATGGCCTTGGACAACCACGCTGCTGCTGGCGCTGGCCGAGGGCGGCTGTACGGCCCGGCCGGGCAGCTTGGTCATCGGGAAGTCCAGCTTGAGCGTCGTCATGCCGGTGGCCGGGTTCTCGACGATGGCGGTGCCGACCAGCGGGCCGAGACCGCTGAACACTGCGGGCGGTTCGAAGGACGGGCAGGTGGTGGCGTGTTGGCTGCCGGTGTTGGGCATGCGCTTGACGGTGTAGCCGTTCAGGACGCGCGCCACGTACATATCAACGCCCGGCCCGCCGGGCTGGCACAGGCAGCGGGGGCGCAAGTGTTTCTCGTGCGCCTTGACGATGGCGTCTGCGAAGCCGGGGTCGTCTCTCGCCCATCGCTGATCGCCGAAGGCGTAGACCGGATCCGAAGCCGAACCTGAGTTCATCGCAAAACTTCAGCGGGCAGGTGCAGCACGTTCTCGACCGCGCTGCTGGTCTTGTTGAGGTGTCAAGACCGGACGCTGGGATGGCGCGTTCTTGTCGAAGACCCGGACCTTGGGGTTCTGGCCATCGCGGATGCGCTGGGCGAGCTTTTCGGAGGCGGCCACCATCACGGCTTCGCGCCGTTTCTCAGGCACCCGATTGGCGACGAGGATGGCTTCGATGGCGGCCAGCACGGTCTTGCGGCCACCACTGCCGCGGCCCGATGGTTTGTCGGTGTTGGTGGCGGCCTGTGGCGCGCTGGCGTCACGGGTGGGCTCGATGCGGTTGGTCAACCGCTGATCGCGCTCCACCTTGAGGCGTTCCAGGTCGGCCGGGTTGGGCTCGTAGCCCAGGGCCTTGACACCGCGCGCTGCGGCTTCGAGCCAGACCAGGCGCCGGAAGTATTCGCTGCCCGTGACCCGAAGGGACCGCCAGTTGCGGGCTTCGGCCACATCGACCATGGAGCGGGCCACCGAGGGGCTGTTGGTGTCGGTGGCCAACCGAAAGGTGGATTCGGTGAAGGCGACGCGAGAGGTGTCACCCCGGAAGCGGTATTCGGTCAGGCCGAGGCTGACATCACCCAGCGTGACCGGTGCGCGTTTGATGATGTAGCGGTCCATCAACGCGGCCTCCAGCCGGGCGACGAGTGCTTCGCGTTCGGCCTGGGCGTCCATGCGTGCACTCGCCTGTTGGCTGGGCGTGTCGGCTGCGCCAGTCCCTCTGTCTTTGGAGGGGAGGGGGATGACGTTGGATTCTGTCGTCTGGCGCGCTGGATCGGTGTTTACCGGTTTCGCTGGCTGGGCTGTCGTGGGGGGCGGGACTTCACGGGTTTCATCCCGCTGCCATTGGCCCTCGATCTTGTGGACGAAGGACTTCTTGCCCCGCACATCCACGACGACGAAACGGTTCGCACCGAGCTGATCGGCCTTGGCCACCATGTCTTGGTAACGGTCGGTGCGGTAGGTGAGTTCGGCGAATGGGTCGCGCAGTTCGAACCGTTCGCCGGGTTCAGGCTCGGGTGTCTGAAAGGTCCGGATGGCAATGGCGGCGCGATCCACGGGTTCCACTGTGCCGCCCAGGGTGGTGTTGGTGTCCGCCGTGGTCTGATCCACACGCCGGGCCGGTGCTGCTCTTTCGTCCATGGTGGTCTCCTTCGGTGGCTGTTGCCAGCAGGTGAGGTGTCAGAGTTGGGGTGGGGCGGAAGACTGGGCGGGCACCGGGGGAACCCGGTACACCTCGATCTCGACGCGGCGGTTGAGGTTTCTGCCTCGCTGGCTGCTGTTGTCGGCCAGGTGATCGCCGATGGGCTGGTGGGTGGTGCGGATGCGTGCGGGGTCCACGCCAGCGGCGACGAGGTAGTCGCGCACGGCGTTGGCCCGGGCCTGTGCGATGCGGCTTTCAACCGACGAGTCGCTGGTGCCGTCAGTGCGCCCCCTCAGCACCACGAGTGGCGCGGTCTTGGCTTCTTCCATCAGAGCCGATGCATCCGCGGTGGGGATCGAGACCCGGGTGCTGTTGAAGCCGAAGTGGACGATGCGAATGCTGTTGGCCTGCGCTTTTTCCTGGATCGAAGCCATCAGTTGCTGGCGTGCGGCCATGTGGACCAGCGTGGCGGTGGTGGTCTCTGCAAGGCGGCTGGATTCGTTGGCCTGGATGCGGGTGTTTTGCAGATCGTTCTTGCACACCTGCAGATCGACGGCCATCTGCGCGTTGGCGGGCCGCTTCTGAGATTCGTCCACGATGGGGGGCTTGGGGGGTGAGCTGCAGGCGCCCAGCATTGCTGGGAACAAGGCAATCAACACGGTGCGCGGGGACAGGGTGGTCATGGCTGTTCCTCCAAGGTTTCGAGCCGGATAGGGTCTGCGGTGCTGACGAAGGACGGCGTGGAAAGTGAGGCTGGGTCGGGCTCGTCGTCGTCGCTCTCAAGGACTTGCTCGATGGACCCGCCTTCACCGACAGCCGCCAGCCCGTCGTCAAAGAAACCGATGCAGGTTTCCGCCAGCTTCTCGGGTGGGCCTTCCATCTGGTCTTGGGTCAGCTTGACGTCGTGATTCAGAACACCGATGTCCATGCCGGTTTGCCCGGGCGGCAGTTCGTCGTCTGCGTAGCGCCAGCGCTGCTGGACTCTGGCGAGGTGCTGGTCCATGTTCATCTGCGGCACCTTGGGTGCCGGCAGCAGGCGAGCTGTGAACGCCTTGTCCTGGAAGTAGCGGATCTTGTCGCCGAGGATGGGTTTGCAGTTTTCGCAAATCACCACAAGCCGGTCTTTGCCCAGTTCCTTGAACTCCTGCGGCATGAGCAGGGCGCGGCGTTGTTCGCTTTCGTTGCGGCTGACGGAGCTGTGGCCGTGACCGCTGAACGAACGGCTGCGCCCTCGGGTGGTAACCCGTTGGGTGAAGTAGCCCAGCATGGCGCTGTACTCGTCGGCGTCGCGCTGTTCGCGTGGGGCGAAGAGGATCTGCAGACCGTGGTTGGTGGCAAAGGTGCGGGCTTCCTTGTCGCCATAGACGGCGTCCAGCTGCGACATCGCCTGCACCACGGTGAGCAGGCGCAGGTTGTAGCCTGCGAGGAAGGCGGCGGAGTGCGTGATGATGCCCACGCGCCCCATGGCGGTGAACTCGTCGTTGACCAGCAGGCATTGGTATTTGAGCGACGGGTCGTGCTCTGGCAATTGCTGGGTGTTGAGGCTGACCAGTTGCGAGAAGAACAGGGTGAGCAGAGGCCGGGCATTGGCCAGGCGGTGGGGCGGGATGCGCACGTAGACCGACATGTGCTGACGGCGCAGCTGGCTCAGGTCGAAGTCGTCGGCACTGGTGGCGGCATCGACCACCGCATCCGCAAAGATCGTGAGCGGCGCGTGGAAGGTGGCCACCACGCTGGACAAGGTGTTTTCCGAGTTGCACAGCAGGCGTTGCAAGGCATCCAGGCATTCATCGGAGAACGGCTTCCCCGCTGTCTTGCGTTGCTCGATCAATCCGTTGAGGTGTTCTTTCAACGGGCGCCCTTGCCCCGACGACTGGCGCAGCATCTCGCCCACGGTGCGGGGCAGATCGGGTGTTTCCAGCAGCAGCAAGCCCAGACCGAGGAAGAGGTTGCGGGCCTGGTCGTTGAAGAAGGCTTCGGACGATGTGCCGCTGCCGTCATTGGGGTAGAACACTTGGCCAACGCCCAGCAAGTCACCCACGCGGTGCAGGGGGCTGGTGCGGACGGCAGTGAGCGGGTTCCAGCGGTGGCTGCGTGCTTCTTCGTCGAAGGGGGAGAAGGCGTAGACCGCCTGTTGGTGCTGGGCCCGGTAGCCGGCCGTGATGGCGTGGTTCTCCCCCTTGATGTCGAGCACGACCACGGAGTCAGGCCAGTTCAGCAGGTTGGGCACCACCACGCCGACACCCTTGCCGCTGCGGGTGGGGGCAGACAACATGACCGAGAGTTGCCCGTGCAGGGCGAGGAACTGGCCACGGAAGCGGCCGATCAGGATGCCTGGTGTGGCGGCTCGTCTGCCGGTCAGCAGCAGCCCAGCCTTCTTCACCTCGGCGAAGGTGGCGAAGCGGGCATCACCATGCAGTGGACGGCGCGGGCGGCTGGCAGAGATCAGTGCCATGGGCAAGAGCACCAGCGTGAGCAGGTAGGCTGCACCGCTGGAGACCAGCAGCCGCTTGCGCAACGCAGGTTCATCGGCGTAGATCAGCCAGTAGTCCACGATGCTGTTCCAGCCGGCCAGGCTGGGGTTCGACTTGCTCAGGACCAGAAACAGCACGCCCGACAGGTAGAGAGCAGTGACCACCAGTGCTGCTACTCCGATGACCGCAAGAATGCCCAAGGCCACCCGGCGCACGATGGGCCAGGGCACTTTTGACCAGAGCAGTCTGGCATTCATGGCATCAACCCGCCAAAGAGGCTGCCCTGCAGTTCGGCCGCAGCTTCGCGATCGCTGTCGCTGGTGCGCTGCGTGCGGCGCGGCTCGTAGGCGATCTCGGAAATGAAGCGCCCGCGCTCATCCCGGTTGAACTGCACGATGACATCGATCACGATGCCCAGAAGACCCTTGATCTCGTCCAGGCGCAGACCACCGCCGGCACCGCTCTCGCGGATCATGAGCGACATCTGTTCCAGCGCCAGCGCGCAACTGCCTGCGTGCACGCTGGTGATGCTGCCGGGGTGGCCGGACGCGGCTAGGCGAATGAAGGAGAAGCACTCTTCACCGCGCAGCTCGGCCAGGAAGATGCGGTCGGGCTTCATGCGCAAGCAGGCCTCCAGCAGCGACTTGGCTGTCACGCGGGCGGTCCCTTGCGCATCCTTGCTGTAGAACAGGTGCACCACGTTCGGGTGATGGGGAATGGTGAGTTCGGCCGTGTCCTGGATGGTGATCAGCCGCTCATGGAGCGGGACTTCCTCGACCAGTCCCTTCATGAAGGTGGTTTTTCCAGACCCCGTCTTGCCGCTGACCACGATGGTCTGGTGCTTCTGCACCGCGAGGCGCAGAAACTCCCCATACCGACCGGCCGCTTTCAACGCAAGCAACTGCCTCTGGAAAGGCTGGAGCCCTTCGTCTTCCGCACCCAAAGCGGCGCGCTCCCCGATCCGGTCGAACAGACCTTCGCCTTCGAAATCGGTCAGTCGTTTGATCAGATCGGATGGCTTGCGTACCGTGATCGACACAGTGTTGCGCGTCACCGCGGGCGGGATGACGAACTGGATGCGTTCGCCACTGGGCAGTGTGGCCGACAGCAGGGGGCGTTCCTGGTTGATCTGCTGGTCGCAGTAGGTGGCCACGGCCGTGGCCAGCGAGAGGCAGCGTTCTTGCGTCATGGCCGGCGCTTCCACGCGCTGCCAGCCGTGCACGGTCTCCACCTGCAGTTCACCGGGGCGGTTCACGCACACTTCCAGCACGCCAGGTGCATCCAGCTGTTCGCGCAGCGGGCGCAGGAACTCGACGACCGAGGTCGCATCGCCGCACCAGCCGTCGGACTGCGGGTCCTCGAAGAAGGATAAGAGGAGGTCTACCTCGGAGTTCATCGTGCCACCGGCTGCAGTGCGTAGACCGACGAGAAGTCCACGTCGCGCGCGACGTAAATGCCGACGATGCCGCCCTGGTTCTGGTAGATCAGGGGCGGGATGTTGATAGTGCTGTCGAGCACCTTTTCGGCCAGCTTGCTGGTGTTTTCTGTGGTGGACGGCAGGACGATGGTGTCCGCCTCGCGGTCCTGCATCTGGTTCTGAATCACCAGCTTGACCGAGTCGTCGATCAAGGAGAGCAGCATGGCCGCGCCGATGCGGTCACCCCAGCGGTTGTCCACGTGGCCGTCCATGCCGGACTCACCGAGCTGACCCGTGCCGGGCGATTCGATGTCCACCGTGACGCCGTTCGGCGTCCGAATGCGTGTCCACAGGACGGGAATGCGGACGGTACCGGGGCGCAGCGAAGCGATCCGATATTCGCCGTCCAGGTGTGAGCCGCGCTCGATAAGCAGTACCCGCCCGTTGTCGCTGTACACATCGCGCTGCACTTGGCAGCCCACCAGGCCCGAGGTGGCGCTGATAACCCGGGTTTTGAGTGCACAGGCGAAGGCCATGCCTTTGGGCAAGGTGAGACTGCGGTCGCCCAGGGTGGAGGCCTTCACGCGTGGTGTGGCGGAGCCCTGCAGCTCGCCACCGAACAGCCCCGCCACGGCCGATCGAAGGTTGGGGTCGTTGTCTGGCGGTTGTGGGGACGCATTGGCTGCAGCGCCCAGACCGGCCGGCAAGGCGTTGCCTTGGGTCAGGTTGTCCAGAAGCCCTTGCAGCCGGCGCTGGTAGTCCTGCAACTGCCTGGACGTGGAGGCTGCAGGGTCGTTGGACGTCTGCGTTGAGTCGGCGCTGTTGCCAGGGATGCCACCCGGGCGGGACGATACCACCAGCACGGGCGCGTCGTCCGGTGACCAGGTCTTGGGTCCGGATGGGGCAGCCGTGCCTGAATGCCTCAAGCTGATGGGGTCGGCCGCCTCTGCAGGGGTAGGCTCCAATGCGGGTACGCGGGGCTTGACCGGCTGGGTCATGTCCAGTTGCCGGGTGCCTGCTCCCGCAGCTGATGGGCGATCCCGCAGCAAGGACTTGTCCTTCTCCGCATCGCCGCTGCCGGCGAAGTAGCGGTACCCGTACAAGATGCACATGGCCGTCACCATGAGCACCACCAGGCCAATGACCGAGATGTTCTTCCAGGACAGGTTCAGCGGTTGCCGCCGGGCCACGTTGGGGATGCCCGCTTCGCCCGGCAAGGGGCTGATGGTGTTGCCGCTCTCTTGCGGCGAAGGCGCTTCGTTCGGTGCCGATGAACCTTGTGTGTGCTCGGTCATGGTTTGGCTCCCAGCGTTGAGGGCGACGAAACGGAGGCATCGGATTTCAGAACCCGTTGCACACCCGGCACCGTGGTGGAGCCTTTGGCCGGCGAGCCCTCCAGGTCGAAGGCTTCGTTCCAGAGGCCCACCACCGCCGATCCGGCACGCAGCATCAGGCGGCGGCTGACCCGGTCCACCACCAGGGTGTCCTCTTCCATGCGGGCGTTGACCTGGGTTTCGCTGCCATCGCCAAGGACATGAAAGACCGCAGGCACCTCGCGATTGCCCGGGAAGCGGAGGTAGGTGAACCGGCCATCGTCGTAGACCAGCGTGGGGACAATGTCCGCCGATCCGGCGGCTTCGGCCAGCGCGTACTGGGTGTTGAGCACTGTGGGCTTGGCCGCCAGTCGCTCAGCCACGATCTGCTGGGCCGTTGGTGGGGGCGGAATCGGTGGAAGACTCGCCAATGCGGCCAGTTCCCTTTCCGCCAGACTGGGTGGGGCTGCTGCAGGTTTTGGGGACCGGATGGCGAGGCGATAGACCGGCGGCTGGCGGTCGCTGTCCGAAAGGATCACGAAGCGAAGCGTGTGTGATCGCCGATCGGTGATGACCGCCAGGTTGTTGGGTGCATCGGCGGCGCTTTTGGCCTTGACATACAGGTGGTGCCCACCCGGTTGGGCGGCCACGCACCAGGCGGCATCGGGCTTGCTGCAATCACCACCCTGGCCCACAGCCACTTCGGTGATGACCTCGTCCTTGTCGAACTCCACCAGCGTCACCATGCCGCGTTTGACCGGGACGGTGACCACCGCATTGGCGTCGTAGACCACCTCCCGCAGTCGAGGGTCGGCCTTGTCGACGGGCTGAGCCGCCAAGGTGTGCAGAGGAGCCAGGGTCAACGGCACCAGCACCAAGGGAAGTACCAGGAGGTTCATGGCTTCACTCCGGTGGTCGGTGTGTTGATCTCGGGGTCGGACCGGTAGGCCGTGACCACGAAGCCAAAGGGGTTCTCCAGCCGATCTGCTTCTTTGGCCAGCACCTTGGGTTGGTACTGGTAGACCACGCTGGCCACGTGCCGGGTGGTCACGTCGGGCAGATTGCGGTCGGTCATGTGGACGACCTTGTCGTAGGTGACCGTGGCGTCGCTCTGGTTGCCGCTGCGGCCCGAGGCGCGCAGCCGCACGCCGACGATATTGATGCGCCATTCTTCGGTGGAGCCGACCTTCTTCTGGAGCGCCCCGTCACCCTCGAACTGCCGGTTGTATTCCGCGAACACGGCGGGCACCGCCATGCGGGCCACCTGATCAAAGTCCCGCTGCAGGAACATCCAGCTGTATGCCTCGCGGGCGCGGACAAAGGTGGCCAGGTTGTGTTTGTCCAGCACCTCCATGGCGGGAATGGTTTCTTCGCTCAGGCGCTGCTGGATGGTGGTTTCACCGGTCACCCGGTCCACCACGATGGGGATTTCCACCACCTTGCGCAGCGGCCCCTGCACGAAGACCGCCGCGATGCCGATCAGGCCAATCGCCAGACCAGCGGCAGCGGCGGCCCAGGCCCGACGCTCGGAGCGCTCCAGCATCAGCGCGCGGTCGATTTCCCAGTCCCGATTGGCCTGCAGCGACGGAGTTTCAGGCTTCGGCACGGGCGTTTTGGGCTGTTTCGGCCATGCGGCGGCCTCACCTGACATCAGGATGGCACTCATGGGGGACTCCGGTGGTGTGGTGCTTACGGCAGGAAGTCGGAGACCTTGCCGGTCCGACCCAGCATCTGGTACTGGCGTTCGCGCTCACGGCTTCGGGCGATGCGCTCCTCGCTGTCGGCCATCCCCTGCAGCATCTGGATCTGCGAGGACTCGTGCGCCAGCAGAGCGTTCTCTGCGCCGATGCGGGCCTGGATCTCCTGCACCGACTTCTGGTCTTCGGTGGCGTTGATCTGGGTCATCAGCGACTGGATCTGCTCCAGCCGCATGGCGGCCGACTTCATGGCGTCTTGCAGCAGGCCTTTCTGCTGGTAGGGCTGCGCCAGGGTGGCCTGGCACTCTGTGCGCGCATCGCCACTGCGGTCCAGGCAGTTGTAGAGCATGCCGACATCGCGCAGGGTTTTGGCCGTGGCGTTGAGGCCGCTGTACCCCGAGGTGTTGATAGCGTTGAGGTAGGTGTAGGCCTCGGCCGGGATGTAGTTCTTGAGCAGCGGGTTGTTGAACACTTCGCCCAGATTGCGCATGCCGTTGATGCTGTCGATCTGTGCTTGCAGTTGTCGGATCTGCCGGATCTGGTTGTTGATCTGGGTGATGTCGTTGATCACCTGCTGCACCGCCTGGAACAGGTTGGCGACATCGATCACGGGGATGCCGGTGGCGCGTGCGTGCGTAGCGCCCAGCGAAATCAACACGGCGGCGGCAACCTTGAGGCGGTACTTCATGGTGTGCTCCTTGGCAAGTGGATGATCAGGACCGGCCGCGCAAGGCGGCAAGTCGGTATGCCGCAGACCGTGCGGCTCCGTAGCCCTTTCGGGCCATGTTTCCGGCGTATCGGCCCGTGGCTGCGGCTGCAGCACCGGCCGTAGCGGTGGCGCCGGCACCTGAACGGATCACGCCTCCCTGGCCCGTGCCGGTGGCGGCCGAGCGTGCCGAGGAAGCAGAGCGCAGGCCCGAGACCATCATGGCGTTCTGGATCATTTGCACGCCTTGCTGGATGGCGGCGCCACCGGTCAGGGCCGAGGCAAGGCTGGGCGCCTGGAAGCAGAGGATGGCCATGAGGATCATGAGCACGCAGTAGCGCGTGGCCTCGCCCAGCACGTTGAAGGTGCTCCCGAGGAAGCCACCACCGTCGTTGATGGCCTTGAACATCGCGGCGCCCATGTAGGCGCTCAGGCCCAGCGCGAAGAAGGCGAACCAGGTGAGCACCACCGCGTTCAGCAACATGGACAACCAGCTGTCGAAGAAGCGCGCAGTAGGACGCCAGGCCAGGCACAGGATGAACAGTGGCCCGATGGCAATCACGAAGGTCAGGAACAGTTTGGCCAGCGTGACAACGAAGAGTGCGATGCAGAGGAAGAAGACCGTGCCGATGGAGAAAATGCCGCCGGCCAGCAGCAGATCAAGCCGGAGCACGCTGGCCTCTTTCATGATGTCGGCCACCTGGGCGCTGGCGTCGTCGTTGAACTTGTCGAGCAGGGCGTAGGGCGAGCTGATGGTGGCCGGGTCCACACCCGAAGGCAGAAAGGTGCTGGCCACGCCCATGGCCAGACCATTGGCCGTGTCCGACACGTTGCTGATGTAGAAGCCCGACTGCAGGGCAAAGGCCAGCACCAGCCCGATCTTGAAAACCTTCCAGACGAAGGTGGGCACGGTTTCGGACACCTCGTTGCGCAGCACCGCCCAGCCGTAGAGCGCCACCCACACCGTCATCGCCGACAGCGCGATCGGCGTGATCGCTGACATGAGCGACGACACCACGCCGAGCACGTAAGTGCTCAGAATCGCGTCGAAGTTGGAACCGACCCAGGCGAACATGGCATCGCTCCTTTATTGCACCGCCGGGTAGGGCAGGTTGGTCGGTGGCGACGCAAAGACCTTGACGCATTTGCTGCCCAGGTCGGGGTACTGGCACTGCAGCCACTGGCCTCCAGCCTTCACCACCCAGATGCGCGATAGCTTGGTGGTACCGTAGCTGGAGGCGCGGCAGGTACCTTCGCGCGCATAGACCTCGGTGCATTCCATCAGCCCGTCGCGTGTCTCCACCATGTGCCACGGGCCGGCGTGACAGCCCGCGTGCGCCATGCAGGGTTTGGACTTGAGGATGGGGCCGGCGCTGGGCAGTGGCGCCAGCTCGACAATGCGTTCACCGCTGGTCGAGGTGCGAACCGCCTCGTTGCCTTTGACGGTCTGGGCACTGGTGTTCGCGCTGCCTATGGCGATGGGCAGCAGGACAAGCATGAGGTGAAACCGGTTCATGTCGCTCTCCTGGAGTTGCGGGATTTGCGATCCTGAACCTCGCGCAGCAGCACCGGAAGCCACAGCAACGGATCGTTACCGTGTTGTTCGCGAACGGTGTCGAGCAGGGCAACGTTGTCGGTGGTGGCCGACAGAACGGTCACGAAGTCCTGCAAGCCGCTGAGGTCCAGCTCGCAGATGGCGCTGCTGTGCCCCTGTTTGACCAGAAAGCGTCTGCCGCCTTGCGCGCCCAGGCTGCGCACGATGCCGAACTCGGCCTCGCTGAGCCCGAAACCTTCGACGTATTCCTCGCGCACCGCTTCCGGGTTGGCCAGGAAAATCTTGGTCACGCTCTGTTCGACCATCGTGCGGCCAATGGGATGGCGCAGCACGTCGGACGGGCTCTGGGTGTCGAAGATGCCCAGACCGTTCTGCTTGCGGATGGTCTTCTGCTTCTGTTTGGCGAAGTCGCTGAAGATGTCGTGGTCCAGTGCTTTCCAGAACTCCGAGATCACGTAGATCAGCCGCTCGCCATTGACCAGTTCTTCCATCACCTGGAGCAGGTACAGCATCACCGGCGTCCGGACCTCGGGCAGGTCCAGGAACTCGGTGGTGTCAAAAGCGATGACCGAGGCTGACTGCAGGTCCATCAGCTGGTCGTTCGCCTGGTCGAACACCCAGCCCAGTGCGCCACCCTCGCACCAGCGGCCCAGACGTTCATACAAGCTGTTCTCGCCGGACTTCGGCAGGTTCTGGCGGATGGTCGAGAAGCGGCGCAAGGCGGTCGGCATCATCGCCACCGTTTTCACGGCATCGGCGATGGCGCGCTCGTCGGCCGGCAGCAGGGGCAGGGCGGGTGTCGCGATGCAGGTGCGCACCAGCTGTTCCCAGAACTGGATGCGGGCCGGCGTGGGGTCGCGCTGCAGCGGGTTCAGATGCGTGGGCTTGCCGGCTTCGAGTGTGAAGTAGCGACCATTCATGGCCCGGATGGCGATCTCGCAGCCCCGGTCCAGATCGAACAACACCAGGCGGGGCGCCGGGTTCCACTTGCGCGTCAGCGTCAGCAGGAACATCTCCAGCGTGGTTTTGCCGACGCCGGTTGACCCGATGATGATCGTATTGCCGGGCAGCTTCTTGTCGGCGGAATCTTCGCCGTCGGGACTGCTGTGGAAGTTCAGATAGAACGGCTGGCCCGATGGCGTTCTCAGCAGCGCCAAGGCTTCGCCCCAGGGGTTACCGTCGCGTTTGCCACGGGCGAAATTGTGTCCGCTGGCCAGGGCGGCGAAAGCGCGCGAGGACAACTTGGCATCGCGCGGGCGCCACTGCCAGTTGCCCGGCATCTGGGCAAACCAGGCCGCGTCGGCCACCAGGTCCACTGGCGACATCTGCAGGCTCGATGACTCGCCCACGGCGCCGATGGCCTGTGCCGCGCGCCTGCCGGCATCGGCCAGACTGTCTTCACCGGGGTTACCGAACACCACCAGGCTGTAGTGGTACTCGCCCATGCAGAACTGACCATCACCCAGTTCGTTCAGCGCTTCGTCCATGTCCGCGATCTGGCTGGACACGACATCGTCGCTGGCGATCAGCTGGTCGCGCTGCAGCTCCAGGGCGCGAGTGGCCTCGCGGCGCGGCAGGATGGAAAAGCTCTGGGTCTCGATGAACTCGCTGTCTTCGTACAGCAAAGCGTTGAGGATGCCCGGCTCCACTGCGTCGGCGTATTCCTTGATGTCCACCAGGGCCGCGCAGCGCCGCTGATCGCCATTTCTCAGCTCCAGCTTGTCGCCACCAAACGAAAGGCGGGTCGAGGGCAGGGTGCGATGGAGTGGACCAGCCGTGAAAGGCACGGGCTTCCAGTACCCGTTGACCAGGTAGCCCAGAAACTCGGCCACTTCCGAATAGAGGCGACCTCGTTGCTCACGGACACCCAGCAACTGTGGGCCGAAGCCACGCAGCACCCGGTGCACAAATGCCGTTCGCTCTTCCATCACACGCAAGGCTTCCGCGTGTGCCTCTTCGATGGCGGCCTTGGACCGCTGAGGCGACTGCAGTGCCCGGCTGATGCGAGAGGTGTTGGGCCGGTAGAGCAGCGTCAGGTACAGCTCATTGCTCATCATCGCCCGCTGGTTCAGGTGCGCCTGATAGGCCTGTGACAGGTCTTTGGCAAAGCCGTCTTCCGTCGGGTCGGTCAGCGCGTCCTGAATCTTGCGGTGTAGACGGTGAGTCCAGATGGCCCACTGGCCGCCAGAGAGGTTGCGCAGCAGACTGCAGAGCGCTTCGTGCCGTTCTGTGACCAGGTAGTCATCGGCACATTCGAAGGCCACACCGTCGAGCCGCCACACCCTCAGAAAGTCACCACCGCGGGTGATCACGTCGTGGTCGCTGAGCAGCGACGAGAAGGGCACGAACCGCGTCAACGGGTTTTCTGCGAGCGCCTGCGACCAGTGGCGCGGCTGAGGGCCTACCGCTTTGGGGCGGCGCTTCGCGCGGCGTGACCCCTTGCCGAGTCGATCAAAGATGCCAGACATCGGAGGCTCCCCGGAAGAGGGTGGGTGAGTAGCTGCGAGCGCGCCAGAACCGCCCGTTGCGGTCGTGCAGGCGCAGCTTGAGTGCGATGAAGATCTGACGAAACCGCTGGTCGTCGCGGGACGTCACCCAGCGCATCCAGAAGAGGGTGGGCACAAAGGACATCACCACGCCCAGCGCAATCCACCAGCTGACCAGAATGCCGCCCCACATAATCAGCAGCATCCCGCTGCCGAAGAGCACCACGAGTGGCACCAGCGGAATGCCCAGCTTCATGGCCGGGCGGGTTGCGCCCTTGTAGATGGTTTCGGCCTGCATGGCGGGTACCAGCTGAGGTCAGCTGACGATGTAGCTGGCGAAGGCCGCCGCGCCGCCGACTAGGGTGCCGCCGATCAGGATGTTGGCCACGTCGGCCAGCCGGGCGCCCTGAAAGATCATCTTGAAGCCGGCCCAGATGATCGCGATCGTCACCACGGCCACGGAGATCGTCACCAGGATCGCGTTGACGTTGGTGACCGTCGTGTTGACCTTGTCAAAGCCTTGCGCCCACAGCTGGGGAGGCAACAACATAAACAGGCCGAGCGCGCGGACCTGGGCGGGCGAAAGCTTCTGTTGGTTCATGACGACTCCTTTGGGACATGGTTGGGTTGGTGACGGGAAACCGTGCGGGCTGCAGCCATCACCCTCTGGACGTAGCCGTGGCGAAAGCCCGACGAGAAGTTGCCGCTGTAATAGCAAGAGAGCGCCATGCGCAGTGCTGACTGATCTGACCGGGTCGGGTCTTTGCCACCCCTGGCCCGGTCAAAACACTCGGCGAGAACCTCCTGCATGGCGGTCAGGTTCAGGCAGGGGTCAAAGGCGGTGGCGGTGGTCAGGCCCAGTCGGGCGAAGTTGCCGAGGTTGATCTGCCCCAATCCGACGCTGAAGTTGTGTCCGTGGGCCTGCAGCGCCCGCGCTGTGGCGAGGGCTTGTGCATGGTTCTGCGGCTGACGAACGAGTGCACCACCCACGACGCCGATGGCCCAAGGGTTGAATGCACTCTCGACCGACACCAAGGCATGTGCCGTCTGCGGGTGCACATGGGGTGCACAGGCCAGCGCCAGTGTCATGAAAGTGGAAGCGTCCATGTCGAACTCCTCAGGGATGCGAATGGCGCCAAGCCGCCTCTTCGTCGTCGTACCGCGTGTCCCAGGTGCCGAACTGGGACTTGGCTGCAGGACTGAAGTCGGTCACCGTGTCGCCGGAGAAGTTCCACCAGGTCTTCGTGAACGGCTTGTCGTCAATCGAGACGGAGATGACACCCGTGTAATCACAGCGGTAGAGCGTGGTGTGATCCCGCTCGTAAACGCGGGTGTACTGCGGCGGGCACCGACCGGGTGCCCGTGCCCACGCATGATTCGCCGAGTTGCCCGCACCCGACATGCCGCAGGTGGGGAAGGGCTCCCCATGCGCCAGGTCGCGCAGGACTTGCCGGATCGGTGGAACGCACTGAGGAATTGATTTCCAGCTGGGTGCTGCGAAGCACAGCAACACCAGACAGCCGTCCACGGCATGCGCGGCGCTGGGGGCGAACAGGCCCAGGGATAGCAGAGCTGTGGCTGCCCCCGCCGAGCACAGCTTCTTGACCTTGTCCACCAACAGGGCCGCGCTCCGAAGTGAGGGCGCTTGCCGGTTCCTTGAAGGGATGAAGACCATCTGACACCTCACAGTTTCCGCATCCGCCGGAGGTGAAGGTCACTTCATCTCGCTGGGTGCCGTGAGGTCAATGTAGGTCTGGGAGATCCGGGTCCTGCTGCTGGATTTGGGCTGTTTTCCAGCATCTGCACGTTACAACGCATCGGCACCATCGGCACCATCGGCTTCACTGGCAAAAGAAAACCCGGCATGAAAGCCGGGCAACTCAAAGTCGCTGTGACACGACTTTCAGGGAGGAGGGCCGACTGTTCAGGCCGACCCGGCTGCAGTATTGATTCAACGGGTGTCGATCGTCTACTGTGCCGGGGCGGGCTTGCTCTTGACTTTGCGCCGGGGTAGACAGCACTGCAGCGAGGCCGTGTGACAACTCCCTGGCAGTTCGGGCGAGTCACGCTCAAACCGCAGATTTTTCGGCTTTAGCGAATTGACGTCGTCTGAGCGTCGGCAAGGCGACGCTGGAGCGTATTCGAGGCTTTACATCGGGCCTTCAGCGGCTGCAAAGGGCGCCTATCCGCCCAACAACCGCATCGCCTTCTTGGTCTCCTCAAAGCCCAAGATGGCAAGGACGCGTTTGAAGTTGTACGCCAACACGTTCAGGCTCATCTCGGTTGCGACGTTCTGCATGCCTCGGGTCAGGAAGTGCGTCCAGCCCATCCAGTGCTTGAGGGTTCCGAAGACGTGTTCAACGGTGCTCTTGCGCACGGTCATGGCGTTGGACATCTGGTCTAGCCGTTGCTGGGCCCTGTCCATGACTTCCTCATGCTCCCATCTCCTGATGCGTCGGTAATTGCTCGTTGTGCATTGCGCCTTCATTGCACAGCCAGGGCAAGCACTGGACCAATAGATGCTGATCTGCAGTCCAGCCTCTTCTCGGCTGAAGCGGTGGATGGCTCGTTCGCCTGCTGGGCACTGGTATTCGTCGGCATCAGCGATGTAGATGAAGTCTGTCTTGTCAAACCGGCCCTCTGCTCTCGCATTGGATGTCATGGGCTTGGGTACAAGCGCTGCAATCCCGGCGTCGTCACAAGTCTTGAGCTCCATACCGTTGTAGTAACCGCGGTCGGCAATGGCCTTCAATCGGCGCTTTCCCATCACATCACGCGCGGCCATTGCGATTGCACTGAGCTGTGACCGGTCGCTGCCATTGTTGGTGACCTCATGGGCGACGATCAGATGATTCTTCGTGTCGACCGCTGTCTGCACGTTGTAGCCCACCATGGCCGTCCCCTTGGCGCTGTGGGTGGTCATTGCACGTGCGTCAGGGTCCGTCTGGGAGAGCTGCCGATCAGGCAGCGTCTCCAGTTGCGCCTTGACGACTTGAAGGTCTTGCAAGCGCTGGCGCATCTTTTGGATCTTGCCTTGCAGACGCTCGGTCTTTGCCTGCATCTCAATGGGCTGGGTTCG
The DNA here is from genome assembly GCF_002025745.1 of Hydrogenophaga sp. H7. NCBI lineage: Bacteria > Pseudomonadati > Pseudomonadota > Betaproteobacteria > Burkholderiales > Comamonadaceae > Hydrogenophaga > Hydrogenophaga sp. H7. The sequence goes on along the minus strand of NZ_MCIC01000003.1, from coordinate 640 downwards.
ATCCGCAGTCTCAAGGGCATCAAGGTAGCGCTGGATGCTCTCCTCCAGCTCCCGTTCACGTCGCTCGATCTTGCCTGGCGTGAAGTTGCGCTCGCGGTTGTTGACAGCCTTGAACTTGCTGCCGTCGATGGCCACAACGGCGTCGGTGAACAGCTTCAACTCGCGGCACAACATCACGAAGCGACGGCAGACGTTGCGAATGCCTTTGCCGTTGTCGCGGCGGAAGTCTGCAATGGTCTTGAAGTCAGGGGCGAGCCGGCCGGTCAGCCACATCAGTTCCACGTTGCGCTGGCATTCGCGCTCCAGTCTGCGGCTGGACTGGATGCGGTTGAGATAGCCGTAGAGGTACAGCTTCAGCAGCACTGAGGGGTGGTACGAAGGCCGCCCGGTTGACGCCGGCTGCAAGCCCTGGAACTCCAGAGACGCAAGGTCCAACTCGTTGATGAAGGCATCCACAATTCGAACCGTGTTGTCCTCTGCGATGAAGTCATCCAAGCATTCCGGCAGCAATGTGACTTGCTGCCTGTCCTGACCTTCGATGAATCTGGACATATTGACCTCGCTGTTCAATATGTCTGCGGACTCTACCGGCTGGATAACAAAGCTGCGAGAGGGTTTTCACACGGCCTCCAGCGGTTGC
>NZ_MCIC01000002.1:0-137467 GCF_002025745.1 Hydrogenophaga sp. H7 | reverse complement strand
GTGCCGTTCTCGAAGGCGGCGAACTCGAACACGCCCACCGGGCCGTTCCAGACGATGGTGCCGGCGGCCTTGAGCTTCTCGGCCAGCCTGGCCGCGGTCTTGGGGCCGATGTCCAGGATCAGGTCGTCGTCGGCCACCTCGGTGGCGGCTTTGACCGTCGCGGGTGCATCCGCGGCGAAGGCCTTGGCGCAGACCACGTCCTCGGGGATCGGCACCTCGGCACCGCGCGCCTTCATGGCTTCGATCACCGCCGTGGCTTCGCCCAGCAGATCGGGCTCGGCCAGGCTCTTGCCGATCTTCAGACCCGCGGCCAGCATGAAGGTGTTGGCGATGCCGCCGCCGACGATCAGGCCGTCGACGTTCTTGGCCAGGGCCTGCAGGATGGTCAGCTTGGTCGAGACCTTGGAGCCGGCGACGATGGCGACCAGCGGGCGCTTCGGGTTGGCCAGCGCTTTGGAAATCGCATCCATCTCGGCCGCCAGCAGCGGGCCGGCGCAGGCGATGGGTGCCGTCTCGGCGATGCCGTAGGTCGTGCCTTCGGCGCGGTGCGCGGTGCCGAAGGCGTCGTGCACGAAGATGTCGCAGAGCTTGCCCAGCTTGGCGGCCAGCTCGGGCTTGTTCTTCTTCTCGCCCACGTTCAGGCGGCAGTTCTCCAGCAGCACGACCTCGCCGGGGGCGACCGAGAAGTCGCCGTCGACCCAGTTGGCGACGACGCGGATGCTGCGGTTCATCAGCTGGCCCATGCGCGCGGCGACCGGGGTCAGCGAGTCTTCGGGCTTGAACTCGCCTTCGGTCGGGCGGCCCAGGTGGCTGGTGACCATCACGGCAGCACCGGCGTCCAGCGCCATCTGGATGGCCGGGATGCTGGCGCGGATGCGCGTGTCTTCGGTGATGTTGCCGGCGTCGTCCTGCGGGACATTCAGGTCGGCGCGAATGAAGACACGCTGGCCCTTGGCCTTGCCCTGGGCGCAGAGATCGGAGAAGCGGATGAATTGCATGATGAAGCCTCGGTCGGACAGCCGTGCTGCCGGGTGCAGGAAGTCGCGGCGGAGCCGCGGGAAAAGGACCGGGGCAAATTGTAGGGAATGCGCCGCAGGGCTCAGTCGTCGTCGTGGTCTCCGTGTGCCATCTGTCCCCACGCATTCGCCGGGATCAGCCCCCGGGGCGACTGCTGCCATTCCCAGGCACCGTAAGCCAGCACGGCCACCAGCATCAGTGCCGCCAGCCAGACCCGGTTGTGCGGCACCGGATTCGGCCCGAGCCCTTCGAGGCGGCCGGTGAGCATGGGTGAGGCCATGTTCTTGCGCCGCAGCAGGCTCAAGGCCGCGATCAGCGCCAGGTGCGCCAGCACCACCATCAGCATGGCCTCGCCGAAGAACTCGTGCAGCTCGCCCAGCCAGTCCTCGCCGGGGAACACGCCCCATTCGTTGAAGGTGGCGTAGCCGGTCAGCGTCAGCGGCAGCACCAGCACCATCAGGGCCACCACGGCCAGCGCCATCAGCAGGTTCTGCCCCTGTCGCCAGTTGATCGCCGACAGCGACGCCGCCGCGCGCAGCGAGCGCAACCAGGCGGGCGCGGCGGTCAGCTTGCGCCAGAGCAGGCCCAGGCCCGCCTGGCGCGGACCGAAAAGGCCGTAGAGCACCCGGAACACCAGCAGGCCGGCCATGGTGTAGCCCAGGGTGACGTGCAGCATGCGCCAGCGTTCGCCGTCGGCCGTGAGGTAGGCGCCGAGAAAGCTCAGCGCGAACAGCCAGTGGAACATGCGCGTGGGCGCGTCGGTGATGCGCCGCACGGGGGCCGCGCTGGTCTGCGCTGCGCGGGCGCCCGGGTTCAGTGAGGTGGAAACGTTCATGGTGGGCTCCCTGTGTTCAGTCGTGCCAGAAGCGGCGCAGGCCCAGGCTCACGCCGGCCGGCAGCCGGACGTTGTCGTCGTCGAAATCGCCGCGGTCGGCGCCGGTGTGGCAGGCGCCGCAGTTGGCGGGGCTTTTGATGGCCACGTGCTTCCACACCGAAGGCGGGATGTCGTCGTGCTTGTGCGCGAACCAGGCCGAGCGGGTGAGCCGGTCCTGCGGCGGCTCTTCGTTGACCCGCTTGTAGGTGCCGGCGTTGGCCTGCAGCCAGGTGGAGAGCTGCCGGACCGTGGCCTCGTCCAGCGAGGCGTCGGTGCCGTAGTGTTTGTCCAGGCCGGTCATGATGCGCTGCCACGAGCGCGCCGGCAGCAGGCCGGGCGAATAGGCGGTGTGGCAGGCCGCGCACTCGGCGGTGTAGGCCTGGGGCATGTCGCGCGGCATCCTGCGGCCGCCATCGGCATGCGCGGCGCCGAGCGCGGCCAGGCCCAGCAGGACGGCCACACCGGGGCGGATCAGTCGTTTGGAGCGGGGGTTCATGGTTTGTCCTTGGCGATGGGGCGTCATTTCAGGCTGTTCAGATAGGCCAGCACGTCGGCCTTTTCGGCGGCGCTGCATTCGCGCGAGAGCACGTCGTTGCAGTTGCGCTTGAACCACTTGTCGACCTTGGCGCTGTCGGTGAAGGCCTTGGCGTTGAAGGCCGGCGCCAGCGGTGCGATCACCTTGCCGGTGTTGGCGTGTTTGCCCTGCGCCGTGGGCGGCATGCCGTGGCAGGACGCGCACGACCATTCGCCGCCGTGCCTGGCGTTGAAGAAGGCCTGGCCCTTGCTTGCATTGCCCGGCGCGCCGGCCTGGGCGCTCCAGTGCTGCAGCTGGGCGGCGGCCGTGGTCTCGGCGGCCAGGGCGGTACCGGCGCACAGCAGCGACAGCAGGGCGGCGGGGAGGATGGACAGCGGGCGGAAGTTCATGGGGTCCTCGGTGGGTGTGGGTGATGCTGCGACCCGCCGCTTGAACCAACCCTGAACCCGGTGTTCATCGCGCGTTCAGTTCGGCGGCGCACAATCGGCCCATGGCTTCTTCGACCCGCCACCTTTTCCTGCTCCGCGCTTCGACACTGGTGCTGGGCGCCGCGTTGTCGGCGGGCGCCCTGGCGCGCGACCGCGGCGACCACGAACGGGCCCGCGAGGCCTTGGTGGCGGGCCAGATCCTGCCGCTGCGCACGGTGCTGGAGCGCCTGGAGCGCGAACAGGCCGGCCAGGTGCTGGAGATCGAACTGGAGTCCGAGGACCGGCGCTGGATCTACGAAGTCAAGCTGCTGCAACCGGGTGGCCAGCTGCTGAAGCTGGAGGTCGACGCCAGCACCGGCGAGGTGATCGGGCGCCGCGAGCGCCCGCCACGCCCGTCCCGCGGAGAAGCGCGGTGAGGCTGCTGCTGGTCGAAGACGAGCCGACGCTGCGCGCCCAGTTGCGCGAGGGGCTCATGGCCGCCGGCTATGTGGTGGACGAGGCCGACAACGGGCGCGACGCGCACTTCCTGGGCGACACCGAAACCTTCGACGCCGTGGTCCTCGACCTGGGCCTGCCGGTGCTCGACGGGCTGACCGTGCTCAAGCGCTGGCGCGACGCGGGCCGGTCCATGCCGGTGCTGATCCTGACCGCGCGCGACCAGTGGAACGAGAAGGTGGCCGGCATCGACGCTGGCGCCGACGACTACCTGACCAAACCCTTCCACATGGAAGAGCTGCTGGCCCGCGTGCGCGCCCTGATCCGCCGCGCCAGCGGCCAGGCCTCGCCGGTGCTGCGCTGCGGCCCGCTGGCGCTGGACACGCGCAGCGGCCGCGTCACCTGCGACGGCCAGCCGGTCACGCTCACCAGCCACGAGTACAAGGTGCTGGACTACCTGATGCACCGGCTGGGCGCGGTGGTCTCGCGCAGCGAGCTGACCGAACACATCTACGCCCAGGACTTCGACCGCGACTCCAACACCATCGAGGTCTTCGTCGGCCGCCTGCGCAAGAAGCTGCCGCCCGAGCTGATCGAGACCGTGCGGGGCCTGGGCTACCGCATGGCGGCCCCCTCATGAGGTGCTGATGCCCTGGCGCCGGGCCCTGTCGCTGCGGGTGCGCTGGCTGGCGGCCACGCTGGCCGCGCTGGCCGTGGCGCTGGTGCTGGCTGGCGTGTTCCTGCACAGCCTGTTCCAGGACCATGTTCTGCGCCAGTTCCAGACCACGCTCACACAGCAGCTGGACCAGCTCACCGCGCGGCTGGAGTTCGACGCCGCCGGCCAGACCAGCATCGACCCGGCGCAACTGTCCGACCCGCGCTGGCACCGGCCCTACTCGGGCCTGTACTGGCAGCTCGACGAGGTGGGTACACCCGCCGACGCACAGGGCGCCCTGCGCTCGCGTTCGCTCTGGGACGACCGGCTGCGCCCGGAGCCCGACGTGCCGGCCGACGGCCAGCTGCACGTGCACCAGGGCACCGGCCCGCGCGACGCGCCGCTGCTGCTGGTGGAGCGCACGGTGTACTCGGCCGACGCGCCGCAGCGGCGCTGGCGGCTGGTGGTGGCGGGCGACCTGCAGGAGGCCACCGCCGCCTCGGACCGCTTCGCGCGCGTGCTGGCGCTCTCGCTGCTGGGCCTGGGCCTGCTGCTGGCGCTGGCGGCGCTGGCCCAGGTGGCCGTGGGCCTGGCACCGCTGCGTGCGTTGCAGCGCGCGCTGACCGCCCTGCGCGAAGGGCGCACGGCGCGGCTGCAGGGGCAGTTTCCGGCCGAGGTGCAGCCGCTGATCGACGACTTCAACCGGGTGCTGGACCGCAACGCCGAGGTGGTCGAGCGCGCGCGCACGCAGGCCGGCAACCTGGCCCATGCGCTCAAGACCCCGCTGGCGGTGCTGGACCAGGCCGCCAGCCGCGCCGACGGCCCGGACCCGGCGCCGCTGGCGGCCCTGGTGCGCGACCAGGTCGGGCTGGCGCGGCGCCACATCGACTGGCACCTGGCGCGCGCGCGCGTGGCGGCCTCGCAGCGCCTGCCGGGCCAGCGCACGCCGCTGGCGCCGGTGCTGGCCGGCCTGCTGCGCGTGATGGCCAAGGTGCACGCCGAGCGGGCGCTGCGGCTGGACTGCGCCGACATCCCGGCCGAATGGGCCTTTGCCGGCGAGGAGCAGGACCTGCAGGAGATGCTGGGCAACCTGCTGGACAACGCCTGCCTGTGGGCGCGCACGCGGGTGCGGGTCGAGGCCCGGCTCGATGGCGGACAGCTGCAGGTGGTGGTGGAAGACGACGGCCCCGGCATCGCGCCGGAGCAGCGCCAGGCGGTGCTGGCGCGCGGCGTGCGGCTGGACGAGGCCACGCCCGGCAGCGGCCTGGGCCTGGCCATCGTGGCCGACCTGGTGGCGCTCTACGGCGGTGCGCTGGCGCTGGAGGCCGGCAGCACTGGCGGCCTGCTGGCGCGGATCAGCCTGCCCGCGGTCCGCTGACGGGTGCGGCGGCGGCCGGCAGCAGGCAGGGTTCGAACAGGTTCAGGCCCGGCCGGCGCACTGCGGTCGAGACGTCCATCAGCCCCAGCACCGAATGGAACAGGTGGTCGTGCGAAACCGACTGCTCGGCGCGCTCGCGCAGGCAGTCGGTGCGCACGCCGCTGCGCTGCTGCATCCCCTCGGACAGCCAGGCCACCATGGGCACATGGGTCTGCTGCTGGGGCGCCAGCGCATAGGGCACGCCGTGCAGGTACAGGCCGTTCTCGCCCAGCGATTCGCCGTGGTCCGAGACATAGAACAGCCCCGTGTCGAAGCGGCCGTTGGTCGACTGGGCGCGCAGCCACGACAGCGCGTGGTTGAGGAAGCGGTCGGTGTAGGCGATGGAGTTGTCGTAGGCGTTGACCAGCTCCTCCTGCGAGCAGTCCGCCAGCGTGACGCTGCGGCACTCGGGCTGGAAGGGTTTGCGGTTGGCCGGCGAGCGCTTGTGGTACGCCGGCCCGTGGCTGCCCATCTGGTGCATGACCAGCACCACGCCACGCGCGCGGCGCTGCGGATCGAGCGCGGCGATGCGGGCGTCCAGCCCGTGCATCATGGCCTCGTCCAGGCACTCGCCGCCTTCGCACAGGCCGGGGATGGGAGCGTCCGCGATGCGCACCGTGGGCACGCGGTCGCACACGCCCTTGCAGCCGGCCTGGTTGTCGATCCACAGCACCGCCAGACCGGCGCGCTGCAGCACATCCAGCAGGTTCTCGCTGCGCGCGGTCTCGTCGCCACCTTCCTTGCGTGTGAGGGGCGAGAACATGCAGGGCACGGACACCTGGGTGCTGGTGCCGCAGGAACTGGCGCGGGGGAAGTTCACCAGACCACCGCGCGCGCGCCAGCCGGTCAATGACGGGGTGGTCGGGCGGCCGTAGCCGTTGAGGCTCCAGTTCTGCGCCCGCGCGGTCTCGCCCACCACCACCAGCAGCAGCGGCGGCCGGCTCTGCGCCGCATAGCTCGCCCCCAGCCGCGCATCCTCGCCCACCGGCAGCAGGGGCTGCGCCGCGTGCTGGCCACGCTCGGCCAGCAGCGTGCCCGAAGCCGCCAGGGTGTTCATGGGGTTGATCATGTAGCGCAGATCCTTGTGGCCGCGCATGAGGGAGGCCAGGCCCTGGTAGCCGGCCAGCAGGGCGACGGCGGCCACCGCCAGCGAGAGCGCCAGCAGACCGAGGTTGTGCCGCAGGCGCAGCAGGGCCGCCTGCGGTGCGGGCGGCGCACGCCAGATCCACCACAGGGCCGGACCGGCGATGGCCAGCAGGGCCATCAGCAGCGGCCAGGACAGCAGGTCCCGCACCTCGTTGGCATTGGTCTGCGCCACGTTGGCCATCATGGTGCTGTCGATCACCACGCCGTATTGCCACATGAAGTGGCTGTTGAACGCGGTGGCCAGCACCAGCACCGTGGCCAGCGGACGGAACACGCGCGGCCAGTGACACAGCGCCAGCAGGGCCAAGGTGCCGGCCACCAGCACCAGCCCCAGGGTGAGCATCAGCCCCAGGCGGTGGTCGACGGTGGCGGTCAGGGCGGCCACGCGCTGCCACAGGGGCAGGTTGCCGGGCACGGCCAGCCACAGCGACAGCACCACCAGAAGGGTCAGCGGCCCGCGGGCGTCGCCGCGGACCAGCGACAGGCCGGTCACTCCCCGGCCGGGAACAGAAGAAGACAGCTGCATGGGAAACAGCGGGGACATCGCCCCGAATGTGGCACTGCCGGCAGTGTCTTTCGACGACGTTAAACGAACCTTATCGCGCGGCATCGCCCCGTCCCCTCAGGCGGGCCACCGCAGCGAAAAGCGCGTGGTCATCGGCGCCACCCCGTTGTCGCGCTCCAGCCGCGCGCCCAGCTCTTCGGCGATGCGCTCGACCAGGCGCAGGCCCAGACCCAGGCCGGACGAGGCCTGCGCCGCAGGCGCGGTCACGCCGGCGCGCTGGCCGTCGTCGCTCACCGACACGCCCTGGCCCCGGGCATCCCGCCACACCGACACCTCCACCTGCGTTCCCGGTGGCGTGTGGCGCAATGCGTTCTCGATCAGGTTGCGCAGCGCCAGCTCCAGCAGCATGGGCTGGACCTGGACACTGACCTCGCCCTGCTCCTGCACCAGCGACATCTCGTGGTCGCTTTCGTAGGCCAGCTGGGCGTGGGCCGAGATCAGGTGGGCGGCCATCTCGCCCAGCGCGGTGTCCTGCACCGCATCGCCGGCCTGCGCCTGCTGCCCGGCGCGCTGGGCGCGCGCCAGGTCCAGCAGCTGGGTCAGGATGCGGCCAGCGCGCAGGGCCTCCTGCTCCAGCCGCGCCAGCCGCTGCGGCGACGGGTCGGCCTGTGCGGCACGGGCCTGCAGCGTGATCGCGGTCAGCGGCGTGCGCAGCTCGTGCGCCACGTCGGAGGCGAACTGGCGCTCGCGCTGGGCCTGCGCCTGCAGGCCGTCGACCATGGTGTTGATCGCTGTCACCGTGCTGGAGAACTCGTGGAAGCGGTGCTGCGTGTCCAGACGCTGCCCGGCGAAGCCGTCGAGCGCGGCCACCTCGTCGGACAGCTGGTCCAGCGGGCGCAGGCCGCGGCGGATGGTCCACCACATCACCAGCGCCACCAGCGGCAGCAGGATCAGGGACGGCGAGGCCAGGTGCTCGGCGATGTCGCTGGCCAGCACATAGCGCTTCTTGAGGTCCAGCAGGGCCGCCACACGGCGTTCGTGGCCCTCGCCCCGGTAGGTCTCGAAATAGGCGCGCCAGTCGTGCGGTTCGCCCCTGGCATCGCGGACCACCACCGTCACCAGACCCTTCTCCGGCAGCGTCGCCAGGTCCAGTCCGGCGGCGAGCTGGTCGCTGTCGGTCACCAGGCGGCCGTTGTCCCAGACCAGGACCGCCACGTCCTGCGCGTACTCGTGCACGTCCTCGGTGGGCACCGGCAGGGGTGCCGAGACGGGCCCCTGGTTCCAGGAGGCATTCCCCAGCCAGAGCTGGGCCACGGCGACCAGGTGGCCGTCGGTGAACTTGCGCGTCTCGCGCAGGCTGGTGCTCCAGCCCACCGCCACCATCACCACCCAGACCGCCAGCTGGGCCGCGAGGGTCCAGATCAGCAGGTGGCGCGACAGCGTGCGGCGTGTGGCGGGCAGCGGCAGTTTCACAGGCCTCCGGTGGTATCGGCCGGTTTCGCCGCGGGCGGCTCCTGGGGCACGAAGTAGCCCACGCCGCGCACGGTCTTGATCAGCGATTCGCCCAGCTTGCGGCGCAGGTGGTGCACGTGGACCTCGATCGCATTGCTCTCCAGCCCCTCGCCGAAGCCGTACATCGCGGACTCCAGCCGCGCCTTGGACAGCACCTGCGGCTTGGCCTGCAGCAGGGTCAGCAGCAGGGCGAACTCCTTGCCGCCCAGCGCCACCGGCAGGCCGGCGCGCTCGACCGAGCGGGTGGCCGGGTCGACCACGATGTCGCCGTATTCGATCACCGGCTTGCTGCGGCCGCTGGCGCGCCGCAGCATGGCGCGCAGGCGGGCCAGCAGCTCGTTGGGGTCGAAGGGCTTGACGATGTAGTCGTCGGCGCCCTCGTCCAGCCCGAAGATGCGGTCGCTGACGCCGTCGCGCGCGGTCATGATCAGCACCGGCAGGTCCCGCTGCGGCAGGGTGGACTGGCCCGGCCGGCGCTCGCTCTGGCGCCGCAGGCGGGTCAGCAGGTCCAGGCCGTCGCCGTCGGGCAGGCCCAGGTCCAGCAACACCGCGTCGAAAGGCTCGACGCACAGGGCCGTCCACGCCGACTCCAGCGTGCCGCACACGTCCACCGCATAGCCGGCCTGCCGCAGCGACAGGCTCAGGCCGCTGGCAATACCGGGATCGTCTTCCACCACGAGTGCTCGCATGTTCTTCAGGACGGCGCAGGGCCCATCGGTCAAAGAAACCGAATTATCCCGGCACCCCTTAAGGCCCTCTTAAAGTCCGACGCCGAGCATGCGGCGCCATGTCCCGTCTCCGCCCCCCTGTTGTTTCCACCGCAAACGCCATCGCCCGGGCCTGGCTGGTGCTGCTGCTGCTGACCCTGGGCTGGGATGCCGCGGGCATGGACCTGCCGGTGATGAGCCAGATCGGGACCAGCGCCGGCTTTCCGTGGCGCCACCACCCGCTGCTGGAGACGGTGCTGCACGACGGCGGGCGCCAGCTGGCCACGCTGGCCTACCTGCTGCTGTGGGGCTGGGTGCTATGGCCCGCAGCCAGCGGTCCCTCGCGCCGCGAGCGCGGGACCGTGCTGGCGCTGGTCACCCTGTCGCTGCTGACAGTGAGCCTGCTCAAGCAAGCCAGCCGCGCCAGCTGCCCCTGGGAGTGGAGCGCCTTCGGCGGCACCGCCGTCTACACCTCGCACTGGAACCTGCTGACCGGCGACGGCGGCACCGGCGGCTGTTTCCCGGGCGGGCACGCCTCGTCCGCGCTGTCGTTTCTGGCGCTGTGCCTGCCCTGGCTGTGGTCGCCCGTGGCCGGGCGGCGGCGCGCCCCGGGCTGGCGCTGGCTGGCCGCGGTGCTGCTGGCCGGTGGCCTGGCCGGGGTGACGCAGACCCTGCGCGGCGCCCACCCGCCCAGCCACACCCTCTGGACCCTGGTCATCTGCAGTGCGATCGCGCTGGCGGGTTGGCGGCTGGCTCGCCCCTGGTTGCGTGGCGCGGCGACCCGCGCCAATGCTGAAGCAACGGAATCGCAAGACGGGCCAGGCGCCGGGCCGCCCCAAGCCTGGCCCAGCCCCCTCGGGGGGCAGCGACCCGCGTCAGCGGCGGAGCGTGGGGGCCATCAGTTCACGTCGTAGTGCCCGCGGTACCAGTCGACGAAGCGCTGAGCGCCGGTCTGCAGGTCGGTGCCGGCGCGCACGCCGAACTCGTTTTCCAGCCGCGAGGTGTCGGCCCAGGTGTCGGGCACGTCACCGGCCTGCATCGGCAGGAAGTTCTTGACCGCCTCGCGGCCGCAGGCGCGCTCCAGGCAGGCGATGAACTCCATCAGCGGCACCGGGCCGTTGTGGCCCACGTTGAGCACGCGGTGCGGCACCTGGCCCTCGCCGGCCTGCGGCGGCTGCGCGGCCACCGCCAGCACCGCGTCCACCACGTCGTCCACGTAGGTGAAGTCGCGCCGCAGGTTCCCGTGGTTGTAGACGTCGATGGGCCGGCCTTCGAAGATCGCGCGCACGAACTTGAAAATCGCCATGTCGGGCCGGCCCCAGGGGCCATAGACGGTAAAGAAGCGCAGCGCCGAGGCGGGGATGCGGTAGAGGTGGCTGTAGCTGTGCGCCATCAGCTCGTTGGCTTTCTTGCTGGCGGCGTAGAGCGAAATCGGCGAGTCGGTCACCATGTCCTCGCGCAGAGGCATCTCGCGCGACGCGCCGTAGATGGAACTGGACGAGGCGTAGACCAGGTGCTTCACGCCGCTGTGGCGGCAGCCTTCGAGCACCGTCAGCATGCCGGCCAGGTTGCTGTCCAGGTAGGCCATGGGCTGCTCGACCGAGTAGCGCACCCCGGCCTGTGCGGCCAGATGCAGCACCAGGTCGTAGCGGCCGTCGGCAAACAGGCGCGCCACGCCGTCGCGGTCGGCCAGGTCCAAGCGGTGGAAGGTGAACCCCGGCCGCGCCAGCAGGCGATCAAGCCGCGCCTGCTTGAGGGCGGGCTCGTAGTACGCGCTCATGTTGTCGACCCCGTCGACCTGCAGGCCCCGGTCCAGCAGGCGCTGGCTCAGGTGGTATCCGATGAAGCCCGCAGCGCCGGTGACCAGCACGCGCGGGGCAGGGGAAGAATCCAGCAGGTTCATGGCAGCACGCCCTCGGTCACGGGGCGGTAGACAAAGCGGCGCGGGCGCTGGGGCGGCTCGCAGGTGGTGCGCATCGAGGCCGGGCCGTAGACCACCCATTCGCGGCGGTGCGCCTCGCCCAGCGACTCGGTCTTGGCCACGTCGAAGCAGCTCAGCTGGGCGTCGGTGGGCGCCAGCAGGTGGCGGCCGGGCCGCTCCTTCATCCATTGCCAGGCGTTGCGCTCCTGCTCCTCCAGCGGCGCGAGGTAGCTGAAGTGGGTCAGCGGCCGGTGGCTGAACAGCAGGAACTGCTCCTTGAAATAGAGCAGACCCAGTTCCGACGTCGGGGGCAGGCGCTGCTCGATCTGCTCCATCATGGCCTGCGGCGTGCGGTGGGGGTCGACCTTCGGCCAGACCAGCAGCGACACGAACGCCCAGATCATCAGGCTGGTGGCGGCCAGCCGCTGCAACAGGTCGCGGCGGCGGATCAGCACCAGCAGCACCAGCAGGCTGACGCCCATCGCCACCAGCGGCAGCGAGAGCGTGGTCACCGCGTCCGCGTAGTCGGGCACCTTGCGCAGCAGCTTGTCGGGCGAGACCTTCAGCGCCACACCCAGCCCGGCCAGCGCCACGGCGATCAACAACAGCAGGCCCTGGAAAAACACGCCGGTGCGCGCAGCGGCCACGCCCCCGCGAACCCGCACCCAGAGCGCGCCCACCACCAGCGCCAGCATGGGCAGCGCCGGGAACATGTAGACCTCGCGCTTGCCCGAGCTGATGGAGAAAAACAGCAGCACCAGCCCGACCCAGGCCAGCAGCACGCGCGCGCGCCGGTCCTCGCGCAGCAGCGCCAGCAGGGGCTTGAAGAACACCAGCAGCAGCACCGGCAGCGGGAACCAGACCGTGGGAATCGCCTGGGTGAAGAAGTAGTGCCAGGGTTTGACGTGGTGCCAGGCGTTGACGAAGCGCTCGCCGGTCTGGCGGAACAGCAGGTCGTTGCGGTAGGCGACCATGGTGTCGGTGCCGATGCTGTGCACCTGCCAGAGCATGGGGCCCAGCCAGAGCGCGATCACCGCGAGCATCACTGCCAGGCCGGCGGCCAGGCGCCAGCGCCAGACCTTCGCGTCGGCCCCTGCGGGGTTCTTCACCCACAGCGCAAGGGGCAGCAGCATGAGCAAGGGCAGAAAGCCCACGCCCTTGGTCATGATGCCCAGCGCCATCGCGGCCCAGGCGGTGAAGTACCAGCCCCAGTGCGGACCGGTGAAGAAGTGCCGCAGCAGGCCGTAGCAGCCCAGCGTGATCCAGAAGGTGAGCACCGCGTCGATTTGCGCCGCCTTGCCCTGCAGCAGGAACTGCGGCGTGAACACCAGCACCAGCAGCGCCGCCAGCGCCACCTCGCGGCCCCACAGCCGGCGGCCGATGTCGTGCACCAGCAGCAGCGTGCCGACCGAGGCCAGCGCGCTGGGCAGCAGGAAGGACAGCTTGAGGTTGCCGACCAGCGTGAACGCGATGGCGCTGAGCCACATGAACACCGGCGGCTTGTCCGGGTAGGGTTCGCCACCGCGGGTGGGGAACAGCCACTGGCCGCTCTCGACCATCTCGCGCGCCACCTGGGCAAAACGCGGCTCGTCGGCCGGCCAGGGGTAGCGCAGCCCGATGCCCAGCAACAGCACGATGGCCGTGGCGGCCAGCCAGAACAGCGTCTGGCGACGGATCGGGTCGTCAGTGTGCGGGGGCATGGGCGTGTTCTTTCTTGAAGCGCCGCAGGCGCTGCTTGAAACCATGGTGGTAGAGGTACAGACCCAGACCGGTGGAGACCACCAGCATCACCAGGCTCATCCACAGCTGCGAGCTGTCGTGCAGCGCGATGCCCGACCCCGCGTAGGCGAACAGCAGCATCTGCGGCAGGTAGCCCAGCAGGCTGCCGAAGAACACGGCCACCGGTCGCAGGTCGGACAGCGCGGCGGCGATGTTGGTCAGCAGGTTGCTGCCCACCGGGATCAGCCGGATCACGCAGACCCAGATCCAGGTGTCCTCGGCCAGCACGGCCTTGATCAGTTCGATCTTCTGGGCGTGCTTTTGCCGCACCCAGTCAAAACCCAGCTGGTGTACCGCCAGCATGGTCAGCATGGCCCCCACGCCCGTCAGCAGGGTGCCGATCAGTCCGCCCTGCCAGCCACCGAACAGGAAGCCGCAGGAAAACGCCAGCACCTGGCGCGGGCCGCCCAGCGCGGTGTAGATCACCGACCCCAGCACGAAGACCGGCCAGGCGACGGTCCAGTGCTGCTGGAACAGCTGCTGCAGCAGCACCTCCTCGGTCACCGGCCCCCACCAGCCCAGGTGCAGGGACAGGAAGGCCAGCGTCAGGACCGCGGTCAGCAGCAGGGGCTTAGTGAGGCTTTTCATGCGCAGCGAGCGTGCGGACCTGCGCGATCACCGGGCGTTTGCCGCGCCGGGTCAGCCACACCACACCGGCCATGTCGACCAGGCCGACCCAGAGGCGGTTCCAGGCGTTGTACTTGGAGACGCCGGCCTGGCGGGCGCGGTGGTTCACCGGCACCACGCGGATGGCGCCGCCCAGGCGCAGCACCAGCGCCGGCAGGTAGCGGTGCATGTGGTCGAAGTAGGGCAGCTGCAGCCAGGTGGCGCGCGGGATCAGCTTGAGGCCGCAGCCGGTGTCGGGCACCTGGTCGTTGAGGATCTTCTGCCGCACCGCATTGGCGATGCGCGACTGGAACTTCTTCCACTCGGTGTCCTGCCGGTTCTTGCGGTAGCCGGCGATGCAGAAGTGTTCGCCCTGCGCCTCGGTCTCGCGCGCGCTGCGCAGCAGGGCCGGCATGTCGGCCGGGTCGTTCTGGCCGTCGCCGTCGATGGTGATCAGGTAGCGGCCCCGCGCCTGGCGGGCCGCGCTCATGAGCGCCGTGCTCTGGCCCACGCTCTTTTCATGGCGGATCAGCCGGGCGGCCGAACCCAGCTCGGAGCAGCGCTGCAGGAACTCATCGCCCGTGCCGTCGTCGCTGCCGTCGTCGACCAGGACGATCTCGAAGCGGCACTCAGGCCGCAGCGCCGCCACCACCTCGGCCACCAGCGAGCCGATGTTGCCGGTCTCGTTCTTCGCAGGAATCAGCACCGACACCAGCGGCTCGGCGCCAGCGGCAGCAGCCGCAGCAAGTTCAGTCATGTCTGGAAATCCGTGGGGCGCAGCGGCCAAACGACGGATTGTCGCGGAAGCGCCTTAAGCACGCCTTAAGGTTGGTTTCAACCGGCGCTGCCGATTGTCCCACTCAGCGCCTCACCAGCCCAGACCGACGTGCAGCGGCAGGTAGACCGCCATGCCGGAGACGATGGTGCCCAGCACACCCTTGCGCCAGAAGAAATAGGCCGCGCCCACCACGGCGGCAAACAGCCGCGCATCCATCCAGGTCTGCACCAGCTGCCCCTGGCTCATCACGATCTCGGGCAGCACCACGGCCGACAGCGCGGCAATCGGCGCGTACTGCAGGCCACGCTGGGCCCAGTGGGGCAGCGTCCAGGGCCGATCGGAGATGAGAAAGAAGCCGCGCGTGATCACCGTGACCACGCCGAGCGCGACGATGGTCAGCAGGGTGTACAGATCAATGTCCGGCATGTCCAGGCTCCGATGTCCTCGTGTGTTCGATCACCAGGCAGATGGCCACCGCACTCGCGATCGCCACCAGGATGTTCAGCCGCAGCGGCAGCGCCCAGGCGGCCACCGCCGCCGTGGCCGCCACGCCGGCCGAGACCACGCGCAGCCGGGACGTGGCCAGCGAACACAGCACCCCCAGCAGCGCCAGGATGCCGGCGAAGCCCAGCCCCCAGGACAGCGGCACCATGTTGGCCAGCAGGACGCCGGCCACGCTCGCCACCATCCAGGCCACGTAATTGACCGCGCAGTTGCCCATCAGGTAGGCCTGCTGCTGCGCCAGCTCCTCGGCATTGCGGCCAGGGTGCGGGTAGCGTTTGGCGAAAAACACGTAGCTCAGGTCCCCGGTCACGTAGCCGCTGATCAGGCGCTGCCAGCGCGGCAGGTGCATCAGATAGGGCCGCAGGTGCGCGGAAAACACCACAAAGCGCAGGTTCACGCAGAACGCCGCCGCCAGGATCACCCACATCGGCGCGCCCGCACCGATCATCGGCACCGCAGCCAGCTGGGCGCTGCCAGCGTAGACGATCAGTGTCATCAGCAGCGCCTCCAGCGGCGACATGCCCGACTGCACCATGGCCACGCCGGTCATCAGGCCCCAGGCCGCAATGCCCATGGCCACCGAGCCCTGGTCGGTGATGCCTTCGCGGAATTCCGGTCGGCGGCGGTGCTCGGCCAGGAAAAACATCAAGCAGTCTGCGCGCCGAAGACCTGTCCCGGGGTCAGCGCGAAGCCCTGCAGGAACTCCCGGGCCGGCAAACGCTTGCCACCAGCACGCTGCAGTTCCAGCAGGGTGAGCACGCCGTCGCCGGTCGCCGCGCGGATGCCCTGCGCCCCGGCGGACAGGATCTGGCCGGGCGCGGCAATGCCGCCATCGGCGCTGTCAACCGCCACCCGCCACACCTTGACCGCCTCGCCGGCCAGCTCGGTGACCAGCCCGGGAGCGGGCGAGAAGGCCCGTGCCCGGCGCTCGATCTCTGCCGCCGGTCGGCGCCAGTCGATCAGCGACTCCGCCTTCTCGATCTTGGCCGCGTAGGTCACGCCCTCGGCCGGCTGAGGCACCGGCCGCAGGCCACCGCAGGAGGCCAGTTCCAGCGCCTCGACGATCATCCGCCCCCCCAGGTCGGCCAGACGGTCGTGCAGGCCGCCGGTGGTGTCGGTGGCGCCGATGGACAGGGACTCGGCCAGCAGCATGTCGCCCGTGTCCAGCCCCGCGTCCATCTGCATGATGGTCACGCCGGTCTCGGCATCGCCGGCCTCGATGGCCCGGTGGATGGGTGCCGCACCGCGCCAGCGCGGCAGCAGCGAGGCGTGGATGTTCAGGCAGCCCAGGCGTGGCAGGTCCAGCACCCACTGCGGCAGGATCAGACCATAGGCGGCCACCACCATCACATCGGGCCGCGCGGCCAGCAGGGCCTGGCGCGCCGTGGCGGCGTCGTCCGGAAACTTGCCGTCCAGCCGCAGGCTGCGGGGCTGCGCCACCTCGATGCTCTGCGCCAGGGCGAACTGCTTGACTGGCGAGGCCTGCAGCTTCATGCCGCGACCGGCCGGCCGGTCGGGTTGCGTCAATACCAGCGGCACCGCGAAACCGGCCGCATGCAGCCGCTCCAGGGCCACACGCGCAAATTCCGGCGTGCCGGCAAACACCACGCGCATGGGTGTCATCCGCGCTGCGCTTCGCGCTGGGATTTCAGCAGCTTGCTCTTGATCCGGTTGCGCTTGAGCGGCGAGAGGTATTCCACAAACACCTTGCCCATGAGGTGGTCCATCTCGTGCTGGATGCAGACCGCCAGCATGCCTTCGGCCTCAATGACCCGGCTTTTTCCTTGTTCATCCAGCGCGCTGACGCGGATGGCCAGGGAACGCTCCACACCGTCGTAGATGCCGGGCACGGAAAGACAGCCTTCTTCGCCCTTGCGGGTTTCCGGGCTGGCCCAGTCGATCACCGGGTTGATCAGCACCATCGGCTGGTCGCGCGATTCGCTGACGTCGATCACGATCAGGCGCTCGTGCACGTCCACCTGCGTGGCCGCCAGCCCGATGCCATGGGCGTCGTACATGGTGGCCAGCATGCGGTCGGCGAGTGCGCGCACCCGGTCGTCCACATCCCCCACCGGTTTTGCCACGGTGTTCAGGCGCGGATCAGGGTACCGCAGGATGGGGAGCAGTTCGGGTGCGTTCATTTCAATGCCATGGGCCGGCGGGCCATTTCGCCGGAAAAGCAGCCGTGCGGCGATTTGCGCCGGGCCACCGTTGGGTCGGGACGTTTGTCGCTATTTTCGCCACTTTTGCATTCCCGGGTGGATGCCAGGACCTATTAATATTGCCTAATCAAGGGCTTGGGCGCAAAATCAAATGCGAATTGTCAAGTCCGACGCGCCAATTTTCGCCAGCCCCAGGGGCCCACACATGCGATTGAAATACCTTCCGACTGCCCTGCGCCTGACAGGCCCCGCATCCGCCTGCCTGGTGGCCATGGCCACCCTCGCCGGCGCCGCCTCGGCACAAAATCTTCCGGTCACCGCCAGCCAGCGCGCCACTGCCAACCAGGTGGCGCAAGCCGGCGTGCCCCTGTCGGAACTGGCCCCCAATGCGCCAGACAGCCACACGGTCAATCGTGGCGACACCCTCTGGGCCATCTCCAAGATCTTCCTCAAGAGCCCCTGGCGCTGGCCGGAGCTCTGGGGCATGAACCTGGAGGAGATCAAGAACCCCCACCGCATCTATCCCGGCCAGGTCCTGTACCTGGACAGGAGCGGCGGCCGCGCCCGGCTGAGCACCCGCAAACCCGGCGATGGCAGCGACATACCCACCGTGCGGGTGTCACCGCGCGTGCGCAGCGAGAGCCTGTCCGAATCGGCCATCCCGCCGGTGAACATGCAGGCCATCGAGGCCTTCCTGACCGAACCCCTGATCGTCGAGGAGGCCACCTACGCGCGCGCGGCGCGCATCGTGGCAACGCCCGAAAACCGCGTGCTGCTGAGCCTGGGCGACCGCGCCTACGCCCGGGGACAGTACGGCGACGCCGGCAACCTCACCGAAGAGGCCCTGACCCTGGGTGCCGGCAAGTCCATCACCTACCGCGTCTTCCGCAACGCCGTGCCCCTGAAAGACCCGGGCACCGGCGAGGTGCTGGCCTATGAGGCGCAGTACGTCGGGAAGGCCGAAATCGTGCGTCCGGAAACACGCCGCGAGATCGAGGAGCCGGCGTCGGCCAAGAAGCCCGAAGGCAAGGACACGTTCAAGCCCCAGTACGAGAACACGACGCACAACTTCGCACGCGTTCCGGTTGAAGAAAAAGCCCCGCTCAAGCCCGTGGCAACCGGCGAAATCGTCCCCGCCACGATCGACATCGTCAAGGCCAAGGAAGAGATCCGCGTGGGTGACCGGCTGCTTCCAGAGCCGCCGCGCGAGTTCCCCAACTACGTGCCGCGTGCCCCAGGCAAGCCCACATCGGGCCAGATCGTGTCGGTGTACGGCAATGCGGTGCGCTACGCCGCCCAGAACCAGGTGGTCTCCATCAACCGCGGTCGCGCGCATGGCGTTGAAGAGGGCCACGTGCTGGCCCTGATCCGCGACTCCAGCACCCGCATCGACAAGACCGACGAAAGCCGCCCCCAGATCCGTCTGCCCGGCGAGCCCAATGGGCTCATGCTGGTCTTCAAGACCTTCGACAAGGTGTCCTACGCTCTGGTACTGGACATCGTCGACGGGGTCAAGGTCGGCGACCACTTCTCCAACCCCTGACGGCAGCCCATGGAGCGGGACGAATGGGCCGCCTGGCTCAGGTTGCTGCTCACCCCGGGCGTCGGCCGCGACACGGCGCGGCGACTGCTGGCGGCATTCGGTCTGCCAGCCGACATCTGGAAGCACAGCCCCAGCGCCTGGGAGACGGTCACCAGCGCCCGCATTGCGCGTGCGCTGCAGTCAGAGCCCGCAACACTCGTCGATGCCCTTGACCGGTTGCAGGCCTGGCTGACGGAAGGCAGCGACCGGCATGTCATCACACTGGCCGATCCGCGCTATCCCACCAGCCTGCTGCAGACAGCCGATCCCCCGCTGCTGCTGCATGTGCAAGGTCGGCTCGATGCCTTGAGCCATCCCCAGAAGCTGGCGGTCGTGGGCAGCCGCAACCCCACCCCTCAGGGGGAAGCCAACGCGCGCGAGTTCGCACGGAGCCTGGCGGAATCGGGGCTGTGTGTCGTGTCGGGCCTGGCCCTGGGCGTCGACGGTGCCGCCCACACCGGCGCGCTGGAAGGCGGCGGCCTGACGCTCGCCGTGGTCGGCACCGGACTGGACACGGTCTACCCCCAGCGGCACGCGGCGCTGGCCCGTCGCATCGCGGCATCCGGCGCGCTCATCAGCGAATACCTGCTCGGCACGCCGCCGCTGGGAGCCAATTTCCCGCAGCGCAACCGGATCATCGCCGGCCTGAGCCAGGGCACCCTGGTGGTCGAAGCCGCGGTTCGGTCCGGATCCCTGATCACCGCCAGACTGGCCGCAGAACAGGGCCGGGAGGTGTTTGCCATTCCCGGGTCGATCCATGCCCCGCAGTCGCGGGGCTGCCATGAACTGATCCGGCAAGGCGCCAAACTGGTCGAGTCGGCACAGGACATTCTGGAGGATCTGCACCTGTCAGAGCCATCGCAGCCAAAGCGCGAGCCGGCATTGCCCACGGACGAAGACGGGCTGTTGCGCGCGATGGGCTTTGACCCCATCGGACTGGATGCCCTTCAGGCTCGAACCGGACTGGACACCGCAGCGCTGCAGGCCCGTCTGCTGGAGCTGGAGCTGGACGGGCAGGTCGGGCGGCTGCAGGGCGGCCTGTTCCAGCGCACCGGCCAGGTGTGACTCAGCCGAGCAGTCGCTCGGGGTTGGCGTCGAGTTTGGCCAGCGCGTCGCGGGTTGCGCGCACGGTCAGCGCCTCGTCCTCGCTGGGCACCAGCAGACCTGCCTGGAGGTAGGCGGCCACGCGCGTGGCCTGGATCAGGAAGCAGCGACCAACGCTCGTCACGAACAGGTACAGCTGTCCCCGCTCGCTGCGCCAGGCAAACTGCACGCTGTTGAGCTTGCCGTTGTGATCAAGGCCAAACCAGGACCCGATCTGCAACTCCTGGGCCCAGGCCCTCATGGCTTCGGTGGGCTGACTGCCGCCCTGGCGAATCACCTCGATGTTGGTGGCGTCCACCCCAGTGATCATCTCGATGCTTTCGTTGTCCAGGTCGAGGTCGCCGACGCCGCTGTCGGGCAGGTAGTCCTCCAGATTCGTCAGGCGATCGGACAACTTGTCCAGGCTTTCCTGCGAGATCGCCTCGGTGCGCGACATGAAGGCATCGGCCAGCGTGTCGCTCACGGACTTGATGTGTCCATCCTGCATGCTGGGCGAGTACCCCAGCAGGCTCATGCCCTGTCGCAGCCGCTGCAGCAAACCCGGCAACTGCTGGATCACGCGCGCCCGATCATTGCGGTTGGGTTTGGCACTGGCCGCCCAGAGCAGGTCGGATGCCACCCGCTTGAGCGAGGCGGTTTCTTCGTGCTTGACGCCGTACTTGACGCTGGCGACTGCCAGAACCTCGACCCAGACCTTGAACAGAAACTCGCGCACCTCTTCGCGCACGGTGATGTCGTCCAGCAGCTTGCGCAACTCGATGGTGTACTGCACCGACAGTGTTTCCTTCTGCTCCACCTGCTGTGCGACGCTGACAAAGCGGCTGGCGCCGCCCTGCTCGGTGAGGTACGTGGACAAGAACTTCTGGAACTCGTCCAGCACAAGCTGGAACACTCGGCGGCCGGTTTCGGGGTACTGCTCGATGACCTGCACCACCCGCTTGATCTCCGCCTCCAGCGCCACAGAGCTGACATTGGATTCAAAGCCCAGCACACAGGATCCCATCCGATCGATGAGCTGGCGCGCCGGATGCTGAAGTGCACTGAAGAACTCGGGTTCGGCCAGGGCCACGCGCAACACGGGTATCTGCAAACGCGCGAACCAGACCCGCACACTGGGCGGAATCCGCTCCTCTGCCAGGATGCTCTGGAACATCAGGGCCACCACCTCGATAGTGGCCTTTTCGGAGGGCGTCGAAGCCGCCTGCTTGAGCTCGACCGTGCGCTGGCGCAGGGCGGTTGCCGCTTGGGCCACATGCGAGTGGTCCATGGGAGGAGCGACCGACCGAACGCCACCTGAGCCGGTGGTGACCACATCCGGCATCGGAATCGGGGCCACGTCCATCATGGCCTGCTGCAGCCGCGGGGACGAGGGCAGCAGCTGTGTGGCTTCGAAGTCGCCGCCGATCTTGTCAGCCAGCAGACGCCGCAGGCGCCCCACAACACCTTGCGCCCTCATCCGGGCTCTCGCCAGCGGCGACGAATGGGTCATCATGCGGGTTTCGTCATGAACCCCCATGCCCGAGGGCGCACGCCCCGTTGGAGGGGCGCCTGCAAAGGCGCTGCCCCCGGAACCTCCGGTGCCAAGCCCGCCGCCGGACTCGCCATGGGAAAACGCTGCAGCGCCCGCTGGGGTATGACCCGACGCCCGCCCCCAGCCCGATCCTGCAGCCGGCGCTTCCGGTGTGGCGTCCCGGGCAGAGGAGGGCGCTGGTGACCGGCTGCCGGGCGCGCGCCTGACCAGCGCCTGCAGATCAATCTCCTTCATCACACCGCTGGACACAAGAAACTCGTTGGCAGCCTTGTAGGCTTCCAGCATCGACTTCGCCAACACCGGTGAAATGGCGTCCTGCACCAGTGACCAGGCCTCACGGGTCATCTGCACATCCAGCCACTGGTCCACCAGAATGCGGCACACCACATCCGGCAGCAGCACGTCGCCTCGCGGCAGCTCCTGCCGCTTCTCCAGGTGTTGAATGCGCAGCCGCAACTCGTTGAGTTCGCTGGCCACCTGCTCCAGCACACGCATGGCCAAGCGGGAGGCCAGAATCTGATCGTCGATCGCGCCTTCGGCCAGCAGCTCCAGACGGCCCGTCAGAGGCAACTGCCCGGAGTGTTGCGAAGTGGTGCGGGGCAACAGGGTGCGCTGCAGGGCCTTGCGACTCTGGTTCAGCCACATGCCCTGGGACTTCTGGAACGCGGTCCACGCGTCGCGGCGCTCCTGCATTTCACGCGCCGGGCCAGCCTGGTCCAGGATGGCTGTCAACCGGTTTTCAGCCGCCTTGACCAGTTCGGGCAAGACCCGTCCCACATGAACCACGAAGAGTTCACGCGCCTGCTTGGCCAGAGACGAAACATGCTGATCGGGGGTTGCCACAGGAAGTCAGTATGACACGAAAGACAACGCTCACATTCCTCTTCAACCCGGGCTTTTCCCTCGGCTCAAGAGCGCAGACAAACCCCGGAAGCTCAGACCACCGCCCCGCTGTTCGGATCGTCCGGATCGCCCGATGCAGACTTGGCGGACGTCTTGATCAGGTCTTCGCGCTTGATGCCCAGCCACATCGCGATGGCCGCCGCCACAAATACGGAGGAATAGATGCCGAACAGGATGCCGATGGTCAGCGCCATGGCGAAGTAGTGCAGCGTCGGGCCACCGAACAGCAGCATGGACATCACCATGATCTGGGTCGAACCGTGAGTGATGATGGTCCGGCTGATGGTCGAGGTGATGGCGCGGTCGATGATCTGGACCGTGGACATCTTTCGCTGGCGGCGGAATGTTTCACGGATGCGGTCAAAGATCACCACAGATTCGTTGACCGAATAGCCCAGCACGGCCAGCACGGCCGCCAGCACCGCAAGCGAGAACTCCCACTGGAAGAAGGCGAAGAAGCCCAGGATGATGATCACGTCGTGCAGGTTGGCGATGATGGCCGACACCGCGTACTTCCACTCGAAGCGCACCGCCAGATAGATCATGATGCCCACGATCACCAGACCCAGCGCCATGAGGCCGTGCTGCACCAGTTCCTGCCCGACCTGCGGGCCGACAAACTCGGTGCGGCGCAGCTGGACGGCAGGGTCCTGCGCCTTCAGCGCGGCCATGACCGCCTCGCTCTGCTGGCCGGAGCTCAGCCCCTCCCGGGCGGGCAGGCGCAGCAGCACGTCCTGCGAGGTGCCGAAGTTCTGCACCGGCACATCGGCGTAGCCCAGCCCCTCGATCACCGAACGCACGGACTCCAGATCGGCAGGTTGCTGATAGGCGACCTCCATCACGGTGCCACCGGTGAACTCCACCGACAGGTTCAGGCCGCGCGAGACGAGGAAGAACACTGCCAGCACGAAGGTGATGGCCGAGATCGCGTTGAGCACCAGCGCGTGGCGCATGAACGGGATGTCCTTGCGGATACGGAACAGTTCCATCTTCGTATTCCCGGTCAGTCGGCCTTGGCCACCGCACTACCGCCCTCGGGGCGCCACACCGTGCCGATGGACACGCTCTTGAGTTTCTTCTGCCGGCCGTACCAGAGGTTGACCAGGCCGCGCGAGAACACCACGGCCGAGAACATGCTGGTCAGGATGCCGATGCAGTGCACCACGGCGAAGCCGCGCACCGGGCCGGAACCGAAGATCAGCAGTGCGATGCCGGCGATCAGCGAAGTGACGTTGGAGTCCAGGATGGTGCCCCAGGCGTGGTCGTAGCCGATGTTGATCGCTGTCTGGGGCGAAGATCCGTTGCGCAGCTCCTCGCGCACCCGCTCGTTGATCAGCACGTTGGCGTCGATGGCCATGCCCAGCGCCAGCGCCATGGCCGCAATGCCCGGCAGCGTCAGCGTGGCCTGCAGCATCGACAGCACCGCCACCAGCAGCACGAGGTTGAAGCCCAGTGCCAGGCTGGAGAACACGCCGAACAGCATGTAATAGATGCACATGAAGACGACGATCACGACGAAGCCCCAGATCACGCTGTTGAAGCCTCGCTCGATGTTCTCTTTGCCCAGGCTCGGGCCGATGGTGCGCTCCTCGATGATTTCCATCGGCGCGGCCAGCGAACCGGCGCGCAGCAGCAGCGCGGTGTCGTTGGCTTCGACCGTCGTCATGCTGCCGGAAATCTGCACGCGCCCGCCGCCGATCTCGGAGCGGATCACCGGGGCCGTCACGACCTCGCCCTTGCCCTTCTCGAACAGGATGATGGCCATGCGCTTGTTGATGTTCTCGCGCGTCACGTCGCGGAAGATGCGCGCGCCCTTGCCGTCGAGCGTCAGGTGAACCGCCGGCTGCTGCTGGTCGTCGAAGCCGGCCTGCGCGTCGGTGAGGTTCTCGCCCGTGAGCAGCACCTCGCGCTTGACGATCACCGGGCGGCCATTGCGCTCCAGGTACTTCTCGGAACCGAAGGGCACCATGCCGGAACCGCTCTCGGCCGCCAGACCTTCCGTGCTTTCGTCCACCAGGCGCAGCTCCAGGGTGGCCGTGCGGCCCAGGATGTCCTTGGCCTTGGCCGTGTCCTGCACGCCGGGCAGCTGCACCACGATGCGGTCGGCGCCCTGCTGCTGGATCACCGGCTCGGCCACGCCAAGTTCGTTGATCCGGTTGTGCAGTGTGGTGATGTTCTGCTTGACCGCCTGGGACTGCACCGCCAGCGCGGCCTGCGGCTTGAGCGTGGCGGTGAGGCGGAATTCGGCGCCGTCGGGTGTGCGCACCACCTGCAGATCGGCGAACTGGTCGGCGATCAGGTTTTCGATGGCCGTGGCGGTCGCCTCGTCGCGGGCGCGCAACTCGATGGTCGTCGCGTTGCGCTGAATGCCACCGTGGCGCACGTTCTTCTCGCGCAGCGCGGTGCGCAGGTCGGTGGCCAGCACATCGGCCTTGCGCTGCAGCGCCGCCGGCATGTCGACCTGCAGCATGAAGTGCACCCCACCGCGCAGGTCCAGGCCCAAGTACATCGGCGACGCGCCGATGCTCGCCAGCCAGGCCGGTGTGCGCGGCACCAGGTTCAGTGCCACCACGAAACCCGGGTTGGCCGGATCGGGGTTGAGCGTGCGCTCGATGGCGTCGCGGGCCTTGAGCTGGTTGTCGGTGGAATCGAAACGGGCCCTGACCGAGCCGCCCTCCAGCTGGATCAGCGTGGGCGCCAGGCTCTCGCGCCCGAGGGCCTGCTCCACACGCGTCAGCGTGGTCTCGTCGACCTTGACGGAGGAGCGGGCGGCCGAGACCTGCACCGCCGGCGATTCGCCGAACAGGTTGGGCAGCGAATACAGCACCCCGACCACCAGCGTGACCGCGATGATCAGGTACTTCCAGAGCGGATAACGGTTCATGTCAGGGCCTTCGGCGCCGGCTGGTTACTTGATGGTTCCCTTGGGCAGCACCTGGACAACCGCCGTGCGCTGCATCTGGACTTCCATGCCGTCGGCGAGTTCCACGCCGATGTAGGTTTCACCGATCTTGGACACCTTGCCCAGGAAGCCACCGGCGGTCACGATCTCGTCGCCCTTGGCCAGCGCTTCGATCATGGCCTTGTGCTCTTTCTGGCGCTTCATCTGGGGCCGGATCATCACGAAATACAGCACCACGAACATCAGCACCAGGGGCAGCATGCTGATCAGGGTGCTCTGGGTGTCACCGGCGCCAGCGGCGGCCTGGGCATAAGCAGAAGAAATGAACACGGGACGGTCTCCAACGAAAAGGTCAGGGGACAAACCGAAGGCCCGGCGGGCGCACCCAGCCGGGCCTTGCGGCGGAACCGGTCATTGTAAGTCGCGGTCTCCCCCGGCCGGCGACCGGGGGATTGGCCGGACGAGGGGTCTGGCTCAGGCGGCCCGGCTGCGTGGCGCGCCAGCGGTGCTCTCGCGCCACTGGGCCAGCAGCTGCTCGCGCCGGGTCTGCACAGCCGCCAGGTGCCGGGCCTTGACGTGGCCGAAGCCGCGGATCTGCTCGGGCAGGCGCGCGACCTCCAGCACCAGGGCATGGGAGTCGGCGTTGAGACCGGCCAGCAGGCCCTCGATGTCGGCGCGGTACTGCACGATCAGCTCGCGCTCGGTGCGGCGCTCCTCGGTGCGGCCGAACACATCCAGCGCGGTGCCACGCAGGCCCTTGAAGCGGGCCAGCACCGACATGGCCTTGAGCATCCAGGGTCCATAGGTCTGCTTGATCAGCTCGCCCTTGTCGTTCGTCTTCGCGAACAGCGGCGGCGCCAGGTGCAGCTGCAAGCGATAGTCGCCCTCGAACTGCTCGGCGATCTGCGCCCGGAAGGCCGGGTCGGTGTGCAGGCGTGCCACCTCGTACTCGTCCTTGTAGGCCATCAGCTTGAACAGGTAGCGCGCCACCGCCTCGGTCAGCGAGGTCTTGCCCAGTCGGCTTTCGGCCTGGCGCACCCGCTCCACGAAGTCCTTGTAGGTCTGGGCATAGGCGGCGTTCTGGTACGCGGTCAGGAAGTCCACGCGCCGGACCACCAGCTCTTCGACGCTGTCGCGCTTCTTGAACTGGATCACCTGCGCCGGGTTGGCCGGTGCCAGCAGCGCAGCCATGGCCTGCGGGTCGTGGGCCGCGCGGCGGCCCCAGTCGAAGGCCTGCTTGTTCTTCTCCACCTGCACCGCATTGAGCTCGATGGCGCGCATCAGCGACTCCAGCCCCAGCGGCACCCAGCCCTTCTGCCACGCGTAGCCCAGGATCATGGGGTTGGTGTAGATCGAGTCGCCCATCAGGCGCGTGGCGGCGGCTTCGGCATCGAAGCGGCCGACCGCGGCATCGCCCAAGGCAGCGACCAGCGAGTCCACGCAGGCCTGCGCCGGGTTCTGCCACTGCGGGTTCTTCACGAACGCGGCCGTGGGGGTGGCGCTGGTGTTCAGGGCCACATGGCTGCGGCCCGCGCGCAGGCGCTGCAGCGTCTCCTTGCCGGCGGCCACGAGGGGATCGCAGCCGATCACCAAGTCGGCCGAGGCCGTGCCCACGCGCGTGGTGCGGATGTGGTCCTGGCTGGCACCGATGAGCACATGGCTCCAGGTCGCGCCGCCCTTCTGCGCCAGGCCCGCCGCGTCCTGCGTGACGATGCCCCGGCCCTCGATGTGGGCAGCCATGCCCAGCAGCTGACCAATGGTGATGACGCCCGTGCCCCCCACGCCGGCCACCACGATGCCCCAGGCCTCGTCGGTCAGCTGGGGCAGGCGTGGCAGCGGCGGCTCGGCGCCGGACCAGGCCAGGGCCGCACCCTTCTTGTCCTTCTTGCGCAGCTGCCCGCCCTGGACGGTGACGAAGCTGGGGCAGAAGCCCTTGACGCAGGAGAAGTCCTTGTTGCAGCTGCTCTGGTTGATGCGGCGCTTGCGACCGAATTCGGTTTCCAGCGGCTCGACGCTCAGGCAGTTGCTCTGCTCGCCACAGTCGCCGCAGCCCTCGCAGACCAGCTCGTTGATGACCACCCGCTTGTCGGGCTCGACCATGGTGCCGCGCTTGCGGCGGCGGCGCTTTTCGGTCGCGCAGGTCTGGTCGTAGATGATGACCGTGGTGCCCTTGATCTCGCGGAACTCGCGCTGCACCGCGTCCAGCGTGTCGCGGTGCTGGATCGCGATGCCGCTGGGCAGGCCCTGCACGGACGCGTACTTCTCCGGCTCGTCGGTGACGATGGTGATCTTCACCGCGCCCTCGGCGCGCATGCTCTGCGCGATCTGCACCACGCTGTGGCCCTCGGGCCGCTCGCCGACCTGCTGGCCGCCGGTCATCGCGACCGCGTCGTTGTAGAGGATCTTGTAGGTGATGTTCACGCCCGCGGCGATGCTCTGGCGCACCGCCAGCAGGCCGCTGTGGAAGTAGGTGCCGTCGCCCAGGTTGGCGAACATGTGCTGGTCGTTGCTGAAGGGCTGCTGACCGACCCAGGGCACGCCCTCGCCGCCCATCTGGGTGAAGCCCACGGTGGCGCGGTCCATCCAGATGGTCATGAAGTGGCAGCCGATGCCGGCCATGGCGCGCGAGCCTTCGGGCACGCGGGTCGAGGTGTTGTGCGGGCAGCCCGAGCAGAACCAGGGCTGGCGGTTGGCGTCGGCCGAGGCACCGGCCAGCAGGGTCTGGGTCGAGCGCTCCTGCGCGTCCAGGATGGCCAGCTGCGCGTCGATGCGGGCCTCGATGTCCGAGGGGATGCCCAGCTTTTTCAGGCGCCGCGCGATGGCGCGCGCGATCAGGGCCGGGTTCAGGTCGGCGTTGGCGCGCAGCAGCTGGTTACCGCTGGGGTTGGGGCGGCTCCATTCGCCGCCCGAGTAGTCGCCCTCGACCTCGTCGAACTTGCCCAGCACGTTGGGGCGCACGTCCGGCCGCCAGTTGTAGAGCTCTTCCTTGAGCTGGTATTCGATGACCTGGCGCTTCTCTTCCACCACCAGAATCTCGCGCAGCCCGGTGGCGAACTCGCGCGTGATGCCCGCCTCCAGCGGCCACACCACGGCCACCTTGTGCAGGCGGATGCCCAGCTGGCGGCAGGTGGCGTCGTCCAGACCCAGGTCGAGCAGGGCCTGGCGCGTGTCGTTGAAGGCCTTGCCGCTGGCGATGATGCCGAAGCGGTCGTGCGGGCCGGCGATCACGTTGTGGTTGAGCTTGTTGGCGCGCACGTAGGCCAGCGCCGCGTACCACTTGTAGTCGAACAGCCGCGCCTCCTGGTCCAGCGCCGCGTCGGGCCAGCGGATGTGCAGGCCGCCCGGCGGCATGTCGAACTCGGGAATCACGATCTGCACCCGCTCGGGATCGATCATGGCGGTGGCGCTGGACTCGACGATCTCCTGGATCGTCTTCATGCCGGTCCACACGCCGCTGAAGCGGCTCATGGCAAACGCGTGCAGGCCGAGGTCGAGGATTTCCTGCACCGTGGACGGGAAGAACACCGGCAGGCCGCAGGCCTTGAAAATGTGGTCGCTCTGGTGCGCGGCGGTCGAGCTCTTGGCCACGTGGTCGTCGCCGGCCACCGCGATCACGCCGCCCCAGGGCGTGGTGCCGGCCATGTTGGCGTGCTTGAACACGTCGGAGCAGCGGTCCACGCCCGGGCCTTTGCCGTACCAGATGCCGAACACGCCGTCGAACTTGTTGCTGCCCTTGGGCGCGAAGCCCAGCTGCTGCGTGCCCCACACGGCCGTGGCCGCCAGCTCTTCGTTGACCCCGGGCTGGAACACCACGTTTTGCTGCTTCAGGTAGGGCGCGGCCTTCTGCAGCGCCTGGTCGTAGCCGCCCAGCGGCGAGCCCCGGTAGCCGCTGACGAAGCCCGCGGTGTTCTTGCCGACCATGGCGTCGCGCTGGCGCTGCAGCATCGGCAGCTTCACCAGGGCCTGGACCCCGCTCATGAAGGCGGGCCCGTGGTCAAGGGCGTACTTGTCGTCCAGCGTGACGGTTTCGAGCGCGCGACGGATGTGCTCGGGCAGTGGGGCGTTCATCTTGTTGTCTCCTGCGGGGGTGGAAGTGCCCGCCTTGTGGGCGGATCGGTGACCAACAGACAGCCGGGTAGGCTGGTGCCAGTGTGCCGCTCAGTGTATGGCCCGGTCGCCGACAGGTGTTTGCTTTTCGTGCCCAGTTTTGCGATATTCAAGAAAGAGTCTTTCTCAAAATACGGATTCATGGAAACACTGGACAAGTTCGACCTGGCCATCCTGAACCAACTGCAGGCCGACGGCCGGCTGACCAACGCCGAACTGGCCAGCCGGGTCGGGCTGTCGGCCGCGCCCTGCTGGCGCCGGGTGCGGGCGCTGGAGGAGGCCGGCTTCATCACCGGCTACCGGGCCGAGCTCAACCGCAGCAAGATCGGCCTGGGTGTGCTGGCCTTCGTGCGGCTGGACGCCGAACGCAACAGCGGCGACGCGCTGGGCCAGATGGAGAAGGCCATCCGGCAGATCCCGGAGATCGTCAGCTGCCACTACATCAGTGGCTCGGGCACCTTCGAGCTGCAGGTGGTGTGCCCCGACCTGGCCGAGTTCAGCCGCTTCGCGCGCGAGGTGCTGATCCACCTGCCCAACGTGAAAGACCTGCACACCAGCTTTTCGCTCGGTGAGGTCAAAGCCAGCAGCGCGCTGCCGCTGGGGCATCTTGTGAACCAAAGTGTCGGCTCGGCCAACCGATCCGAAACTTGAGCACTTTTTGATACCGCTTATCCCCTTGGTTTGACCGCTGGGTCGGGAATGGCGGCCAAGTCTTTGAAAAGTGTGACTTTTCCCCACCGTGTCTCTTGGCCCCAGGGGACAGGCTGCGTACAGTACGGCCTGCTCAGCAGCGGGACGATGGCATCAGAAAGTGTTCATCGGCGCTGCGCAACCCTGAAGAAGGAAACGTCGTGAACAAGTCCTCCCTGATCCTCAAGTCCGCCCTGGCTCTGGCCCTGGCCACCCCCCTGCTCGCATCGGCCGAGTCGCAGCTGACCATCGGCACCGGCGATGCCAACGCCCGCCTGGATTTCCGCATCGTGGTGCCGCGCGTGCTGTTCCTGGGTGTGGGCACCGGTGCGGCCGGCCTGACCACCAACACCACGGTGGATACGGTGACCTTCGACTACAGCAGCAACCCGTCGGCCATTGGCACCGGTAACCCCGCAGGCGCCATCACCGGCAACGTGGTGCCGGTGCGCGTGCTGGGCAACAACGGCCAGATCACCCTGACCGCCAACACCACCGGCGCCCTGACCAACGGCACCGCCGACACCATTGCCTGGTCCGAGATCACGGCCACCTCCAGCCTGGCGGCACTGCCCAGCCCGGCCATCCCCCTGACCGGCGCCGGCGTGGCCAGCAACGTCACCCTGTCGTCGGGCACCAAGATCACCGACCGCTCGGCCAACTGGACCTTCAGCTACGCCAACTCGGCCGTGGTCGCTCCGGGCACCTACGGCACCACCAACGGCCGCGTGACCTACACCGCGGCCATGCCCTGACCTTGCGCCGCCCGACCGCTGGCCGGCCTGCGCCGGCGGTCGCCCGCGCCCTGGTGTCCGCACCACCGGTGACGGGACACGACACAGCCATGAAGACCGCCCCGCCCCCCTCCCTGCTGCGCCTGATCGGCGCCGGCCTGGTGGTATGCGCCGGGCTGCAGGCACTGCCCGCCCAGGCCTGGTCGCTGACCATCGCCGCGGCCTCGCGCCGGGTCTTCCTGCACGTCGGCAACGGCACCGCCGACGGCAACAGCGGCACGGTCAACCTGGTCAGCGCCGACCTCACCGCCGCCCAGCTGCTGTCGGGCGCGCCGCAGGCCATGACCAGCAACAGCACGCAGTCCGCCAGCCTCTACGGGGACCGCTACAGAACCTGCCCGACACCGTCCGCGCAGGTGATGATCGGCGCCTCCTACCGGCGCAGCAATCCCGGCAACGGGCCCGCCAGCGCCATGCTGCGCGTCACCTCGCCCGCCAGCCTGACCACCACTGCAGGCGACACCATCCCGTTCAACGAGATCAGCTGGACTGTCTCGGCGGCGGGCAGCGGCGTGCCCAACGTGATCCCGGCCGGCACCTTCAACGGTGGCACCCAGACCCTGACCACGATCCCGGCCAATACCTATATAGAGAACTGTCACACGTTCCGCTACGCCAACAGCGCCATCCGCGCCGCCGGCACCTACGACGGCCGGGTGACCTACACCCTGAGCAGCCCGTGAACACAAGTCTCCTGACCGGCCTGGTGCTGGCCCTGGCCTGCGCCTCCGCCAGCGCGGGCACCCACCGCCTGGACGACTCGCTGAGCCACACCACGCCGCCCACCGCGCAGATGGAGTGGCTGCCCCAGACCCCGGGCGACCGCGACGGCGGCATGGAAACCTGGGTCCGTGTGCACCTGCACATCGACACCCGCGACTGGGTGGGCCGCAGCGGGCGCATCTACATGGTGCTGCCGCTCGACCAGGCCTCGTCCATCGAAGCCGTGTGGACCACCAACGGCCCGCTGCGCTCGGGCCGCCTGGTCTCGGGCGAGCGCGCGCTGGTCTGGGCCGGCACCATCGGCGCCGACAGCCTGCGCGACCAGATGCAAGTGCGCCTGCGCTCCGGCCCCGACTGGCAGAGCGCCAGCCGCCGGCTGAACTTCCACTTCGAGTTCGACACCGACTGACCCGCCGACATGCGCCGCCTCGTTTCCCTCTGCCTGCTCGTCCTGTTGCCCGCGATGGCCTGGGCCCAGGGCTTTGCCGCCTTCATCTCGCCGCCGCGCTTCGAGGTCCGGACCGCGGCCGGCCAGCCGCTGCGCCAGGTGCTGGAAATCCAGCACGTCGGCCGCGCCGCCGGCAACTACCGCATCTACACCAACGACTGGACGCTCGATGCCGACCACCAGGTCGCGTTCACGAACGAGCTGGCCCCAGACAGCTGCCGCCCCTGGGTGGCGATCGAACGGCGCGAGCTGACCCTGCAGCCCGGGGCCCGCTACCGCTACCGATTCGAGATCGCCCCGCCGGCCGGCACCCCGCCGCGCGAGTGCCGCTTCGCCATCATGGTCGAGGGCCTGGAGGCCGCCAAGGTCGAGGGCGCGGTGAGCTTCCCCGTGGGCGGGCGCATCGGCGTCATCGTCTACGCCGCCATCGGCGACGTGGCGCCGGCCCTGTCGATCGCCGGCACCGAGACTGTCCAGGCCAACGGCCAGCCCACCGCCACCGTGCGGGTGCGCAACACCGGCACCGCCACCGGCCGGCTCGAGGGTTTCCTGGACGCCACCGACGCTGCCGGCCAGAGCGCCGAGATGTCGCCCGCCGACCTGCCCATCCTGCCCGGCGAGACCCGCCGCATCGCCCTCGCGCCGGTGGCGGTCGACGGCAAGAACGCACCCACGCTGCGTTTTCCGATCAAGGTCCGGGGCCAGCTGGAATCCGGCAAGAACAAGCTGCCGCTGGACGCGAGCTTCGCCCCATGATCCGGGGAGGTTGGCTGCTGGCCGGCGCCCTGGCACTGGGCGCGGCGCAGGCGCAGGCGCAGAACGCGGCCAACGCCCCCGCTCCCGCGCCCTACGAGGACCGGATCATTGAGGGCCTGGCGCCACTGGCCGACGAGAACGACGGCCAGAACGACTACGACCGCGGCGGCTGGCCGCGCTACCTGCGCCTGGAGACCCGGCTTGGCAACCAGTCCTTTGACGCCTCGCGCCGCACCCGCCTGGCCTACGCCCTGGAAGGCCTGATCGAAACCCCCAACCACGGCATGCTGTCGATGGACGGCAGCGTCTCGCCCAGCCCGCGCGAATACACCCTGACGCTGCGCCAGCGCGCACTGCCGCTGCCCGGCGGCTGGACCGGCGACCACGATCTGGGCGTGATCACCGCCCCCGGCACCGACCTGTCGCGCCTGCCCTCGCGCGTGCTGCTCCCGAGCACCCAGCTGCGCGGGCTCAGCGGCCAGTGGGAACACACGGGACAGGGGCTGCAGCTGCTGGCCGCGGGCGGTGAGCCCGGCCAGCTCACCAGCCAGCCGGTGACCGGATTCCAGGGCCTGGGCGGACGGCGCCACCTGGCTGGCGCGCAGTGGCGCAGCCCCGGCGCGCGCGCCACCGAGCCGGACGGCTGGACGCTCGCCCTGCAGCACGAACGCGCCACCGATGTGCTCACCAGCGCCACGCTGGACAACCCCTCGGGACGCACCGACGCCGACGCCAGCCACCTCGCCCTGCGGCGGGACAGCGCCAGCCACCGCAGCCAGGCCCAGCTGGTGAGCAGCCGCACCGGCGCGGGCGGCGTGAGCGCCCAGGGCGTCTGGGTGGACAGCGAATGGGACGAGGGCCCGCGCCAGCACGGCCTGAGCCTGTACCGGCTCGACCCCGGTCTGAGCTGGGCCGCGCAGGCCATGCCCTCAGACGTGCAGGGCGCCACCCTGCGCAGCCAGTGGCGCACCCGCCAGTGGTCGGCAGAAGCCTCCTACGACTGGCTGCGCTCGGTCAGCGGGCGGGTGGGCAACGGCAGCTACGCCTCGGCCAGCGCGCGCTGGCGCATCGACCGGGACAACCAGTTCAGCGCCGGTGCCGCATTGCGCCGTTTCGACGGCCAGGCCTGGAACAGCTTCGCCGACTGGCGCCGCACCAACGACTGGGGCCAGAGCGGATGGCGACTCGAACTGGCCGGCGGCGCCGACCTCCAGGGCCCCGCGCGGGTGCTGAGCTACGACCAGGAATGGGCCGTGCCACTGGGCTGGACCCTGTCGTCCACCCTGGGCATGGGCCGCTACGCCGCCAACCAGGACAGCGACAACTTCTGGTCCGGTGCGCTCGCGCTGCAGGCTCCGCTGAGCAACGGTGCCGACCTGCGCGGCCAGCTCGGCACCGAGCGGCGCGACAACGGGCAGCAGCGCCACAACCTGAACCTGGGCGCCCAGTGGCGCCTGAACCGCCACTGGAGCATCAGCGGCCAGTACACCCGCGCCATCGGTCAGACACCGGAGCGCCGGCCGCTGGACCCGCTGGCGCCGCTGCCCACGACCACCACCGGCAACAGCGACCGCAGCTTCCTGGTGCTGCTGCGGTACGAGGACGAAGCGGGCAGCCGCAATGTTCCGCTGGGCGGCCGGCCCCAGGAGGGCGGTGGCCGCATCGAAGGCATCGTGTATTTCGACGACAACGCCAGCGGCACGCAGGACGCCAACGAGACCGGGGTGCCCGGCGTCACGATCGCGCTGGACAACCGGTATGCAGTGCGCACCGACGCCCAGGGCCGCTTCAGCTTCCCCTTCGTGGCCTCCGGCCCGCGCACGGTGAGCGTGCGCAACGACACCCTGCCCCTGCCGTGGAGCGTGGTCGACGACGGACAGGTCACGATCGACCTGCGCCTGCGCGAAACCACCCGCCTGAGCCTGCCGGTGCAGCGGCCCCGCTGACACCGCACGTCGGAAAAGGGGTCAAGTCCGCGCCCGGAGGACCGATAAAGCGGGCATGAAGCCCGCACACCGCCTCCTGTCTGCCCTGGCCGTCGGCCTGGGCCTGGTGCTGGCCCCCGCGGCCAGCCAGGGGGAAGCGCAGCTCACGACCCTGGCACCCGCCACCAGCGGGGCACTGGATTTCCGCATCGTCGTGCCGCCCGTCATGCGTGTGCTCGAAAACAGCCACCCGTCGCAACTCACCAGCGGCGCCGACGGCTTGCTCGGCGGCCAGCAGCGCCTGGTGGTGCTCTCGAACATGAAGCGGGGCTTCTGCGTCACCTTGCGGCTGCGCTCTGCGGATGTCGACCAGTGGCAGGTGCGCGCCGCCCCCGAATCCGGTGTCACGCTGCAGGCGGCGGGCCAGGCCTACCGCCTGTGCAGCGACCGTCCGGGTCGCTACACCATGGTGTTGCAACACCAGTTCGGCCCGTCGGCCAACGTCCCCGGTGCCGGTCAGGACTGGCCGGTGCAGACCGACATCACCACCCTCTGAAACCCGCTGTCAGCGCGGCCAGAGCACCCACATCTGCAGCGGCTGCTTGAGCCGCGAGGCCAGCTGGTAGGGCGCGTCGCCCCAGTTGCCCCAACCGGTGAACAGGTCGGCGCGCACCGCGCCGGTGATGGCGCCGCCGGTGTCCTGCGCCATCACCAGGCGCTGCTGGTTGAAGACCACCCCTTTGGACGCCAGCCAGACCGGCGTGCCGTAGGGGATGCTCTGCGGATCGACGGCGATCGAACGGCCCGGTGTCAGCGGCACGCCCTGCGCCCCGGCGGGGCCGAAGCGGGCGTTGAGCTCGGTCAGGCGCACCTCGCGGAAGAACACCGTGCGCGGGTTGCTCCAGAGCATCTCGTTGACCCGGCCGGGGTTCTGCGCGGCCCAGGCGCGGATGCCCTCCCAGTTGCCTTCGCGGATCTCGCGCCGGTCCAGCAGCCACTTGCCC
The DNA here is from genome assembly GCF_002025745.1 of Hydrogenophaga sp. H7. Taxonomy (NCBI): domain Bacteria; kingdom Pseudomonadati; phylum Pseudomonadota; class Betaproteobacteria; order Burkholderiales; family Comamonadaceae; genus Hydrogenophaga; species Hydrogenophaga sp. H7. The sequence goes on along the minus strand of NZ_MCIC01000002.1, from coordinate 102,017 downwards.
ACGCTCTGGTAGGGGTGGCCGTTGTGCGCCGCGAAAGCCACGCGGACCTGCTTGACCGTCCCGTCGGGCTCCTTGATGTTCAGCCGGCCCGAGCCCTGGATCTGCAGCACCAGGGCGTCGATCGGGTCGGACAGCCAGGCGATGACGCGCCCCCGGAGCGCGGCCTGCGCCGCGGGCAGGGTGTCGATCTCCTGCCGGGTGTACCAGGGCGGCTCGTTGCCGCCCAGGCGCACGCCGACCGGCGGCGCGTACACCGGCACGCGGTGGCTGAAGGTGGTGGCGCGCGAGGCCTCCAGCACCGGTTCGTAATAACCGGTGAGCAGCCCCTGCGGCGCGCTGCCGTCGGGCTCGACCACGCGGTAGGGCTGGAAGCGGCTTTCGATCCAGGCCTGCTGCTCGGCGGTGCCGGCCATGATCAGCGGCCGCACCTCGGCGCACAGCGGCGCCTGCACCGGCGAGGGCTTCTCGCAGCCGCGCACCCAGGCGCCCCAGACCTCGTGCAGGCTGTCCAGGCCCCAGCCGGGCAGGTCGCTCCAGCGCACCGGCACCCAGCGGCTGGCCGGCTGCTGGATGGCCGGCGGCAGGCTGCCGTCGGCCGGGCGGGCGCCCGGCGCGGGCGCCGAGGGCGGCACCTCGACGGTGGTGCAGGCGGCCAGGCTGCCTACAATCAGCGCCGTCGTCCACCGAACCAGTGCGCTCCGGCCCCTGTCCATGACCCTGTTGCTGCTCGAAGCGCTCGCTGCGCTGGTACTGCTGATCTTCATCGTGTGGTGGACCATGTTCTCGGGTCGGAAAAACGGGGAACTGCCCGAGGAGCGCAAGGCCGAGAGGCCCGATCCGCGGGACGACTGAGCCTCAGCGCGCCCCCAGCTGGCGCAGCGCGTTGGCCAGTTCGACGGCCGACTTCACGCCCATCTTGTCGAACACGCGCGAGCGGTGGACCTCCACCGTGCGCACGCTGATGTTCAGCCGGTCGGCCACCAGCTTGTTGGGCAGGCCTTCGATCACCAGGTCCATCACGTCGCGTTCGCGCTCGGTCAGGCTGTCCAGGCGCTGCTGCACGCTGCGCTGTGCGCGCCGCCCCTCCTGCACCTGGGCCGACAGCGCCAGCGCCTGCTCGACGCGGTCGACCAGGGCGTTGTCGGAAAACGGTTTCTCGCAGAAGTCGAAGGCGCCGCGCTTGACGGCGTCGACGGCGGTCGGCACGTCGGCATGGCCGGAGAGGAAGATCACCGGCATGGCCGCCTGCCAGGGCAGCGCCAGCAGCTGCTCGAACAGCGCCAGGCCGCTGGTGCCGGGCATGCGCACGTCCAGCAGCAGGCAGCAGGGCACGGCGGGTTCGGACGACCAGCGGGTGATCTCGGCCAGGAAGGCGTCGGCGCTGTCGTAGCGCTCGCTGAGCAGGCGCCGCGTGCGCAGCAGCCAGGCCAGCGCATCGCGCACGCCCGCATCGTCGTCGACGATGAACACCTTGGCGTCGGGATGCTGGGTCATGGGCGGGATGATAGCGACCCGCGCAGCGGCGGAGGGTGGGGGTTACACCCCCGGCAGCGTGAAGCGGAAGACCGTGCCGCGCGGCTGGGCCGGCTCGAAGGTCAGGGCGCCGCCGTGCTGCTCGATCACGGTGCGGCACAGCGACAGGCCCAGGCCCATGCCCTCGGCCTTGGTGGTGAAGAAGGGCGTGAACAGCTTCTCGCGCACCTCGTCGCTCAGCCCCTTCCCGTGGTCGGTGACCGCGAACTCGACCCAGGTCTTGCGCAGCGGCTCGCCATCGGCGGACTGCGCGCGGCGCGGCGCGATGTGGATCTGGATGCTGCGCAGGCCCGAGGCCAGCGGCGGATCGCCCTCCGGCATCGCCTGCATGCCGTTGCGCGCCAGGTTCAGCAGCACCTGCTCGACCATGGTGCGGTCGCACAGCACCGCCGGACAACCGGGCGCGATGCGGGTCTCCACCCGGATGCCCAGTTTCTTGGCCTGCAGGCCCAGCAGCGGCAGGATGGCCTCCAGCAGGTCGGCCGGCGCCACCGCCTCGCGCACCTGTTCGCGCCGCCGCACGAAGTCGGCCACGCTCTTGATGACGCGGCCGGCGCGTTCGGCCTGTTCGCTCACGCGCTGCATGGCCTGGCGCAGCAGATCGGGCGGTGCATCGGCGTCGTCCAGCAGATTGAGCGAGCCGCTGGCGTAGCTGGCGATGGCGGCCAGCGGCTGGTTCAGTTCGTGGCTCAGCAGCGAGGCCATCTCGCCGACGGTGGCCAGGCGCGCGGTGGCCTGCAGCCGCTCCTGCGAGGCGCGGTTGAGCTCCTCGACGCGGCGCTGCTCGCTCAGGTCGAGGATGGCGCTCATGAAGCCGGTCTGCGTACCCTGGGCATCGATCAGCGGCGCCTCGATGATCAGCACCGGAAAGCGCGTGCCGTCCTTGCGCTGGAACACCGATTCATAGCCCTCGCGCGGGAGCACCTGGCCGGCCAGTCGCACCGCCTGGCGCTGCTGGTACTCGTTCACCAGCTCGGGTGGCCACCAGGGCGCGGGCAGGCCCGAGCCGATCAGCTCGCTGGCGGAGAAGCCCACCATCTGGCAGAACGCGGGGTTCACATAGGTCACGCGGCCGTTCATGTCGCGCGCGCGCAACCCGGTCACCAGCGAGTTCTCCATCGCCTTGCGGAAGGCCAGTGCCTCGGCCACCTCGGTCTCGGCGCGCTGGCGCCGCCGCATGTCGCGCCCCAGCAGCACCAGCACCGCCAGCAGGGCCAGCGAGAGCGCACCCACCACCGCCGTCAGCACGTTGGGGAACAGGCCGACGACCCTGCGCGGGCTCTCCAGCCGCAGCATCAGCGTGTGGCCCGGCAGGTCCAGCAGGGCGCTGGCCACCTGCAGGCTGCGGCTGCCCGAGACGGTGCTGTGCAGCGCCAGCCGGGTGCCATCGACCTCGGTGAAGGCCAGGCCGCGGTTGCGCAGCAGCGCCTTGTTGGTCAGCTCCGACAACAGGCCGGGCAGGGCGTAGGTCGCCACCAGGTAGCCTTCGGCTGCGCCGGCGCGCACGACCGGCAGGCACATCTCCATCAGCTCCATGCCCAGGCCGCTGCTCATGGGCCAGAAGTAGCTGGGCGAGAAGGAGGGGCCGGACACCCGCTGGGCGCTCTCGCAGGCCTGGCGCACGTCGGGCAGGGCCTGGGTGCGCGCCATCTGCCCGTACAGGTCGGACACATAGGACGAGTCGCGCTCGGCCAGCAGCCGCAGACCGGCGTCGCGCCACTCCAGCCGCACCAGTTCGCGGTGCTGCTCCAGCAGCTCGGCGGCCGGGTCCTGCCACGAGGCGGCTGTGGGGGCCACGCTGTGCAGCGCCTGCAGGGTCTGCACGTTGCGCACCAGTCCGCTGCGAATGTCGCCGGCCAGCGCCGCGGCGTCGCGCTCCAGCGCCTCCTGGTCGCGCGATTCCTCGTACTCGGCGGCCAGGAACACCAGCACGCCCAGCAGCAGCACAACCAGCAGCAGCAGCGCGCCCCACAGCAGCCATCGCCGCGGCGGTCGTTTCATAGGCTCACAGCCTGCGGTGCTGGAGGGACGGCAGCTGTTCGCGCACGCTGCGCAGGCGTTCAAGGTCGATGTCGGCCAGCACCACGCCCGGGCCTTCGGCCTGCATCGCCATCACCTGGCCCCAGGGGTCGATCACCATGCTGTGGCCCCAGGTGCGGCGGCCGTTCTCGTGCACGCCACCCTGGGCGCTGGCGATCACATAGGCCTGGTTCTCGATCGCGCGGGCGCGCAGCAGCACCTCCCAGTGCGCCTGGCCGGTGGTGTGGGTGAAGGCGGCGGGCACCAGCAGCAGGTCGGCGGCGAGCATGCGGTAGAGCTCGCCGAAGCGCAGGTCGTAGCAGACGCTCATGCCGATCCGCCAGTGTTCGCCGTGGCGCGTGGGCATCTCGAAGGAGACCGGCGTGTCGCCGGCCCGCAGCACCGCCGCCTCGTCGTAGGCCTCGCGGCCGTTGTCGTAGCGGAACAGGTGGATCTTGTCGTAGCGGGTGACGCAGTGGCCCTTGTGGTCGTAGACCAGCGAGGCGTTGGCCGCGTGCGCGGGGTCGTCGGTGGCCATGGGCAGCGTGCCGCCGACGATCCACAGCTTGAGCTCGCGCGCCGCGTCGGAGAGGAAGTCCTGCACCGTGCCCAGGCCGGTCTGTTCGGCCAGCAGCAGCTTGTCGGCGTCGTGCTGGCCCATGAAGCAGAAGTACTCGGGCAGCACCGCGAGTTCGGCGCCGGCGCGGGCGGCCTGGTCGAGCAGCGCGCGCGCGGCGCTGAGGTTGGCGTCCAGGCTGATGCCCGAGACCATCTGGATGGCGGCGACTTTCATGGGTGCTCCTTGGTATCGGTGTGCGTTTTTACTTCTTTTCGATCTTCTCGACCTTGGGGTCGGCCCAGCCGCCGCTGATGTGGAACTGCTGGGTGGTGGCCGACTGCAGCGGTTCGCGCAGCAGGAACTGGGCCAGGAAGGTGCCCAGGCCGATGGCGGGGTTGATGGCGGTGGCGATCAGCGAGGCAGTGCCGGCGTTGAGTTCGGGCACCACCACCACCTTGAGGTCCTGCTGCTCGCGCACGATGTCGGCGCTGCCTTCCATCAGCACGGCGGCGTTCACCCCCTTCATCTGCAGGTTGTTGGTGGTCGCCACGCCCTGCGCGATCTTGGCGTCGCCGCGCACGAAGTCGAAGGCGAAGCCTTCGGAGAACACGTCGCGGAAGTCCAGCGTCAGCCGCCGCGGCAGGGCCTGCAGGCTCAGCACGCCCAGCAGCTTGGCCGCGCCCGGCTCGACCTTGAGGAACTGGCCGGTCTCGAAGTTGGCCGCCATCTCGCCCGAGAGGCTGGGGTAGTCCAGCGTGAAGGGCGAACCGAGCCAGCCGATCTCACCCTCGATGTGGCCGCTGCCACCGCGCACCACGCCCGCACGGCCGAAGCGCGTCAGCAGCTGGCCCGCGTCGTCCACATCCAGCCGGAAGTCCAGCCGGGTGCGGCGCGCGGCACCCTCGTCCCCGGTGGCCGCCCAGTTGCCGCTGGCGATCAGCCGCGCCTCGGGCACACGCACGTTGAGCTTGTTCAGGCGCCATTCCCGGTTGCGTCCCACGCCGCGGTTGACGGCCTGGATGTCCACCAGCCCGAGCTGGCGGCCCGAGAGCACCAGGTTCTCTACCGTGATGTCCAGCGCCGGCACGCTGCTGGGCTGCTGCAGCAGCTGCTCGACATCGGCCGCGGCGCTGGGCGCCAGGTCCAGCCGCGCCAGCCGCGCGTAGACGCTGCCGGCGCTGCCACCCGCCGCCTGGCGGTATTCCACATAGCCGTTGAGTTCGTCGGCATCGACGTTGGCGCGCCACTGCGTGCCCTCGCGCGAGCCGCCCAGCACCACGTTGTTGAAGCTGCGGCCGTCGACATCCACCTGGCCGGCGCGCACCGCCAGCACGGTGGGCAGGTAGTTCAGGCTGGCCGCCTGGGCCGTCGGCGCGGTCGTGCCCGCGCTGGTGCTGCGCACGTCGACGCCGCTGGCCTCGCTGAACACGCGCTCCCAGGCGTCCACGTCGATGCGGGCAAAGCGCAGGTTGGCCGCCACGCCCTGCAGCGGCAGCGGCGCGGCCTCACCCGCCTGCAGACCCACGCCCAGGCTGCCGCGCAGCACCCGTGCCTCGGTCCCGGTGACGTCGCGCTCGTACTGCAGCGACAGCAGGGGCTGCGCCGCGGGGCCGATCTCGACCGCCAGCCGGTCGGTGCGGGCCACCTCGCCAGCCCCCTCGGGCGCCACCCCCACCACAGCGTTGTCGTAGCGCAGCGGCAGGCTGTCCTCGGCCTTCTTGGACAGCGGTGCCGGCAGGTCCACCGCCAGGCCCTGCAGCAAGCTGGTCACGCTGATCTCCGGCGCGCCGCCCCGGAAGCCCAGGCGCGCGGTGTAGGCCGCGCTGCCGCTGGCGCTGGCGAACAGGCGCGAGACGAAGCCCAGACCGCCGTCGCGCAGCCCTTCGGCGGTGGCGCTGCCCTGGCCGCGGAACTCCACCCTGGCCACGCCGCGCGCGTCGGGCTGCAGGCCGCCTTCGAGCACCACGTCGCCGCCATACAGGCGGGCGCGGGCGTCGGCCAGCCGGAAGCCGCGCTCGGTGAAGGAGATGCTGCCGCTGCTGCGCTCCAGCAGGGGCGCATCGGGCGTGATGCGCAGGTCGTTGCCACCCAGCTGCACGCTGCCCTGCAGCGCGAAGTCCTCGATCTTCTCAAGGGGCAGCTGCAGCTTGAACGACACCCCGGCATTGCCGGTGCCCGTGGCCCTGGACAGGGCGCCGGAGAGCAAGCCGTCGAGCGGCGAGGTCTGCACGAAGCGCAGCACCTCGGCGGCCGGCCCCTGGGTGCGCGCGCCGACCTCGACCCGCGGCGTGCCCATGAGGTCGGGGATCAGCACCTCACCCTCGCCCAGCCGCACCTGCGGCAGGCCCTCGACCCCGGCGCTGAGCCCGCTGAGTTTCAGCGATGCCTTTTCGAGCACCAGCTGGCCATTGACGGCCTTGAGCGCCGGCCAGGCCGGTGCGCCCTCGTCCTGCAGGTAGGGCGGCAGGTAGGCAAAGTCGACGCCCTTGAGCGCCGCGGAAATGCGGAACTCGCCGTCGGCGCCGGCCTGGTAGAAGGGCAGGTCCCAGAGGTCGCCGCGCACGCGGAACTCGACGCGGTCGGACGCCCCCCCGCGGATCGCCTCGCGCACGTAGCGGCGCGCGTCGGTGCCCACCGACAGCGGCATGTAGCGGTGCACCTGGGCGGCGTCGGCGCGGGTGAGGGTGGTGCTGAGGTCGAGCACGCCGGGGAAGCGCGACTTGGCGCTGCTGCGCGCCGGGTCTGCCGTGGTCCAGTGCAGGCGGCCGGTGCCGGCGGCGTCGGCGTTGGCCAGGCGCATGTTCTCCAGCCAGACCTCGATGCGCTCACCCGAGACGCTCCAGCGGGCGTCGGCCTGGAGGCTGGTCATGGGAATCTGCGGTTGCTCGAACATGCCCGGCAGCTCCAGCGCGCCATCGGTGATCGAGACGCGCGCGGTGCCGCCGTCCTGATGGAGGTCGAAGTCGGCGCTGGCGCCCGCCACGCCAGGCCGGCCCAGTTCGGGGTAGGGCCCGTAGGCCGACATGCGGCCACTGGGCTGGCCGGCCAGCGCCAGGCCGCTGACCCGTCCCCTGGCCTGGTAGGCGGTGACGGGTGGTGCCGACGGCGGGGGCTGGCCCGCCACCGCCGCCGGCACCACCGGCTGCTGCCAGCGCGCCGACAGGCCCTGGACCTGACCGGCCGGGCGCAGGCTGGTGAGCAGGTCGCGGCTGGCCTGGGGCAGGGGCACGCGCGTGGCCAGCGCGGCCAGCGCCGCCAGGTCCAGGCGGTCGGCCTCGACGGTGGTCGTCGCGCTGGCATTCGCGCCGCGGGACAGGCCGTTGTCGTGCGCCAGCCGCAGCTTGCTGGCGGGCCAGTCCAGGCCGTCCTGGGTGCGGAAGCTCAGGTCGTCGCTGGCCACCTGAAAGCCCTGGGCGCCCCAGCTGGCCACCACCCGGCCATCGACCCGCTCCAGCGCCAGCTCCGGCAGCTGTTCGCCCAGCCGCGTGGCGACCTCGCGCAGACCCATGTCGACGGTGGCGCCGGCCACCTGGCCGCGCTCGACATCGGCCCAGGCGCGCAGGCGGCCCTGGCCGGCGCGCACCTCGACGCCCCATTCGGACAGGTCGACATAGGCCCTCAGGCGCGAGACATCGACCGCCGGGAAATCGCCGTAGACCTCACCGCTCCAGTTGTGCCAGGGCGCCTGGTTCGGCGGCTGCGGCCCCAGGTCCAGCAGGGGTTCGCGCATCTGCGCCATCAAGCTGAAGGTCTGTCCCCACTCGGGCGGCGGTGTCGCATCCAGCCGCAGCAGGTGGCTGCGCACTCGGTTGCGGGCCACGAAGCTCAGCTGGTTCAGGGCCAGCGGGGGCTGGCCCTTGAGTTCGTCGGTCCAGCGCACGGTGCCGCCCCGGATCACGAACTCGGACTGCGAGAAGAACCAGTCCGCGGCGCGGTGGTCGCCGGTCTGCGGCCCCGAAAAATCCAGGCCGGCGATTTCGATGCGCCCCTGCGGCGTGCGGCGGATGTCGAGCACCGGCGCTTCAATCAGCAGCTGCTCGAAGCCCAGGCGCCAGAGCGAGGTGACCGACACCGCCGCCCGCACCTTGGGCAGCCGGAGGGCTTCGCGGCCCTGGGGGTCGAGCAGGCGCACGTCGCTGAGTTCGAGCGTCGGCACCAGGCGCAGCAGGAAGCCGGCGCGGGCACTGGCGTCGCCCTGCGATTCGGCGCGGATGGCACCCACCTGGACAGGTACCCCCACCGCCGCACTGGCCCAGCGCTCCAGGTCGGGGCGCCATTCGCCGATTCGCGGCACAATCCAAAAATGCAAGGTGCCCCAGGTGAGTGCGAACAGGAGCCAGACCGTCAGCACCATCCACAGCAACAGCCGAGTGATCGCCGACCAGGTCTTCTGGGTTCTTGAGGCAGGGGCGGCTGGGGCCGGGCTTTGATTCATATCCAACGCAAATTATGACGGTCAGCCCTCTCGACGGTTCCGCAGCGTCGGTTTCTCCTTTGTCGCCAAATGTGAACCCCGCCGACACCCCGCTGCCGCCCCGGCTGGCCGAGCACTCTCGCTTTGTGCAACGGGTGCGCCGCCGCTACGAGAACGAGCTGGCCTGCCTGCCGCCGGGCCCGCCGGTCAAGGCGGCCATGAACACCTGCCTGGCCACCCTCACCGGCCGCGGCCTGCCCATGCCCGCCGCCCTGCGCGTGCTGCGCCAGCTGGTGATGGAGCGGCTGGTGGTGCTGGACTGCGAAGAGGGTGCGTCCCTGCAGGACATCACCCGCGCAGTGACCGAGCTGGCCGAGCTGGCGCTGGACCAGGCCTGCCGGCTGGCGTTTGCCGACCTGGACGATCTGCACGGTGCGCCGCTGGACGAGAACGGCCAGCGCGCCCAGCTCTGGGTGATCGGCATGGGCAAGCTCGGCGCGCGCGAGCTGAACGTTTCCAGCGACATCGACCTCATCTATGTGTACGACGCCGACGGCGAAACCGCCGGCAACACGGCGGGCCGCAACCGCATCAGCAACCACGAGTACTTCGGCAAGGCGGTCAAGCACATCTACAACACGGTGGGCGAGACCACCGAACACGGCCAGGTGTTCCGGGTCGACCTGGCGCTGCGGCCCAACGGCAACTCGGGGCCGGCCGCAGTGTCGCTGGGCGCGCTGGAGGAGTACTTCCTGGTGCAGGGCCGCGAGTGGGAGCGTTTCGCCTGGCTCAAGAGCCGCGTCGTCGCGCCGGCCGCCTGCATCGCCGACAAGAGCGCCAGCGCACTGCGCGGGGCCGTGCTGCCATTCGTGTTCCGCAAGTACCTGGACTACAACGTCTTCGATTCGCTGCGCACCCTGCACCGCCAGATCCGCGACCACGCGTCCAAGCGCGCCGCCGGCAACCCGGGCCGGGCCAACGATGTCAAGCTCTCGCGCGGCGGCATCCGCGAGATCGAGTTCACCGTACAGTTGCTGCAGGTGGTGCGCGGGGGCCAGTTCCCCGAACTGCGCACCCGCCCCACGCTGGACGCGCTGCAGCGCGTGGCCAAGGCCGGCCTGATGCCGCGCGCCACCGCCGACGCGCTGGCCGCGGCCTACGACTTCCTGCGCAAGGTCGAACACCGCATCCAGTACCTGGACGACCAGCAGACCCACCTGATCCCCACCCGCGACGACGACCTGGCCTGGATCGCCGCCACCCTGGGCTTCCCCGACATGTGCGCCTTCCTGTGCGCGCTGGACGCCCACCGCGAGACCGTGGCCCACGAGTTCGACATCCTGCTGGGCGGCGCGCCCGGCGGCGGCTGCAACGGCAAGGGCTGCAACAAGAACGGCTCGCGCGGCGCCGTGGAAGACCTGCAGGGCGTGATGGCCGGGCTGCCCGAGGCCTTCGCCGCCAAGGTCGCGCAGTGGTGCGAGCACCCGCGGGTGCTGGCGCTGCGCGAGGACGCCCGCCTGCGCCTGGTGCGCCTGGTCCAGCGCACCGGCGCCTGGCTCGACGAAGGCCGCGTCAACGAACAGGCCGCGCTGCGCCTGGCCGACTGGATCGAGCCGCTGCTGCGCCGCGAGAGTTACCTGGCCCTGCTGCAGGAGCGGCCCTCGGTGCACGAGCGGCTGCTGCGCATCCTTGGTGCGGCCAAATGGCCGGCGCGCTACCTGCTCAAGCACCCGGGCGTGATCGACGAGCTGGCCGGGCGCCAGCTGATGGAAGAACGCTTTGACGCCGCCCAATTCGAGGCCGACCTCGAAGACCGCCGCACCGCGCTGCGCCGCACCGGCGAGGACGACGAGGAAGAGCTGCTGAACCTGCTGCGCCGCGCCCACCACGCCGAGGTGTTCCGCACCCTGGCGCGCGACATCGAGGGCGTGCTGACGGTGGAGCAGGTGGCCGACGACCTCTCGGCCCTGGCCGACGCGGTGCTGCGCGTGACCGCACGCTGGTGCTGGGCGCGGCTGAAAAACCGCCACCGCGAGGAGCCGGCCTTCGCCATCATTGGTTACGGCAAGCTCGGCGGCAAGGAGCTGGGCTATGGCAGCGACCTGGACATCGTGTTCGTCTACGAGGACGAGGACGAAAACGCCAGCGAGATCTACGCCGCCTTCGTGCGCAAGCTGATCAACTGGCTGCAGGTCAAGACCGGCGAGGGCGACCTGTTCGAAATCGACACCGCGCTGCGGCCCAATGGCAACTCGGGCCTGCTGGTGACCACCTTCACCGCCTACGAGAACTACCAGCGCGGCCGTGGCAGCAACACCGCCTGGACCTGGGAACACCAGGCCATGACCCGCGCGCGCTTCGTGATGGGCATGGCCGGTCTGCAGCCGCGCTTCGACGCCGTGCGCGAGGCGGTCATCACCGCCGAACGGGACCGCGCGGCGCTGGCGCAGGAAATCACCGCCATGCGCGAGAAGGTGCGCAGCGCCCACCCGGTGCGCGGCGAACAGTTCGACGTCAAGCACAGCCCGGGCGGCATGGTCGACGTGGAGTTCGTGGTGCAGTACCTGGTGCTGGCGCACTCGGGCGAACACCCGGAACTGCGCGGCAACCTGGGCAACATCGCGCTGCTGCAGCGCGCCGAGGCCGTGGGCCTGCTGCCCAAGGGCGTGGGCCAGGAAGCCGCCGACGCCTACCGCGAGCTGCGTGCCATCCAGCACCGCGCGCGGCTGGACGAGGCGCCCCCGCAGATCGGCGCCGACGCGGCCGCCGGCATGGCGGCCGCGGTGCAGGCACTCTGGCGCCACGCGCTGGGCAAGACGGCATAGCCCCAGCGCTCCGCCGCTGCGCGGGTCGCTGCCCCACGAGGGGGCGCAAACTCAGCCTGGGGCGGCCCGGCGCTGAGTTCCCTGGCCCCACGCTCCGCCGCTGCGCGGGCCATTCCGACCGATAACCATGCTCCCTTCATGGGTGTTGAAAAGAATGTTTCGGCTGTTTTGTGACTGATCAGTCAAAATAAAACCAAGCAGTTCATTTTGGTACATCAGCCACCGGAGGGCACATGGTCATCCACCCGCGGAACTTTTCCGCCACGAATCCTCTCAATGCTTTCACGATGGCGCCAAAGTTGGTGCTGTCGTATGTTCAGGTTTTTGCACTGCGAAGCCTTCCGCCGATCGCGGCGGATGAAATCCCGAGGCGCTTCTCCTCCTCCTCCCTCCCTCCCTCCTTCGCGTCGGGGCGCTTCGCAGGCTTTTCTTCTTCCCCCCTCCGCCGCCCCCAGCGGGTGGCGGCACGTCTGGGCTGAGCCATGTACTCGGTCCCCACCCCCTCCCCGATCGGCGGTGCGCCCGCGAATCCTCCGCAGCGCCCGCGCGTGGCCATCGTCGGCTCTGGCATCTCCGGCCTGGCAGCCGCCCACACCCTCAGCGGCCTGGCCGATCTGACCCTGTTCGAGGCCGGCGACTACTTCGGCGGCCACACCCACACGGTGGACGTGACCCTGGCCGACCCCCTGGGCCGCCCGACCACCTTCGGCGTCGACACCGGTTTTCTCGTCCTGAACGAGCGCACCTACCCCAACCTGCTGGCGCTGTTCGACCAGCTGCAGGTGCCGGTGGCACCGTCCGACATGTCGTTCTCGGTCCAGGCACCGGGCGCCGGGCCACGCGGCTCGGCGCTGGAATGGAGCGGCAGCGACCTCTCCACCGTGTTCGCCCAGCGCGAAAACCTGGGCAACGCCCGCTTCTGGCGCATGCTGGCGGACATCGTCCGTTTCAACCGCCTGACCACCCGACTGGCCAAGCGCGGCGACGACCTCGGCGCCGACAGCCCGCTGCTGGAACCGCTGGGCGATTTTCTGGAGCGCCACCGCTTCTCGGCCGCCTTCCGCGACTGGTACTTCCTGCCCATGATGGGCTGCATCTGGAGCTGCCCGACCGACCAGATGCTGCGCTTCCCGGTCGCGACCATGGTGCGCTTCTGCCACAACCACGGCCTGATCCAGGTGACCAACCGGCCGCAGTGGTACACGGTGGCCGGCGGTGCGCGGCAGTACGTGGAAAAAATCGTCGCTCGTATTCCCGACCGGCGCCTGAACACCCCCGTGCAGCAGGTGCTGCGCGACGCCCAGGGCGTGCGCGTGGTGAGCGAAGGCCGGGTCGAGCGCTTCGACGCCATCGTCATGGCCTGCCACAGCGACCAGGCGCTGGCCATCCTGGGCGAGGCCGCCACGCCCGAAGAGCGTGCGGCCCTGGGCGCGGTGCGCTACCAGCCCAACCGCGCGGTGCTGCACACCGACGCCTCGGTGCTGCCGCAGCGCGAGAAGGCCTGGGCGGCCTGGAACTACGAGGCCGGCGGCGCCGGTGACGAGCCGCGGGTCTGCCTGCACTACCTGATCAACCGGCTGCAGCCGCTGCCGCTGAAGACCCCGGTGATCGTCTCGCTCAACCCGCAGCGCGCCATCGACCCGGCCACCGTGATCGGCGAATACGAGTACGCCCACCCGGTGTTCGACCTGGCCGCCATCCGCGCCCAGAAGGCCATGGTCGACCTGCAGGGCCGGCACGACACCTTCTACGCCGGCGCCTGGATGGGCTACGGCTTCCACGAAGACGGCCTCAAGGCCGGCCTGCGCGCCGCGCGCGAACTCATCATGGCCCACGACCTGCTGCCGCAGCGCAGCGCCACCGAGACCCGCGACGCCGCGCTGCCGGGAGTGTTTGCATGAACACAGTCGTCGGGAGCGCCGTGAGCGCTGCGCAAACCCTGGTCGGCTTCGGCCAGGTGCGCCACGCCCGCTCGCGCCCGAAGGCGCACGCCTTCGCCTACCCGACCTTCTTCCTGATGCTGCCGCTGCGCAGCCTTCGGAAAAACGGCCCCGGCGCGCTCGCACGCAACCGCTGGGCAGCACTGGCCTTCCACGACCGCGACCACGGCGACGGCCGCGACGACTGCCTGGCCTGGCTCGACGGCCTGCTGGCCGAGCACGGCATCGGCGACGCGGATGGCGAGGTCTGGCTGCACACCTACCCGCGCGTGCTGGGCTACGTGTTCAAGCCGGTGAGCTTCTGGTACTGCCACCGCGCCGACGGCACGCTGCGCGCGGTGGTCGCCGAGGTCAACAACACCTTCGGCGAGCGCCACTGCTACCTGCTGGACGCGCCGCGCCACGGCGTGCCGGCCACGGCCGACAAGGTCTTCCACGTCTCGCCCTTCGCCCCGGTGCGCGGCGAATACCGCTTCGTCTTCATGCGCACGCAGCACGGCGGCGAAGACCGCACGGTGGTGCGCATCGACTTCCACGACGAGCCTGGCGCCGACGCCCTGATCCGCACCAGCGTCAGCGGCACGCTGCAGCCGCTGGACGCCGCGAGCGCACGGCGCGCACTCTGGGGCCACCCGCTGATGACGCTGGGCGTGATCGCCCGCATCCACTGGCAGGCCCTGCGCCTGTGGCTCAAGCAGGCGCCCTTCTTCCGCCAGCCCGCCGCACCGGCGGACTTCGTGACCCCGGGCCACCCGGCCTCCCGCTGACCCTTGCCTTCCGACACGACATGAACAGCACCACCGCCCCGCAGAGCGCCGGCCTTTCCCTGCCCCGCCACGCCCCGGCCGCCGCCCGCACCACGCTGCAGCTGCTGCAGCGCCTGCGCCACGGCTCGCTCACGCTGCAGCTGCCCGACGGCACGGTGCAGCGTTTCGGTGGTGGCGCGGGACCACTGGCCTCGATGCGGCTGACCAACTGGAACGTGTTCGGAGCGGCTTTGAAATCGGGCGACATCGGCTTCGCCGAGAGCTACATCGCCGGCGACTGGAGCACGCCGCAGCTGTCCGACCTGCTGCGCCTGCTGATCGCCAACCGCGAGGCGCTGGAAGACGTGGTCTACGGCTCGTGGATCGGCCGCCTGGCCTACCGCCTGCGCCACCTGCTCAACCGCAACAGCAAGGCCAACAGCCGCAAGAACATCCACGCCCACTACGACCTGGGCAACGCCTTCTACGGTCTCTGGCTGGACGAGACCTGGAACTACTCGTCGGCGCTGTACGAGCAGCCGGGCCAGGACATGGTGGACGCGCAGCACGCCAAGGTGCGGCGCGCCCTGCGCATGGCCGGCGTGCAGCCCGGCCACCGCGTGCTGGAGATCGGCTGCGGCTGGGGCGCGCTGGCCGAGAAGGCGATCACCGAGTTCGGCGCCTCGGTGACCGGCGTGACGCTGTCGACCGAACAGCTGGCGTTCGCGCAGCGGCGCAACCCGGGCGCCGACCTGCGGCTGCAGGACTACCGCGACATCGGCGACGCCCCTTTCGATGCCATCTGCTCCATCGAGATGGTCGAGGCCGTGGGCCGCGAGTACTGGGACACCTATTTCAATACCGTCGCGCGCCTGCTCAAGCCGGGTGGCCGGGCCTGCATCCAGAGCATCACCATCCGCGACGACCTGTTCGACCGCTACGTCGCCGGCACCGACTTCATCCAGCAGTACATCTTCCCGGGTGGCTGCCTGCCCAGCCCGGCGCAGTTCCGCGCCGCGGCCGAACGCGCCGGCCTGCAGGTGGTGGACCAGTTCCACTTCGGCCCCGACTACGCGCAGACGCTGCGGGTCTGGCGCCAGCAGTTCCTGCTGAACCAGGAGCGCGTGCTGCAGCAGGGCTTCGACCAGCGCTTCCTGCGCACCTGGGAGTTCTACCTCGCCTACTGCGAGGCCGCCTTCGACGAAGGCAACACCGACGTCGTGCAGTTCACCCTGCGCCAACCCGACTGATCCGGGAGGACCGGCCGTGCGACACCAACTGCCCCAGCGCGCCTTCACCGTGGTGGCCATCACCGCCGCGCTGTGGCTGCCCCTGGCCGCCCCGGTGCACGCCAACGCGCCGGCCGAGGCGGCCGAGGCCGCGCTTGCCGGCAAGGCGCCGCGCGGGCAGTCGCTGTTCCGCTACTGGGGCTTCGAGGTCTATGTCGCCACGCTCTACACAACGCCAGCGTTCCGGCCCGAGGGCTTCGAGCAGCAGCGCCTGGCGCTGGAGCTGCAGTACCGGCGCGCCTTCAAGGGCGCCGACATCGCCCAGCGTTCGATCGACGAGATGCAGGACATCGCCCCGCTGGCGCCGGCCCAGGCCGCCGAGTGGAAAGCCGCCATGGAGCGTGTGTTTCCCGACGTGGCACCCGGCGACCGGCTGATGGGTGTGCACCTGCCCGGCCGGGGCGCGCACTTCTACTACAACGGCCGCCTGCGCGGCGTGGTCGACGACCCGGTGTTCGCCGAGCGCTTCTTCGGCATCTGGCTCTCGCCCCGCACCTCGCAGCCCCGGCTGCGCGAGGCCCTGATCGCCGGCGCCGCACGCTGAGCCGCCCATGGTCACCACCACCGCCTCCGCCGACGCCGCGCGCTTCACCGCGCCCGGGGCCTGGCGCGAGGGCCTGCGCTACGGACTGCTCGGCCTGCCGCTGGCCTTCGTGGCGCTGCCGCTCTACGTGGTGCTGCCCAACCACTACGCGCGCTCATTCGGTGTGCCGCTGGCGGCGCTGGGCGCGGTGCTGCTGGCGGCGCGCCTGTTCGACGCGGTGCTGGACCCGTGGATCGGACGATGGATCGACCGCCTGTTCGCCCGCAGCCACCGCCGCGTGCTGGGCGCGGGCGCGGTGGCCGCGCTGGTGCTGGCGTTCGGCCTGTGGGGCCTGCTGTTCCCGCCCCCGGCCCTGCGCGGCGACGCGGTACCGCTGCTGGCCTGGGCCGGTGTGCTGATGGCCGTCACCTACACCGCCTACAGCGTGGCCAGTGTGGCGCACCAGACCTGGGGCACGCGCCTGGGCGGCAACGAGGCACAGCGCAGCCGCATCAGCGCCTGGCGCGAAGGCCTGGCCCTGGTGGGCGTGCTGACCGCCGCGGTGCTGCCGGGCACCCTGGGCCTGGGCGCCACCGTGGCCGCCTTTGCGGTGCTGCTGGCGCTGGGCTGGTGGGCCTGGAGCGCCGCCGTGGTGCCCACGGCGCGCGGCCTGACGCTGGGCGCGCTGGCGCACCAGAACACGCTGGCCCATCCGCTGCGCCAACCCCGCTTCGTGCGCCTGCTGGCGGTGTTCGTGGTCAACGGCACGGCCAGCGCGGTTCCCGCCACGCTCGTCCTGTTTTTTGTGCAGGACCGGCTGCAGGCGCCGGCTAGCGTGGAGCCGGCCTTCCTGGCCACCTACTTCCTGTGCGCCGCGCTCTCGTTGCCGCTGTGGGTGCGGCTGGTGCCGCGCCTGGGCCTGGCGCGTTGCTGGCTGGCGGGCATGGCGCTCTCGGTGGCGGTCTTCATCTGGGCCGCCACGCTGGGCGCGGGCGATGTGACCGCTTTCCTGGTCGTCTGCGCGCTCTCCGGCGTGGCCCTGGGCACCGACCTGGCCCTGCCCTCGGCGCTGCTGACAGGCCTGATGGACGAACTGGGCGAACGCGGCCAGCGCGAGGGCGCCTACCTCGGCTGGTGGAACTTCGCCGCCAAGCTCAACCTGGCCCTGGCCGCCGGCCTGGCCCTGCCGCTGCTGGGCGCCTTCGGCTACCAGCCCGGCGCACGCGATCCGCAGGCCCTGTGGACCCTCACCGTGGCCTATTGCCTGCTGCCCTGCGGCCTGAAGCTGCTGGCCGCCGGCCTGCTGCAGGTCCTGGTCATCCGCCCCGGCGCGACCGGCGCGCCACTGCCCGACACCCTGAAAGCCCTCCCATGAAAAGACGACTGCTGCTCACCGCCGGCGCCGCCACGGCCGCCCTCGCCCTGACCGGCTGCGCCGGCCCGCAGGTCGGCGACTACGCCACCGAAAAACCCGTGCTGGATCTGCGCCAGTACTTCAACGGCACGCTGGACGCCTACGGTGTGTTCACCGACCGCAGCGGCCAGGTGGTGCGGCGCTTCACCGTGGTCATGCGCTGCACCTGGAACGGCGACGAAGGCGTGCTCGACGAGGACTTCACTTACTCGGACGGCACGACCCAGAAGCGCATCTGGCGCCTCAAGCACGAGGGCAACGGCCGCTACACCGGCCGGGCCGACGACGTGGTCGGCGTGGCCGAGGGCCAGACCGCGGGCAACGCCTTCCGCTGGGGCTACACGCTGGCGCTGCCGGTGGACGGCCGGGTCTGGAACGTGCAGTTCGACGACTGGATGTATCTGCTGGACGAGCGCGTGATGCTCAACAAGGCCGTGATGAGCAAGTTCGGCATCCGCCTGGGCGAGGTCACGCTCAGTTTTGTGCGGCGATCCTCATGAGCCTCCACCGCAGCTTCGTCGACCCCACCACCGCCGATGGTGCGGCCCGGCCGCGCCGCGGCCCAGGCCTGTGGCGGCCGTTCAACCCGCGCATCGCCTCCTGGCGAGGCCTGCGGGTCTGGGTGGTGGGCGCCTCCAGCGGCATCGGCCTGGCCGCGGCCGAGCAACTGATCGGCCTGGGCGCCACCGTGCTGGTGTCCGCACGCAGCGAGGCCGGCCTGCAGGCGCTGGTGGACCGCCACACCCGGCCCGGCCAGCCCGCGCCGGTCCAAGCCTGGCCGATGGACGTGACCGATGCGCGGGCCGTGGCGCTCACCGCCCGCGCCGTGCTCGCCGAAGGACCGGTCGACCTGGTGCTGTTCTGCGCCGGCCACTACCGCGCCCTGCGGGCCGAGGCCTTCGACCTGGCCGAGATGCAGCGCCACATGGCGATCAACTACGGCGGCGCGCTGAACCTGCTGGACGCCCTGCTGCCGGCCATGATCGGCCGTGGCCAGGGCCACATCAGCCTGGTCAGCAGCGTGGCCGGGTTCCGCGGCCTGCCCAAAGGCCTGGCCTACGGCCCGACCAAGGCCGCGCTGACCCACCTGGCCGAGACGCTGCACCTCGATCTGGCGCCGCGCGGCATCGGCGTGAGCGTGGTGCACCCCGGGTTCGTGAAGACACCACTGACGGCGCAGAACGATTTTTCGATGCCGGCCCTGATCTCGCCGGACGAGGCGGCCCGCGCCATGCTCGACGGCATCGCGGCCGGCCGGTTCGAGGTCCACTTCCCGCGCCGCTTCACGGTCTGGATGAAGCTGCTGCGCCTGCTGCCTTACCGCGCCTACTTCCCGATCGTGCACCGCGCCACCGGTCTATAAAGCGGCATGACCCCAACGACCGACCTGCGCGAGGCCGTCCAGCGGCTGGCCGACTTCTATGCGCGGCTGCAGCCGCAGGACCTGGACCGGCTGGACCGGTACTACACGCCCGACGCGCGCTTCAAGGACCCGTTCAACGAGGTGCGCGGGCTGCCCGCCATCCGCCGCATCTTCGAGCACATGTTCGCGTCGCTGCACCAGCCGCACTTCGTCGTCACCAGCCAGCTGGTCGATGGCGACCAA
Organism: Hydrogenophaga sp. H7; assembly: GCF_002025745.1. Taxonomy (NCBI): domain Bacteria; kingdom Pseudomonadati; phylum Pseudomonadota; class Betaproteobacteria; order Burkholderiales; family Comamonadaceae; genus Hydrogenophaga; species Hydrogenophaga sp. H7. Next base: position 83,149 of record NZ_MCIC01000002.1, on the reverse strand, counting down.
GCCTTCCTGGTCTGGGAGTTCCGCTTCCGCATGCGCCGCTTCGACACCACCACCGAACAGGTGGTGCGCGGCGGCTCGCACCTGCGGCTGGCGGCGGACGGCCGCGTGCTCGACCACCGCGACTACTGGGACGCGGCCGAAGAGTTGTACGAAAAACTGCCCGTGCTGGGCGCGCTGATGCGCTGGCTCAAACGCAAAGCGAACAGCTGACCCGAAACGCCTGCAGGGAAGCTGTTGAGGATGCCGCGGAACTGGCTCCGCCAGGCCGCAGGCATCGCCCCCTTGAGGGGGTGACGCGCCGCAGGCGCGGCGCGGGGGTGGGGGATTTCAGCTGGGGCGCGTGTCGGCAAAGCTCTGGCGCAGCGCCAGCTTGTCGGCCAGGCGCGCCAGGTTGGGGTGCGTGGTGCGCCACTCCAGCTGCGGGAAGCGGAAGCTGAGGTAGCCCAACGCACAACCCACGGCCAGGTCGGAGAGGCTGAGGTGGATGCCCGAGCAGAAGGGCTTGTCGCCCAGGCCGCGCGCCATGGCGACCAGCGAGGCGTCGACCTTGGCCATCTGGCGGTCGATCCAGGCCTGGCAACGCTGCTCCTCGCTGCGGCCGGGCCAGGTGGCCTCCAGCCGCGCCAGGATGGCGGCGTCCATCACCCCGTCGGCCAGCGCCTCCCAGGTCCTGACCTCGGCACGCTCGCGGCCCGAGGGCGGAATCAGCTTGCCCACGGGCGAGAGCGTGTCCAGGTACTCGACGATCACGCGCGAATCGAACACGGCCTCGCCGCCTTCCATGACCAGGCAGGGCACCTTGCCCAGCGGGTTGGAAGCGGCGATCGAGGTGTCGGCCGACCACACATCTTCCTGGATGAACTGGTAGTCGAGCTTTTTCTCGGCCATGACGACCCGCACTTTGCGGACGTAAGGGCTGGTGACGGCGCCGATGAGTTTCATGAGGAGTGGAGTTGTGGGGGTCCCTGGGCAGGCCATTTTAGCGAGCGGCTCCGCCGCCCGTGCCGGCCTGGGGGATCCGCCGGGCGCCGGACCCGCCTTCTACAATCCGGGGATGCGCCCGACCTCTGCCCCCTCCGCCGCTGCCTCCGGCAGCCTCACCCCCGTCTCCGCCCTCTCGCCGCTGGACGGCCGCTACGCCGGCAAGCTGGCGCCGCTGCGCCCGTTCATGAGCGAACAGGGCTACATGCACCGCCGCGTGCAGGTCGAGATCGCCTGGTTCATCGCCCTGTCCGACGCGGGCTTCAACGAGTTCCAGCCGCTCTCGCCCGGTGCCCGCACCTACCTGATGGGCCTGGTCAAGAACTTCTCCGAAGCCGATGCCATGGCCATCAAGGAGATCGAGAAAACCACCAACCACGACGTCAAGGCCGTCGAGTACTGGATCAAGTCCAAGTTCGACGCGCGCCCCGAGCTGGAGAAGGCCGCCGAGTTCGTGCACTTCGCCTGCACCAGCGAGGACATCAACAACACCAGCCATGCCCTGCAGCTCAAGGGCGGCCGCGACGCCGTGCTGCTGCCCGCGCTGGACCAGGTGATCGCCCGCCTGCGCGAGATGGCGCACCAGTTCGCCGACGTGCCCATGCTCAGCCGCACCCACGGCCAGACCGCGAGCCCGACCACCGTCGGCAAGGAACTGGGCAACGTGGTCGTGCGCCTGGCCGGCGCGCGCGAGCGCATTGCGGCCGTCAAGCTCATGGGCAAGATGAACGGCGCCGTCGGCAACTACAACGCCCACCTGAGCGCCTGGCCCGACTTCGACTGGGAAGCCTTCAGCAGGAAGGTCATCGAGACACCCGAGCCGCTGGGCCTGGGCCTGACCTTCCAGCCGTATTCGATCCAGATCGAGCCGCACGACTACATGGCCGAGCTGTTCGACGCGATCGCTCGCACCAACACCATCCTGATCGACCTCTCGCGCGACATCTGGGGCTACGTCAGCCTGGGCTACTTCAAGCAGCGCCTGAAGGCCGGCGAGATCGGCTCCTCGACCATGCCGCACAAGGTCAACCCGATCGACTTCGAGAACGCCGAAGGCAACCTGGGCCTGGCCAACGCCGTGCTCAAGCACCTGTCGGAGAAGCTGCCCATCAGCCGCTGGCAGCGCGACCTGACCGATTCCACCGTGCTGCGCAACATGGGCGTGGGCCTGGGCTACGCGGTGCTGGCCTACAGCTCGCTCATGACCGGCCTGAACAAGCTGGAACTCAATGAAGAAGCCCTGGCCGCCGACCTGGACGCCGCCTGGGAAGTGCTGGCCGAGCCGATCCAGACCGTGATGCGCCGTTTTGGCGTGCAAGGCGCCTACGAGAAGCTCAAGGAGGTCACGCGCGGCAAGACCGTGACCGCCGAGGCACTGCACACGCTGATCCGCAGCCTGGAGATCCCCCAGACCGAGAAGGACCGGCTGCTGGCCATGACGCCGGCCAGCTACGTCGGCAAGGCCGCCGAACTGGCGCGGCGAACGTAATTCTTTTGCATGAATCTGGCCGGGGCCGGGCACCAGTTGTCCGGCCTTTTTGCGTTTTGGGCGGACAACCCCCTGAAGTTGTGCGGTTTTTCATGCACAGTCCGTGACACGTTTGACATATCGCAACCGGCACTTGGATGCCGCTGCATAAAGTCCGGCGCTTGTTTTTTTATCAGCCGCCGCCCGACGCAGGGCGCACGCGCCCCAGGAGCTCCCCGCCATGGCCATTGAACTGTTCAACCAGAACGGGCACGTCTGCCTGATGTTCGCCAACCTCAGCGACGAGGGCGGCGAAGCCGTGCAGGCCAACCAGTTCCTGGTGATCGATGGCGACCAGGGAGCGGTGATCGACCCGGGCGGCAACATGGCGTTCAACGAGCTGCTGCTCACCATCGGCCGCTATTTCCCGCCCAACAAGCTCACCGAGATCCTGGCCTCGCACGCCGACCCGGACATCATCGCCTCGCTGGACCGCTGGATGACCAGCACCCAGGCCACGCTCTACATCTCCAAGCTGTGGGAGCGCTTTGCGCCCCACTTCTGCAAGCCGGGCAAGACCGCGGGCCGCATCATCGGCATCCCCGACCCCGGCATGCGCATCAAGCTCGGGCGCAGCGAAATCATCGCGCTGCCGGCACACTTCATGCACGCCGAGGGCAACTTCCAGTTCTGGGACCCGGTGAGCAAGATCCTGTTCTCCGGCGATCTGGGCGTGTCGCTGGGCACGTCCAAGGAAGCGGGCGAAATCATCACCAGTCTGGCGCCCCACCTGGCCCGCATGGAGGCCTTCCACCGCCGCTACATGGTGTCGCAGAAGATCCTGCGCCTGTGGGCGAACATGGTGCGGGACCTGCCGATCAAGATGATCGTGCCGCAGCACGGCGCGCCGCTGGCGGGCAACGCGGTCAAGGAGTTCATCGGCTGGATCGGCGACCTGACCTGCGGCATCGACAACGTGACGCAGGCGAACTACACCATCCCGGCCTGACCTGCTTTCTCTTCGATCGCGCGCTCGGCGTAGCGGTTGAAGCGCCAGGCGTCACCTTGCAGGGTGATGCGCCGCCACACCCCCCGTTTTTCGGCCGGACTCATGGCTGTCCAGTGCTGGACTTCATCGAAACTGCGGCCGCAGCCCTTGCACACCTCGTCGCCCTGGCTGGTTGAGCAGATGGCGATGCAGGGCGTGTCCGGCGTGGTGTCGAACCAGGCCAGCCAGGCCTGGCGGGCCGCGGGCGGCAGGGCCGCCTCGTCGGTGTCGGTCTGCCGGTGGTAGACCATCAGTGCATAGACCTCGGCCAGAGCACGCAGGGGCAGTGTCAGAGGCATGGCTGCGTCGGACGAGGGTGAGCGCTCACGCCAGTAGTTGATGGCTGCCTCGATGTCGGTGATGTGGATGCCGGCCATGGGACGGCGATGATACGGTGTGGAAAGTGCTTACCTGCAATCAGGGTCGAACAGGAAACCGCGCCGCTACAATCGCCGGACTCGAAGGGGAGTAGCTCTCCGGGAGGAAACCGCGCCAGGCGCACCGTTTCAACCCGTTCGGGTCGTCGTCAGGACGAAGCACATGCTTCCGGCGATCCGAGCCCGGTGCCCGCCACCGGCCTGAGCAAGACCTTTGGACCGTCCCTGCGGACCGATCTAGGCCTCACTGCCCCTTCGCGCCGATGTCCACCATCCGGCGCCGAGGGTCGGTCTGCGCCGGAACCGGCCTGTCAGGGGCCCACCACCACACAACGAGGCATCCAATGGATTTCCTGACTTCACCCGAGTTCTGGGTCGCTCTGGGACAGATCATCATCATCGACATCCTGCTCGGGGGCGACAACGCGGTCGTGATCGCGCTGGCGTGCCGCAAGCTGCCGCCTGCGCAGCGCACCAAGGGCATCATCTGGGGCACGGCGGGCGCCATCGTCCTGCGCGTGGTCCTGATCGCGTTCGCCATGACGCTGCTGAACGTGCCCTTCCTCAAGCTGGTCGGCGCCATCCTGCTGGTCTGGATCGGCATCAAGCTGATCGCGCCTGACGAAGATGGTCACGGTGACATCCAGGGCAGCGACAAGCTGTTCGCCGCCATCAAGACCATCATCGTGGCCGACCTGGTAATGAGCGTGGACAACGTGATCGCCATCGCCGGCGCCGCCCAGAACGCAGGCGAGCACTCGCTGCTGCTGGTGGTGCTGGGCCTGCTGATCTCCATCCCCATCATCGTCTGGGGCAGCACCCTGGTCATCAAGCTGATGGCCCGCTTCCCGGTGATCATCGTGGCCGGCGGCATGCTGCTGGGCTGGATCGCGGGCGGCATGCTGGTCACCGACCCCGCCTTCGTGAACCCGGACAAGTGGACCTGGATGCCCAAGCTGGGCTCGGTGGACACCCAGGGTCTGGCGGTCATCTCCGACACGCTGTACTGGACTGCCCACGTCGCCGGAGCCCTGCTGGTGCTGGCCGTCGGCAAGTTCGTGGCCTCGCGCCAGAAGCCCGCGGAAGAAGCCGGCGCCTGATCGCCCGAGCTCTGAACGTCCTGGGGCGGCCTTCCGAAAGGGGCCGCCCTTTTTCATAGCCGGTGCTATGCTGGCCGCATGAAAACACTCGTGACCTGGCTGCTCGCCGCCTGCGCCTTGCTTCTGGTGGCCTACCTGTACCCAGGGGTTCAGGTGCAGAGTTTCACCTCGGCCCTAATCGCCGCCTTTGTGATCGGCCTGTTCAACATGGTGCTGCGCCCGATCCTCGTGCTGCTGACCCTGCCGGTCACGCTGGTCACGCTGGGGCTGTTTCTGTTCGTGATCAACGCCCTGCTGTTCTGGGCCGCCGCCAGCGTGCTGGACGGCTTCCACGTCAACGGCTTCGGCGCCGCGCTGCTGGGCTCGCTGATCTACTCGGCGATCATGCTGGTGGTGGATGCCGCGGTGAAGTCACTCCTGTCGCGCTGAGTCGCGCAACAGTTCCTCGACCTCGCGCCGGCGCACGTCGACGATGGCCAGCTCCATCGGGTCGGCATTGCGCTCGGCCGCAGGCAGCATCTGCGCCGCGCGCAGGCGGTCGAGCGCCCCGCCGTAGTCCATCTGTGCCGCCCGCGCTTCGGCCTCCGAGCGCACGGAGCGCAGGCGCTGACCCAGCGCGGCCTGCACGCGCGAAAGGGTCTGCCAGGCCTGCGCATCCTTCGGCTGTGCCACCACCCAGGCCTGCAGGCGGGCGGCGGCCCCGGCCAGGGCCCCCTGGCTGGCCAGCGCCGCCTGAGCGCCGAACAGCAGATCGGCCCGGGTGCTTCCGGCGAGCGCCTGGTCTCGCAGTGTGGCCAGCGAAGCGTCGTTGAGCGCCCGGGCATTCGGCCCAACCAGAATCTCCAGCTGCAGCAGAGCCCAGGCGTCCTGGGTACCCGGCGCTGCGGCGGCGCGGCCCTGGCGCGCGATGGACAAGGCCTGCGCCGACTGCCCGAGCCGGTGGGCGGAGAGGGCTGCCGCGTACTGGGCCGCGGGCGCGGCGTTGGGCGCCTGCCCGGCCTGCAGCCAGGCGCGCTGGCGGTCTGGCCCGTTCTCCGACAGCACCCGGGCACGGGCCGCCATCAGTGAATGCAAGGCCTTGGGTGGCGTAGCCGCCGGCCCTGTGACCGGAGCACCAACGCGCGGACCGGCCAGTGGCGCGTCGGCCAGCGGCACCCGGGCCCGCATGTCGGCCATGCGCTCGCTGGTCAGCGGGTGGCTGCGCAGATAGGGGAACGATCCGTCGTCGTTGAGCCGGGCCGCTTGCTGCAGCTTCTCGAACATGGTCACAAAGCCCAGCGGTTCAAATCCGGCGCCGGTGAGCACACCGAAACCGACGCGGTCGGCCTCGCGTTCCATGTCGCGCGAGAAGTTGAGCTGGTTCTGGATCGCCACCGCCTGGCTGCCGGCGATGGCGGCGTTGGCCACATCCACATTGGCCCGCGCCGCCAGCACCCCGAGGATCATGGCCCCCATCAGCCAGGGCGCTGCCTGGTCCTGTTTGGTGAGCATGCGCGCGATGTGGCGCTGCGAAACGTGGCTGAGCTCGTGCGCAAGCACGCTGGCCAGCTCCGCAGACGACTCGGTCGCCGCCACCAGCCCCAGGTGCACCCCCAGGTACCCGCCAGGCAGGGCGAATGCGTTGACCCGCTTGTCGCGCGAGATCAGCAGCTGCCAGGCCAGCCGGTCCGACAACTCGGGCGGCACGTCGCCCCGGGCCCGCGCAGCGCCCAGCAGCGGCTGCCAGAGCGTCTGCAGGTAGTCGACCAGCACCGGATCGTCCAGATAGTCCGGGTCGCGGTAGATGTCGCGCGCGATGCTGTCACCCAGCCGTCGCTCGGCCGCGATCGACATGCCCGCGCCGTCGCCCAGCGAGGGCAGGTTGACACCGGACTGCGCGCGCGTGCCCGCCGAGGGCGGTAGCAGCAGCGCGGCAGCGAGCACGGCGACGGACCAGCGGCGGAAACGCGGCGACAGCGGGGGGCGGGCGTGGAAAACCATCCCCGTATGATGCCGCCAAGCCCCAGAGGTTTCTGTAAAGACCGCGCAAAGAACCGCCACCATGTCCGACGCACCCACCCAGCCGCCCAGCCCGCTCACCCACTTCGACGCCCAGGGCCAGGCCCACATGGTCGACGTGTCGGCCAAGGCCAGCACCCACCGGGTGGCCATCGCGGAAGGCTGCATCACCATGCTGCCCGCCACGCTGGCGCTCATCCGCAGCGGCAGCGCCAAGAAGGGCGACGTGCTGGGCATCGCCCGCATCGCGGGCATCCAGGGCGCCAAGAAAACCAGCGACCTGATCCCCCTGTGCCACCCGATTGCACTCACCCGCGTGGCGGTGGAGTTCGAGGTGGACGAGGCGTCAAGCAGCGTGCAATGCCGCGCAACCGCCGAATGCACCGGCCAGACCGGCGTGGAGATGGAAGCCCTGTCCGCCGCCAGCGTGGCGCTGCTGACGATCTACGACATGTGCAAGGCCGTGGACCGCGGCATGACCATCAGCGGGGTACGGCTGATGGAGAAGCATGGCGGGAAGAGTGGGAGTTTTGTGGCGGAACCGGCCAACAGCCAATGAACCTGTGCCGCACGCTGGCCCAGTCCGCCTGAACACGTTCGTCTGCAGAACTGTCATGCACCAGCCTTCATTCTGGCGACCACCCCGCTCGCACCCCCTGTTGGCTGCGGTGGCCTTGGTCTTGTACTCGTCTCCGGCTGCCGCCTACATCGACCCCGGCACGGGCAGTGCGCTCTTCTACGTGGTCACGGGACTGGTGGTTTCTGTCTACTTCGCAGTGCGTGGCATTTACTACCGGGCGATCGACTGGTTCTTTCGCGTGCGTCACCGGGATCAACGGTGTGAGATCGCGATTCACTGCGAGGACCCTCGCTATGAAATCACATTCATCCCGATCGTCCATGCACTGGATGCACAAGGCATCGAGGTGACCTTCTTCACGATGTATCCCAGGGACAACTCCTTCGAGACCCTTCCCAACCGAACGGTGCATCGCGCCATTCCCGAGGGAATGATGGGCTACGCCTACCTCAACAACATTGAGGCCACCCTCCTGGTGACGACGACACCACAGCTGGATGTAATGACCTTCCGCCGCTCTCGGCGCGTCCGGCACTACGCCATCGTGCAACACGCGCTGGGAGAGTCCCGGTTCGTGCGCCCGTATGCCTACGATCACTTCGATTCGGTGCTGTGTTGCGGCCCCATTGTGAAAGCCAACATTCGGCGCATCGAGTCGATCCGTCAGGCTCGCCCGAAAAACCTGCTGGAAACCGGCATTCCGCATTACGACGAAATGACCAAGGCTGCACGGCAAGCCCCTCCTCTGGAAGGCGAGCCCGTCGTGCTGATCGCCCCGAGCTGGGGCCCGTTGAGCATGTTCGAGGCGTTTGGAACCGGCTTTGTGAAAACCATTGCAGGGCGCTTCCGTGTGATCGTTCGCCCCCACCCCCAGATGCGGGTGTCCCAACCAGAGCTCTACAGCGAGATTCTCGGACTGGAGGGCGTCGAGGTCAGCACTGACAGAACACCCGTATCGGCACTGTCAAGGGCCCACATTCTTCTGAGCGACATCTCTGGCATCGCGCACGAATTCGCGTTCATTTACGAGCGCCCTGTGGTCGTCATTGATCGTCAGATGAAGACAGGAGGACTGGAAGGCGAGCTGCTGGGAGGCGACAGCGAACTCAAGCAACTGTGCCGCGACTTCATCGTCCCTGTGCAACCCACGGAGATCGACCACATCACGGATCACCTGGAGAAGGTGCTGCGTTCGCACTCTGTCGAAACACTGGAGAAGGTGCGCAGCCAGCTGGTCTACAACTTCGGGCAAGCGGGCGATGTGGCAGCACGCCAGCTGGCAGAACTCTACGCCGTCGAAAAGACCGGCGCATCGATCGGCACACGCGAGGTCCATGCGTGATGTTCGAGATCCTCGACATCCTTTTCCTGCAGCCACTGATGGTGATCTACCGGTGGCTTTTTGATGCGGTCCCCGGGCTCGATTCCGGCCCGAGGATCATCGTTTTTGCTCTTCTGCTGAACCTGCTGCTGGCACCGGCCTACCGGCAGATGGAGGCTCGTGCAAAGGCTGGACGGGAAAAGCTCGCCGCGATGAACAAGGAGGTTGCGCGCATGAAAGCGAACTTCCAGGGTCGCGAGCGCTACTTCTACATCCGTGCCGTCCACCGGCAGTTTGGGCACCACCCCATTCACGCCCTGCTCTCCTCCAACGAACTGCTGCTGCAGATTCTGGTGTTTGCGACCGTGTTCCAGTTCCTCTCCGGCTCCCAGTTGCTGGACGGTCACGCATTCGGCCAGATCAGCGACCTGGGCCAGCCCGACGGCCTTCTCGGTGGCCTGCATCTCCTGCCCTTGCTGATGACGGCCATCAATGTGCTGTCGGTGACCTACTACGTGAAAGACAAAGGGCAACGCGGGCAGGGCATTGCACTGGCCCTGGTCTTTCTGGTCCTGCTGTATGCGAGCCCCTCGGGCCTCGTGCTGTACTGGACCATCAACAACCTCTGGTCCTTGGTCCGCAACATGGCCGCTCTGCGCCGCTGAACAGTACATCCGATGGAAGCTCTGGTTGTCTTTGTTGTCGGGTTCATCATCGTCGTCACAGCGACGGCTCTGCTGAAACGGACAGGTTCCGGCAAGCACGCGGGTGTCGTGTTCTCTATCCAGGTGAGTTTGCTGTTTCTCGTGGCAACCCTGTCCCTTTGGCACGAGTGTTCCGTCGGGACGATTGTCGCGTCAGGACTGGCCACGGTCCTGGGCTGGTATGTGGCGGACAAACCGTCCCACAGCGCGCTGGCGGTCTTCGTGGGCCGATACCGGCTTGCGCTGTTCCTGTTGTCCATATTTGGCATCGCACTGCTGGTTCTGGTCGCCATTCCCATCACCACCTTTTTGACTTCACCGGGAGAGCTGGGCATCCACATGGATCGGTTGCTCAAGGTGAATGTGCGCGACGTGATGGTGATCGTGTACAGCGCGGCATTCATTTACCTGCTGGCCACAGTCCCAGGACTGCGCGCCGCCATGGCAGTGGTGGCCACTGGCGCCTTCTTCCTCGGCTGGATGTACGCCTTCGTGCTGCCTTTCGGATACCCCATGCTGACCGGGCTGGCGTTCGAGCAGCTTGCGCGCCCGCTGCAGGACATCTTGCTCAGAAGCGCCATGGATCTGGTGGTCGTGCTCGCGGTCGCGTTCGCGCTGCGGTACTGCTGGCTGCGGTTCGGCTCTCGAGCGGTTCTAGGCGCGGTCATGATGGCCAACGTTTCCATTGCCCTGGCCGTCGGCTTCAGTGCGTCCCGCGATCAGGTGGGTCTGGCCGGGAACATCAACGAAACACCAACGCACTCCAGACCCATGGTGTTCTCCCGAACACAGCCGAACACGCTGTTCATCTTTCTCGACCGCTTCATGGGCTCTCACGTGGAATCGGCCCTGAGAGACGAACCTCAGCTCGCAGACCGCTTGAGTGGGTTCACCTGGTACCCACGCAGCGTCTCGGCCGGAGAGAATTCGATCGCAGGTGTCCATCCCCTGTTGGGTGGCTACGACTACCTTCCCGTCGAAATGAACGCACGAGGCCGATCGCTGAAGGACTTGTCGGTCGAGGCCTTTTCCATCCTCCCTCGCAACTTCGCTCAGAAGGGATACCGCACGAACGTGGTCAACCCCCGGGGACTGGGTTTCACCATGATGGGGGACTGCAGTTTTCTGAACTGGGAAAGCGTGTTCTGTTCGCACATCCCCGCAGGTGTATCGCGACAGAAAGCCCAGCAGATGGGCTTTCCGGTCCATGCGCTCGCGGAGGCGAACTACGCCAGTCTGTTATCGCTGCTGGGTGCCATGCGCGTCGCGCCCTATGCCATGAAGGAGGCGATCTACGCCAGGGGGCCGTGGCAACCCTTTCTTGACCACTCGTCAGGCACCACGTTCCGCGAGTGGGCCGAGCTCGATTCTCTGAAAGAGCTGACCTCGGTCGATGACGCGGCACCGGCCTTCAACATGGTCACCAACATCCTGCCCCACGAACCCTACTACATGGGTCTCGACTGTCTTCCAAAGACCACCCAGCTGCATGTGTCCACCGAAGAACTCCAGAAGCTAGGCCACAAGAGCCTGTTCTCCCTCCAGCACGCCAACACCGCCCGATGCGCACTGCGACTGGTGGCCCAATACCTGGATCATCTGAAAGAGGTCGGTGTCTACGACCAGACAACCATCGTCATCGCGTCGGACCACGGCATTGTGGGATCGGTGCAGGACAGCTCCAGCCGAGCGATTGCGGGGGGAGCCACCGACAACACCTATGTCAGCGTACGCCCCCTCGTGATTGTCAAGGACGCGGGCGCCAAGGGTGCAATGAAAGTGTCCGAAACGTTCATGCCCAACGCTGAGGTGCCAATCATCTTGTGCAGGTCCATCGGTGGATGCATCAACCCATACTTGGACAACAAGCCGATTGCGACCGATGGACGCGACGACCCGTTTCCCGTGTCGCTGGTCCCCTGGCAGTTCAGCCTTCAGAAACCCGATGCCTTTGTCGTTAGGAAACAGCTGATGCTCACAGGCAAGGACCCCTTCAACCGCGAAGGATGGAGCAGCTCCGCTCCCTGAGTCGCACAACACTCACTACGAATCATGAGCCGTATCTTTTCCGACGACCAGAGCAGCGATCCTCCCCGGATTGATCGCTCGAAAGTAGGTGACTTCTTTGCTGAGAGGGCCCGCCGTATCGAGCGCGTGGGCCCAGTAAGGGCTGTCATCTATCAGGACAAGCATGCCGACCTTGCGGAACGCCGCGACGAGGCGGAGAAAGCCTGTCTGCTACCCCTGCTGCTGCTGGACGGTTCCCAGCGGGTGCTGGATGTCGGTTGTGGCACTGGCCGCTGGGTCGGCAGCCTGCTGGGTCAGTGCCGTGCCTATCACGGCCTGGACTTCAGCAGTGATCTGGTGGCGTACGCCAGGTCTCGATACGGCGCGGAGAGCACATGCAGGTTTTCCGTCGCATCAATGGACGATTTTTCTCTGGCGTCGCTCGGGGAGGGTCTCCCCTTCGATCGCGTGCTGTGTGCGGGGGTACTGATCTATCTGAACGACGACGAACTCTTGCGCGCCCTGCGCTGCGTGGCCGACGCTTTGGCACCCGGCGGGAGAGCGGTTTTTCGGGAGCCGGTGGCCCAGGGACAGCGACTGACCATCAAGGACCATTTTTCCGAAGAACTGGAGCAGGACTACCACGCGATCTACCGCACAGACAGCGAACTGCGCACCTTCATGGCCCAGGCGATGGGAGTCCAGGGTTGCCAACTCACGGACAGCGGGGATGTCTACGGTGACCAGACACTGAACAACCGGGCAGAGACCCGGCAGCGGTGGTTGGTGGTGGAGCGCGCCTCATGAGTACGGCCTTCTGCTTTGACTTAGACGGAACGCTCACCCGAACGGAGATCCTCCCATGCATTGCCTCCGAGCTGGGCATCTCTCAGGAAATCGCGACGCTGACACGCATCACGATGGAAGGCCTGATCACTTTTGAGGAGTCGCTGGCGCTGCGGGTTGCGATCCTGGGCCGCGTCCCTGCAGACAGGGTGCACTCCATCATCGCCGACATACCCATGGACGAGACACTTCTCGCATTCGTTCGAGAGCGGTCGGACTCATGCTTTGTCGTGACAGGCAACCTGGACCTCTGGACTCGCCCTGTGGTTGAGTCGCTCGGTTGCTCAGGCTACTTCTCTTCGGCCAGTCTGGTGGATGGTCAGGTGCGCCTCGACAACATACTCAACAAGGGCGATGCCGTCGACCATCTCCGGGCGCTGGGCCACTCCCGGATCATCGCCGTGGGTGACGGCTCCAACGATGTCCCCATGCTGCGCGCAGCCGACGTGGCCATCGCCTACGGTGGAACGCACAGCCCGACCGCGGCAGCCATCGGTGCTGCCGACTACGTGATTCATGATGGAAAGACTTTATGCAGCCTGTTGACTTCGCTGTGATCGCCGCCGCTGGTCTTGGCTCCAGACTGGGATACGGCATCCCCAAGTGCATGCTGGAGATTGGCGGAAGCACGCTGTTGAGCAAGCTCATCGACACGCTGACCCCCTTGGTGCGGCGAATCCATGTGGTGGTCGGCTATCGCGAGGAGATGATCGTGGACCTCGTTGCGAGGAGGCACCGAGATGTAGTGCTGGTCCGGAACCCCCAGTTCCGAACCACCAACACGGCGCAGAGCATGGCACTGGGCGCGCGTGGTTGCCATGGGAAGGTGCTATTCCTTGATGGAGACCTGCTGATTGAACCCGAATCGCTCCAGGCTTTTGTCACCGAAGCCGCGTGCCATCCGCTGCTGATCGGTGTCACTCCCTCGAGCAGCGAGAACGCGGTTTACGTGAAGACGCAAGCAGAACACGAAGGGCGGTTCTTTGTAACTGGGTTCACGCGCGCACAAGCGACAAAACTCGAATGGGCCAATGTTTTCGCCGGCCCCGCCGACCTCCTGGATGGTGCGGTCAGCTATGTGTTCACCCGGCTAGAGCAAGACATTCCAGCCCCAGGCTTTCAACTGAACTTACGGGAGGTGGACACCATTGCAGATTTGTCTGAAGCAAAGCGTTTCGAACTAACCCTGCGCACGCAGTCGAAATCCCCACCTTCGGCTTGATGCGCTCGCGCGCTTTGCCTCCACCTGATCAACGCCCTGCCACGATGAAGTGCAAAAGCGGTACTTCATTCCGCTCGAAGCGTATTTTTGTGTCTCCGTCGTTAAACACTGGCGCATGGTCACCAACCACCACCACCTCCACACCAGCCATTGAATCATCCTCTATCAATCTGGCAAGGCCTTCAAAGAACTGCACATGCAGGTTTTGGTAGTTGCACAACTGCTCCGGATAGGTGGCACCTAAAACACCCTGACACAATGACTCACGGTACGACGTCACATCGCGCCGGTCGTACGGCACGTGCGAGTTCAGCGTCAACCAATAGAGGAAAATTCGCTCGCTGGCCAGTTGTTGTTTAATGACTGAAAACAGCTCGATATCACAGAACCCGGGGAATGAATAACAAACCGAGCCATTGGAAGGCAATGCCTCTCGGAAGAGCATTTCGTTGAGACCGATCTCAGGCCACCAGAGCAATCTCCTGTACATCAGTCCATGAGCGCCGTGCAGCCCGACGGTACGGTAGCCACTTCGGGCCAATGCGCGAGGGAGGCAATCTCCCACAGCGGAAGCCGTCAGCTTTCTGAAATTGAGTCGTGTAGGAAGGATGCCGCAAAGCTCTCGCAGCTCAGCTGCCGCAGTCGCACCCAAGGCATGCACTTTTGTCAAAGACAAACCCTGCACTCGCGAACTGCCAGCTATTGGTTTTAGCTGTTCTTGCAGCACCCCCGGATCCTTCGGCTGCCCCCAAGATTCAGCGACTACAAACAATATGCGATTCGCCTTGGGCAGTCCCTGGGGCCAAACCGTCCGGACCGCTGAAGCATGCTGGATCGGTAGGTACTCTGCATCATCTGGACCGTTTCCAATCACTTCACCCCTGTTGATCGCCATAACCTCGCGTGCAAGATGCGCAGAGCTTCCAAAAAGAAGGTGCTCTCGATCAGCCAGCGTTGGCGCAAAAAAAGTTTGCTGCTCTTGGGACAGGACCCATTGCGCCTGAAGCAGTATCAATGCAATCAACACGTGCCCCAACCCATAGGGTCGCCAAGGAATCTTGCTACTGACTCTGAAGAACAACCATGTACCTGCCACCACCAGTAAACCAGCTGCTATCAATAATGCAAGGTAGGTAGGTCGCGCCTCCAGCAAAAACTCGCTCATGTCGACCAGTTGCCAAGGCTCGAACAGGAAGAACACGGACACCATACCCAGCGAGAGTTCGAGCGCGACCGATACCGCAAATGCCACGGCACCGAGCCACCTCATACCAAATGTCATCAACACCAGAGCAAAAAGCATCTCTGCACTGAAAAGATGCCGTTTGAATCCGAGTTTTAGCGACAGGAGCTGAAAGGCCGTATTCAGTAAAACGAATAGCGCAAGCAGGCAGAGGTATCTACACCACGATTCCGAGCGCCGCCCAGGACACATCAGAAAAATCCGTCGTAAGGAAGAAAAGTGACCAAAGAGCCGTCTTCACGCAGTACAGCAACCGCGTCGTTCTTGGCGAGCACCGGCAAAAAGCTCAATGAAGCACCATCTGCTTTTTTTTGCTTGGTCAGAACTGAGATGTCGTGTGCCGCTTCAGGGTACTTCTGGACAAGATCCTCCAAGGGACGCGCCTTGGCCACAGCCATCGCTCGCGCAGTTGCCGAATAGGGTATCCAAAACTTTGGTCGTTGTCCGGTGTCCACGCCATCAAATATTGCGGACGCTAGCGCATTCGACTTCTCATCCCCATCCTCAGGACGCCGAAGGGCCACGGTCTCCGGCCCATTCAGTGAAAGCCGCCGAAACTCCGGCAGAGCCTGTGGCAGCTCCGACTCCAGCACATCGGCAGATGAAATCACACGAAACCTGTCGAATTCAAACACAAGCGCCACGGGTCGCGCAATGAACACGGTGTGCACGCCATAAGCCAGCGCGGACATTTGAAGCAACACGATGATGGAGATATCTCGGCGCAAATGTGCCATCCCTTTTTTTCGATTGAAAACGGCAAATGTGAGCAACGGACCCAACACAACATCAACCGTCATAACGAGAAGGAATAACTCCATGCCGCCGGCGAGAGTGCTGTAGTCACCCGGATACCAGAGCAAAAACACCAGCGCCGCTATCCCACCTGCGATCAAACAGGAAGCGAGCAGATGCGCTCCCGCTGCTTTTGCTCTGGCCTGCAAGTTGTCTAAGAAATGCACGGACAACTGCCTCCCATCCCCCATGATCGTCCTTTCAATCATGATGCACACCTAAAAGATGCCCCAGGTGCAGCAAAGATCAGCGGCACTCTGTGGGCGCATACTTGGCCGGAAGCGTACCCAATGTACCCGGCATATTGCGTGAATTGGATGAAAGCATGGCCTCGGATTGGCAACTCCAGTCGAGAACGCCTGTGACCCCTGCAGCAAAAGAGGAGCCCAAGGCAATGACCTCTGTCGACCCAGACCCATATTTGACCCAGGGCGACAGTACAAGCGAATCATTGGTGCCGGGGGTAATGGGGCCGACAGTGTCTGCGTAAACGATGGTGATCTCGCCTTGCGTTGCCCCAGCGGCTTCCTCCATCCGCACCCGAGCAACATATTTGCTTGTAGACCCTTGCCCGCCCGCTTGGTCATTCCATGCCTCGGCAGCTGCCGCGAGGTCGGTCTGCGTGGCGACCCCCACACCAATCTGCGCCTTCGCGTCGCCTGCCAATGCGATGCCTTCGGTCACCCTGGCTCGCACTGTGTAGTCCTGGTAAGCGGGCAATGCCACCGCCGCAAGAATGCCAACGATGGCGACAACAATCATCAGCTCAATGAGCGTGAAGCCTTGCTCTGGCGCTTTTTTCATGATTTTCTCGCGTTGGATTTGCATTGCGTCCCGACTTTGAAGCGTCACGCTGCCGTGCCATTGATGCACTGGAGCCGCTCCTGGCCTGAACCCCACAAGACATCAGACAAAAAAAGAGGCGCCTGATGGCGCCTCTGATGGCAACTGCTCCGCAAGCTCTGGCTCGCATCGATCAGTTGCATCACCAACCCATCATCAACGGCACTCGTTCGGAGCAAACTTGGCCAGAAGCGTGCCTGCGGTGGCAGCAGAACGGCCACGAGCAGTAGACGTCGCTTCGGTGGCGGACTGACAGCTCCAATCAATCGCGCCGGTTTCCGCTGCGGCGTAGGAAGCACCCAACTGAACCTGGTCAGCCGAGGCAGAACCGAACTTGATCCAGGGGGAGAGCACCAGCGTATCGTCGGTTCCGGCGGTGATGGGGCCGACGAGGGCGCTATAGGTGATGGTGATTTCACCGGTGGTGGCGGTCACTGCTGCAGCGTTGGCGGCTTCAGCCATCAGAACGCTGGTCACATACTTGGAAGTGGCACCCACACCACCGGCCTGGTCATTCCAGGTCTGGGTCGTCACGGCCAGATCAGCGGCGGTGGCGGACCCAGTACCGATCTGCGACTTGGCGTCACCAGCCAGCGACAGACCTTCCGTCACACGCGCACGCACCGTGTAGTCTTGGTAAGCCGGCAGCGCCACAGCAGCCAGGATACCGATGATGGCCACCACGATCATCAGTTCGATCAGGGTGAAACCTTTTTGCAGGGAACGCTTCATTGAAAACTCCTTGAAGGGGGGTTGTGGGTTGAGGACAGGGACTTCGACGCATGGAGCGTGCCAACCCGATTTGCCCTGTTCTTTGCGTGCTTTTTCACGCTCCGCCCGCTGTAGGTGACGATTTGTGTCCTCTGTCGCCGGCGGTCACTGACAATTTTTGTCACCCGACCCTCAGGGGACAAAAATTGTCACAGTTCGAAGGTCTGTCCTGCGCTGAGCCAGCGGATGTCGTGGCGCACATCGTTCGGGCGGTTGGGTGCGTCGTCGAAGCGGCGGATCTCTTCCATGATCAGCCCGGTTTCCGCCGGCTTGGTGTGGGTGATGTAGATCGGAAAGCGTCGGCTGCGGTCGATCTGGTCCAGTTCGTCGGCCAGCGAACTGGGCGCCAGATGCAGGCTGCGCTGGGCCAGTTCGCGTTCGCGGTCGCTGAACGCGGTCTCGATGATCAGCATGGCCACATCAATCCGGTTGACACGCTGCCAGAACGCTGGGTTGCGCTCGGTGTCGCCGCTGAACACCCAGTGGCCGCTGGGGCTGTCGACCGCATAGCCCACGGCCGGGACGGTGTGCACCGCCGGCAGCACCTCGATGCGTTTGCCCCCCACGCGCAGCAGTTCGCCCACGGTGATGGACACAAAGCGCATCAGCGGCGTCTCTGCGCTGGGGATGGTCGAAAAATCGGGCCAGATCAGGTTGTTGAAGATGTGCACCCGCAGCGCGGAGATGGTGCCCGGCAGGGCGTGTACCACCAGCGGCGCGGCGCCCGCCGCCAGCCGCCGCGCGGCGACGGCATCGAGCATCAGGGGCAGGCTGGCCACATGGTCGAGGTGGGAATGGGTGAGCAGCACATGGTCGACCCGGGCCATTTCGTCGAGGCTGAGGTCGCCCACCCCTGTCCCGGCGTCGATCAGCACATCGTCGTCGAGCAGGAAAGAGGTCGTCCGGCAGCCTTGCGATATAGCGCCCGAGCAGCCCAGTACGCGTACCCTCATCAATGTTCCAGGAGTTGGTGGCCCGTTCGGGCGGATTATTTGGTGTCGAATGCGGTGGAGCCGTCCCAACCCGCTGGCGGAGGCTCAACCCGCATGGAGACTACCCGTTCGGCGTAGAGCCGGTAAAGGACTTTTTTGGCATTCTTCCGCTGCAGCTTCTCCAAATGAGCAAGGCAGCGGTCCCAGTTCTGCTGGCGCCAGGCCAGCAGTGCCTGCTCCCATTCTTTCAACTCGTCTGAAAGTTCCGGCGTCATCTGGTCGCCGGCGCACAGGGGCGTGTGGATGTCCACGGCCTGCACCTTGCCCTTGACCCGCACCCGGTCCAGCTCCTGCCAGACGAAGTCCGGCGCCTGCTGGCGCGTGGACCCGCTGGCCACCACGTCGACGCCGTACACACGGGTCAGCCCCTCCAGCCGGGCGCCAAGGTTCACGGCGTCGCCGACCACGGTGTAACTGCGCCGTACGTCCGATCCCATGTCACCCACGCACATGTCGCCGGTGTTCAGCCCGATGCCCACGCCAATGGCGGGCAGGCTTGCTTCCTGACGTTCGCGGTTGATGGCCGCGATCTCGGCGACCATGTCCAGCGCCGTCTGCACGGCCAGTGCGGCGTGCCCTCGGGTTTCGACAGGGGCTCCCCAGAAGGCCATCACGCAATCGCCCATGTATTTGTCGATGGTGCCTCGGTGCTGTCGGATCACCCGCGTGAGTCGGCTGAACACGGTGTTGAGCAGCGCCTGCAGCCCGGTGGGCGGCATGGACTCGGCAATGGCCGTGAAACCGCGCATGTCGCAGAACAGCACGGTCAGTTCCCGCGTACTGGCTTCCATGCTGTAGCTGTCGGGGTCCCTGACCATCTCGTCGACCAGTTCCGGCGGCACATAGGTGCCGAACAGCTGGACCAGCTCCCGCTTGGCCCGGCTTTCCACCAGGTAGCCGTAGCTCATGTTGATCACGAAGGTGAGCCCTGCCATCACCAGGGTGCCGGCCATGGGCAGTGCCAGACCATGGCCCAGGTACAGCCAGGTGTTGAGCCCCACCACGGCGGCGAATACCGCCAGGCTCAGGCCTACGGCACCGGCAGCGCCCACCAGAGGCAGCCCGAACGCCAGCACCATGCCGGCCAGCAACAGCACGGCCAGCTCGTAGCCGGCGGCGTAGTCGGGCCGTGCGACCATGCGCCCGTCCATCAGTGCCGTCAGCACGTTGGCATGGGTTTCGACGCCGGGATAGGCCTCGCCCACAGGTGTGGCGCGCAGGTCCAGCAGACCGGGGGCGGTGGTGCCCAGCAGCACGATGCGGCCCTTCAGCACATCAGGCGCCACCCGATGGGCCAGCACATCAGACGCCGAGATATAGCGGAACGATCCCCCCTGAGGACCACCAGGCCCGCGGAATGGCACCAGCACCGCCAATCGTTCGTCCACCGGGATCTCCAGCGTTCCGCCTTCCTTGCGCAGTGCGATGCTGCGGGGCAGGTCGTAGCGGCCGCCCACCGCCGGCTGTGGCGGATAGCGCGGCTCGACCGTCGGCATGCCGGTGATCGTCCGGAACATGGCGAGGGACAAGGATTCGTAGTACGCCCCGCCGTGCTCGGCCAGCAGGGGGAGGGAGCGCACCATTCCGTCGTCACCGGGCACGGCATTGAAGAATCCCGCCAGTGGCGCAGCAGACGCCAGACCCGGCAGGTTGGCGCCGTAGCCCGTCCACTGCGTGGCCTGCAGAGCGCGGCCCTGCAGGTCGGCGCGCCTGAGCACGGGCTCAGGCAAAGTCCCGAATGTCCGCCCGCCGGATTCGTTGCTGAAGTAGAAGCCCATCACCACCGGCCGACCGCGCAAAGCGTCGGCCAGGCGCAGGTCATGATCCAGCCCCTGACGCAGGCGTGTGAGCGCTGATGAAAATTCTGGAAGATCTTTCAGGTCTTCGCGAGCCAGTCGCTCCAGCTGGGGCAAACCGGAACTTCCGTCCGGCTCGGCAAACACCGTGTCCATGCCGAGCAAGGCGATCTGGTGGCGATCAAACAGCGCATCCACCAAGTCCGCCACGCGGTTCCTGGGCCAGGGCCAGCGCCCCACCTCGGCCAGGCTCTGTTCATCGATATCCACGATCACCACGCGCTCGTCCAGGGTCGCCGGCATGGTCCAGCGCAGGCGCGCGTCATAGAGATGGTCGTCGAGCCGCTGCAGACTGTCCAGAGGCAGCAGGCCCAGGACGTGCAGCACACCCAGCAGAAGCGGCAGCAGGGAAACGGCCACGCGCCGGCCATGTCTGCTCAAGGCCCGCATGAGGCGTTTCATGGCAAGCGGGCCGCCTAGGCGGCGACTCCCGCAGACAGAACGTCAGGCCTGGACGAACTGCATCTGGGTGCCGGCCAGTTCGATCATGTCGCCGTTCTGGAGGTTCACGGCCTCGGTGGTCAGCGCCTTGCCGTTCACCGTGGGCTTGACCGCCCCCTCCACCAGTGCCACAACGAAGCCATGCGGACGGCGAGTGATGGCCGCCACGGCAACACCGGGCTTGCCGATCGTGGTCACCACCTTGACCAGCGGCACCTCGCGGCCAGCCGCCGCCCCCGACATGACCCGGATGGAGGCTTCACCCACCGTCGAATGCTCGGATGCCACCACCGCACCCGAATTGATCACTGTCGTTTTTTCCTGCTGATCGGAAGCCCCTTCGTGGAAGAACTTGATCTTGTACTTGCCGATCTCGACGGTATCGCCGTTCTGCAACTGCTGCTTCTTGATCGCCTTGCCGTTGACGTACGTTCCGTTGGTGCTGTTGAGATCTTCCAGGAACACATCTGCACCCGACATCTGCATGACGGCATGCTCGCCGCTGACCGCCAGATTGTCGATCACGATGTCGTTGTACGGCCGACGGCCCAGCGTCGTGCGATCCTTGGTGAGCTGCACTTCCTTGATGACGACGCCGTCGATGGAAACGATCATTTTCGGCATGGCCGACTCCTCTGGAACCTAATAACTAATGCCAATTGTTTACGGCTGCCCCAGCATACGCGACAACAGGCCCCTCTTGACCGGTTTGGCGCGGGCCTGGGCCAGTATCACCGAAATATTATCGCGACCCCCGTTGCCATTGGCGCAGTCGACCAGGCTGCGACCCGAGGCCTCGAGCCCAGCCTCCTCCAGCAGGATCTCTGCGATGCGCTCGTCGGGCACCATGTCGCTCAGACCGTCGGAACAGAACAGGTAGATGTCGCCGTCCTCGACCCGGAACTCGTTGACTTCAAGCAGCACGGTGTCTTCAACACCCAGCGCCCTCGTCACCAGATTCTTGTGGGTGGCAAATTGCGCCTGCTCCACCGAGATCAGCCCGGCATCGATCTGCTCCTGCAGCAGCGAATGGTCTCTGGTGATCTGCTGAAGGGTCCCGCCCCGCAGGCGGTAGCAACGCGAATCGCCCACGTGCCCAATCATGACCCGGGCGCCCTGGAACACCCCCATGACCAGCGTGGTGCCCATCCCCGCATACAGCGGATTGGAATTGGCCGCATTGAAAATCGACCGGTTGGCGTTGTCGACGCAGATCTCCATGGCCCGCTTGAGCTCGCGCGCATGCGCCTCGTGACCGCCCTCGGTCATCCAGCGCCCCAGTTCGTTGTGAATGAAGCCCGTGGCCATGGCACTGGCCACCTCGCCAGCGTTGTACCCACCCATGCCATCAGCCAGAACGACCACCTGATTGGCAGGATCAAGCGCGACCGAGTCTTCGTTGTTTTCACGAATCAGGCCGGGATCTGTCTGGCTGTAATACTCGAAGATCATGTAGACCGGTTTTATAGCTTGAATCAGATTCCGCGGCCGTTGCTCGCTGAGACATTTGTCACGCTTTGAAGACAGTCACCTGCCTTTTCTAGGCTTCAAACCCGGATGCCAGACTTTGAACCATCGACCCCAAAGGAACAAAAAAAGGCCACGAACGCGTGGCCTTTTCTCTCGTTGTTGACGCTGATTACAGCTGTGCCTTGAGCAGCTTGCCCAGCTCGGACGGGTTGCGCGTGATCACAAAACCACACTCTTCCATGATGGCGAGCTTGGCGTCGGCCGTGTCGGCACCGCCGGAGATCAGCGCGCCGGCATGGCCCATGCGCTTGCCGGGAGGGGCCGTCACGCCAGCGATGAAGCCCACCACGGGTTTCTTCATGTTGGCCTTGCACCATTGGGCGGCTTCGGCTTCGTCCGGACCGCCGATTTCGCCGATCATGATCACGGCATCGGTGTCCGGATCGTCGTTGAACGCCTTCATCACGTCGATGTGCTTCAGACCGTTGATAGGGTCGCCACCAATGCCCACGGCGCTCGACTGGCCCAGACCCACTTCGGTCAGCATGGCCACGGCTTCGTATGTCAGCGTGCCCGAACGGGACACCACGCCGATGCGGCCCTTGCGGTGGATGTGACCGGGCATGATGCCGATCTTGATCTCGTCAGGCGTGATCAGGCCAGGGCAGTTGGGGCCCAGCAGCAGCGTCTTCTTGCCACCAGCAGCTTCCTTGGCCTTCATCTTGTTGCGCACCATCAGCATGTCCTTGACCGGGATGCCTTCGGTGATGCAGATGGCCAGGTCCAGGTCGGCTTCCACAGCTTCCCAGATCGCGTCTGCAGCGCCTGCGGGCGGCACGTAGATCACCGACACGGTGGCGCCGGTCTGCTGGGCAGCTTCCTTCACGGAGGCGTAGATCGGGATGTTGAAGATCGACTCGCCCGCCTTCTTGGGGTTCACGCCCGCCACGAAGCAGTTCTTGCCGTTCGCGTATTCCTGGCACTTTTCGGTGTGGAACTGGCCAGTCTTGCCCGTGATGCCCTGGGTGATGACCTTGGTGTCTTTGTTGATGTAGATCGACATGTGTGTTCTCCGGGCTTACTTGACGGCAGCAACGATCTTGGTCGCGGCTTCGGCCATGGTGTCTGCAGCGATGATGGGCAGGCCGGACTCGGCCAGCATCTTCTTGCCCAGCTCTTCGTTCGTGCCCTTCATGCGCACGACCAGCGGCACGTTCAGGTTCACGGCCTTGCAAGCGGTGATCACGCCGGTGGCGATGGTGTCGCACTTCATGATGCCGCCGAAGATGTTGACCAGAATGCCCTTGACCTTGGGGTTCTTCAGCATGATCTTGAAGGCTTCGGTGACCTTCTCGGGGGTGGCACCGCCGCCCACGTCCAGGAAGTTGGCAGGCTCGCCGCCGAACAGCTTGATGGTGTCCATGGTGGCCATGGCCAGGCCAGCGCCGTTCACCAGGCAGCCGATGTTGCCGTCCAGGCTGATGTAGGCCAGGTCAAACTTGGAAGCCTCGATTTCGGCCGGATCTTCCTCGTCCAGATCGCGGAAGGCCACGATTTCGGGATGGCGGAACAGGGCGTTGGCGTCGAAGTTGAACTTCGCGTCCAGGGCCATCAGGTTGCCCTTGGAGTCGCAGTTCAGCGGGTTGATTTCCACCAGCGATGCGTCGGTGTCCATGTAGCACTTGTAGATCTTGGCAAACAGATCGACCGCCTGGTCCACGGAGCCGCCTGTCAGGCCGATGGCGGTCGCCACCTTGCGCGACTGCGCTTCGGTGATGCCGGTCAGCGGATCGATCATCTCGGTGATGATCTTCTCGGGCGTGGAGTGGGCCACTTCCTCGATGTCCATGCCGCCTTCGCTCGACGCGATCAGGGCCACCTTCTGCGTGGCGCGGTCGGTGACCAGCGACACGTACAGTTCGTTCTTGATGTCGGCGCCGTCTTCGATGTAGAGGCGGCGGACCTTCTGGCCTTCTGGACCTGTCTGGTGCGTGACCAGTTGCATGCCCAGAATATCCGTGGCGCGGGCCTTGACGTCGTCAATGCTCTTGGCCACCTTCACACCACCGCCCTTGCCACGGCCACCGGCGTGGATCTGGGCCTTGACCACCCAGACCGGGCCACCGAGTTTCTGCGCGGCTTCAACGGCTTCCTGCACCGTGAACGCGGGAATGCCGCGGGGGACCGGCACACCAAACTGACGCAAGATTTCCTTGCCTTGGTACTCGTGAATCTTCATGAGGTTTCTCTCGGACTGGGGTTGTTCGATCCGGCCAAAGGGCACAGCCGGTGCGCGGACTCGTGGACACGGCAACCGACGACTGTATCATGTTGCGACGCACCAATATATAAGCGCTGGCTTACATAATGCATAATTATCGAGCCCGTCGCTGAACCCTGACTGACACCAACAGGAGCCGCCATGACCAGAATCTTCATCGACGGCGAGGCCGGGACCACCGGCCTGCAGATACGCGAGCGTCTGCAACAGATGCCCGTCATCGAAATGTTGAGCATTGCGCCCGAACGGCGCAAGGACCCCGAGGCCAAGAAGGCCCTCATGGCAGAAGCCGACCTGGTGATCCTGTGCCTGCACGACGATGCGGCCATCGAGTCGGTCGCCATGGTCGACAGCCTGCCGGGCCGCAAACCCCGCATCATCGATGCCTCCACCGCACACCGCTGTCACGATGGCTGGATCTACGGCTTCCCCGAACTGAGCGCGGGTCAACGCGAGGCCGTGCAGAAGGCGGACCGCGTCGCCAACCCCGGGTGCTACGCCACAGGAGCCATCGCGATCCTGCGCCCCCTCATCGATGCAGGCCTGTTGCCCAGAGACTTTCCGGTGTCGCTGCCCTCGGTCAGCGGTTACTCGGGCGGTGGCCGCACCATGATCGAGGCCTACGAGGCCGGCAACGCCCCGCTGCACGAGGCCTACGCGCTGGGCCTGTCGCACAAGCACATTCCCGAGATCCTGCGCTACACCGGCCTGAACCGGCGCCCCATCTTCATTCCTGCGGTCGGCAACTTCCGCCAGGGCATGCTGGTGCAGCTGCCCCTGCATCTGGACGACCTGCCCGGTCAGCCCAAGGCCAGCGATCTGCACGACGCGCTGGAGGCGCACTATGCGGCCAGCGCGGCGCAAGGCGGCTGGGTCAGCGTATTGCCCGCGACCAGCGACGGCAAGCTGGACGCCACCGCACTGAACGACACCAACCAACTCGAATTGCGCGTGTTCGCCAACGAGACGCACCGCCACGCCGTCGTCATCGCGCGCCTGGACAACCTCGGCAAAGGCGCCAGTGGCGCGGCCGTGCAGAACCTGCAGCTCATGCTGGGGCTGTAACGCCCGCCGTATCAATCGTCGTCCGCACCGCGGACCACACGACGGATCGCCTCGGCGCCAAAGCCGCGCGATGCGAGGAATCGCATCTGCTTGGCACGACCCGCCGCGTCCGCCGCGGGCTCGCCGAATTTCTTGCGCCAGACCTCGCGGGCCCGCTCGGTCTCGGTGCCCCGAAGCCGGTCCACCGCCTCGGCAACCGCCTCGGCACTGACGCCCTTGGCCTGCAGTTCCTGCTTCACGCGACCTGCGCCCAGCCGGGCGGACCGCCGGTGGATCACCGACTCGACCACCCGCTGTTCGCTGATGAAGCCCTTGGCCTGCAGCTCGTCCAGGGCGCGCTGCACTTCACCAGGCTCCTGCTCGTGGGGTGCCAGCTTCTTCTCCAGCTCGGCGCGCGAGTGTTCGCGGCCGGCCAGCAGCCGCAGCGCTCGGCCCTTGAGCGAGATCTTGTCGAACCCCACCGCAGGACTTATTCAGCGGCCTCGGCTTCGGTGGCCTTGGCCTTCTTGCCCTTGGCAACGGCCGGGGCAGCTTCTTCGGCTCCCGCATCAACCGGCAGCAGGGGCACCCCCAGCTCGGTGCGCACCTTGTTCTCGATCTCCACGCGCAGCTCGGGGTTCTCCTTGAGGAACTCGCGCGCGTTGTCACGACCCTGGCCGATCTTCTCGCCGTTGTAGGCATACCAGGCACCGGACTTCTCGACCACCCGGTGCAGCACGCCCAGATCAAGGATTTCGCCTTCGCGGCTGATGCCTTCGCCGAACAGGATGTCGAATTCGGCCGTCTTGAACGGTGGCGAGACCTTGTTCTTCACCACCTTCACCTTGGTTTCGTTGCCGATCGCGTCCTCGCCTTTCTTGATGGTGCCGGTGCGGCGGATGTCCAGGCGGACGGAGGCGTAGAACTTGAGCGCGTTGCCACCGGTGGTGGTTTCGGGCGAACCGAACATCACGCCGATCTTCATGCGGATCTGGTTGATGAAGATGACCGTGCAGTTGGTCTTCTTGATGGTGGCAGTGAGCTTGCGCAGGGCCTGGCTCATGAGGCGGGCCTGCAGGCCGGGCAGGCTGTCGCCCATCTCGCCCTCGATTTCGGCCTTGGGCGTGAGCGCCGCCACCGAGTCGATGATGACCAGATCGACCGCACCAGAGCGCACCAGTGAATCCACGATCTCCAGCGCCTGTTCGCCGGTGTCGGGCTGACTGATCAGCAGGTCGGGCACGTGCACGCCCAGTTTCTGCGCGTACTGGATGTCCAGCGCGTGTTCGGCATCGACGAAGGCGCAGGTGCCGCCGAGTTTCTGCATCTCGGCAATCACCTGCAAGGTCAGCGTGGTCTTACCCGAGGATTCCGGGCCGTAGATTTCGATGACACGGCCACGGGGCAGGCCGCCGACACCCAAAGCAATGTCCAGACCCAGCGAACCGGTGGAGACCACCTGGATGTCCTCGATGGCCTCGCCTTCGCCCAGGCGCATGATGGTGCCCTTGCCGAACTGCTTTTCGATCTGGGCCAGCGCGGCCTGCAGGGCCTTGGCTTTTTCGGTGTTGGTGGCGTTGTCCATGTGCGGTGCTCCTGTGTGTGAGTGGGTACTTGCATCAGTCTGTGGATTTATGTACAGGCTGGATGTCTGAACAGGAGTGTATCGCCACATAAACTTCTCACAAGCCAATAAATGGTCAGTTTGCCTTACCATTTGCCATGCCTGTCTCACCCGCTTCCACGACCGCCGACGACCGCTGGCGGGCCACCCACCTGGGCCGTGTCATGGGTCATGCGCTGCGCCGCTTTGACGAGCGCGTGCTGTTCCTGATGGCGCACGACGCCAATGTGCCCCTGGCCCTGTCCAACCTGGCCGCACGCGAGCAGATCGGCGCCGCCCACATCCACATCACGCGCCACCTCGCCCTCAAGGGTTCGCGCCTGACCGAACTGGCCGCCGCCGCAGGCATGAGCAAGCAGGCCATGGGCGATCTGGTGGCGCAGTGCGAGGCCTGGGACCTGGTGCGGCGCGAGCCCGATCCGCTGGACGCGCGTGCGCGGCGCATCGTCTTCACCGAGACCGGCCTGCTCTGGCTGGAGGCCTTCCGGCTGGCAGTGGTGCGGGCGGAAACCGAGTTCCGCGCGCAGGTCGGCACCGAGGTGGCGACCGTGGTCGCGCTGGGGCTGGAGGCGTATGCTTCGCGCTAGGCGCGCCACCTACAATGACCCCAGAACCCGTAAGGAGACACCCATGCGCATCCTGATTGCAGAAGACGACCAGGTCCTGGCCGACGGTCTGTTGCGCAGTCTGCGGGCCGCAGGTGCCGCGGTCGACCATGTGGCCAATGGCAGCGAGGCCGACGCGGCCCTGATGACCAACAACGAGTTCGACTTGCTGATCCTCGATCTCGGCCTGCCCAAACTGCACGGCCTGGAGGTGCTCAAGCGCCTGCGTTCACGCGGCTCGGCCCTGCCCGTGCTGATCCTGACCGCCGCCGACAGCGTCGATGAGCGGGTCAAGGGCCTGGACTACGGCGCCGACGACTACATGGCCAAGCCGTTCTCGCTGCAGGAGCTCGAAGCCCGGGTGCGCGCGCTCACGCGCCGTGGCATGGGCGGCGCCAGCTCCACCATCAAGCACGGCCCGCTGGTGTACGACCAGGCCGGCCGCGTGGCCACCATCGACGGCAAGATGGTCGAACTCTCGGCACGCGAGCTGGGCCTGCTGGAGGTGTTGCTGCAGCGCGCCGGCCGCCTGGTCAGCAAGGACCAACTGGTCGAGCGGCTGTGCGAGTGGGGCGAGGAGGTAAGCAACAACGCCATCGAGGTCTACATCCACCGTCTGCGCAAGAAGATCGAGAAAGGCCCGATCCGCATCGCGACCGTACGGGGGCTGGGCTACTGCCTCGAAAAGATCTGAGCGCCTGAGCGCCCTCCTGCCCCGACATGCCCGATCACAAGCAGGACAGCCACCGGATCACCTTCGGACTGTTCCAGCGCGAGCAGCGCAGCCTGTTCGGTGAGATCCTCGACTGGATGCTCACGCCGCTGCTGCTGCTGTGGCCGCTGTCGCTGGCACTGACCTGGTTCGTGGCCCAGAGCATTGCGTCCAAACCATTTGACCGGGCGCTCGAGTTCAACCTTCAGGCACTCACACAGTTTGTCGTCACCAAGGACGACAAGGTCAGCTTCAACCTGACCCCGCAGGCGCGCGACCTGCTCAAGGCGGATGACAGCGACCTGGTGTACTACCAGCTCCGGGATGCCCGGCAGGGCGTGATCAGCGGCGAGGCCGATTTCCCGCCACCACCCGACACCAGCGTGCCGGCCGCCGGGCGGGTGCTGTTGCGCGACGACGAGGTGCGCGGCGACGAGGTCCGCGTGGCCTACACCTGGCTAGCGCGGCACAGCGACCCCAGCCAGCTGGTGCTGATGCAGGTGGCCGAAACCAAGGGCAAGCGCTCGACGCTGGCCACGGAAATCATCAAGGGCGTGATGGTGCCGCAGTTCGTGATCCTGCCGCTGGCGGTGCTGCTGGTGTGGCTGGCGCTGGTGCGCGGCATCCGCCCGCTCTCCGACCTGGAGCAGAAGATCCGCGCCCGCAAGCCCGACGACCTCAGCCCGATCGAAGAGTCCTTCATCCCGCAGGAGGTGGCCCCGCTGGTGTCATCGATCAACGACCTGCTGACACGCCTGACCGCCTCGCTCACCACCCAGAAGCGTTTCCTGGCCGACGCCGCGCACCAGCTCAAGACGCCGCTGGCCGGCCTGCGCATGCAGGCCGAACTGGCGCAGCGGGAATCCAACCCGCAGGAGATCCGCAGCTCGCTGCAGCAGATCGCGCACTCCAGCACGCGCGCCACCCACACCGTCAACCAGCTGCTGGCCCTGGCCCGCGCGGAAACCACCGGCCGCACCCTGCCCACGGCGCAGATCGACCTCGCGCAGCTGGTCACTGGCGTGGTGCGCGACTCGGTGCCCCGGGCGCTGGAACACGGCATCGACCTGGGCTACGAAGGCCCGGACGAGATGCCCGAGATCTGCCTGATGGATGGCAACCCCACGCTGCTGCAGGAGATGACACGCAACCTGGTCGACAACGCGATCAACTACAGCGGTCGCGGCGGCGTGGTGACCGCACGCGTGCTGTTCGACCGTTTCAGCGGCGTACAGATCCTGCAGGTCGAGGACAACGGCCCGGGCATTCCGGAGAACGAGCGCGAGCTGGTGCTCCAGCCGTTCTACCGCGCCCTGGGCACCAACGTCGATGGCTCAGGCCTGGGGCTGGCCATCGTGCACGAGATTGCCCAGCAGCACGGGGCGTTGGTGATGATGGAGGACGCACACGCCGAAAGCCAGCGGCGCGGGCTGCGGGTGTCGATCCGTTTTGCCGCGCGCCGTTCGCCCGACGAATAGAGTTGTTGCCCCCACGCTCCACCGCTGCGCGGATCGCGCTCAGGCCGCGGGCTGGTAGACGTTGAGTTGCAGGCGCTCGCGCTCGATGACGCGGGCCACCGCCGGCAGCGCGGCGAACCGCTGGACCAGGGTCCAGGTCGCGGGCAGCGTGGTCGGGTCGATGCCGGCGTAGCCACCCCAGCGCAGCAGGGTCAGCGCGTAGGCGTCCAGCGCACATGGCGCCTCGCCGCACAGCCAGGGCGAGGCCTTGGCGGCCATGGCCTCGATCTCGCCGAGCAACCCCTTGTAGCTGTTCGCCGCAAAGGCACGGATGATCTTCTGCGCCCCCTCGTCGTCGGTGAACTTCTGCGGCATGAACACGTGGGTGAAGGTCGGGTGCACCGTGTTGTTCATCCAGGCCAGTGTGGACAGCGCGCGGGTGCGCGCCACGCCCGAGGCGGGCAGGATGCCGGCCTGCGGGAACTTCGCGTCCAGGTGCAGCAGGATGGCCACGATCTGCGTGATCACCTCGCCGTCGTCCACCAGCACCGGCACCTGGCCGCGCGGGTTCATCGCGAGGTACTCGGGGCTGCGCTGCTCGCCCTTGTGCAGCTTGACCATCATCGGCTCGAACGGCACGCCGGCCAGTTCGAGCATGGCGTGTGGCACGAACGAGCAGGCGCCTGGGGCGAAGAAGAGTTGGAGGCTCATGGACCGTGTCTCCTGGTGTTGTGGTGAATGGAATCAGTCGACCAGGTGCTGGCCGACGATGCCGGCGATCTCGAACATCGTGACCTGGTCCTTGCCGAACACCGGGCGCAGCTTGGCGTCGGCGTTGACCTTGCGCTTGTCGGCCGCGTCCTGCAGGCCATGGGCCTTGATGTAGTCCCACAGCTTCTTGACCACCTCGGGGCGCGAGACCGCGCCTTCGCCGATCACCGCGGCCAGCGCAGCGCTGGGCTGCTTGCCGGTGGCGGCGGTGGTCTTGCGCGGGGCCTTGGGCGCGGCGGCCTTTTTCGCAGCCGGCGCCTTCTTGGCTGCGCCAGCCTTCTTGGCAGGTGCGGCCTTGGCCGCAGCTCCGGCGGTCTTGCGCGGTGGGAACTTGCTCTCGCGCGGCTCGAACTCGAAGTTCACTTTGCCGGCCTCCTTGTCCCAGGCGAGGAAGGCCTTGAAGCTGCGGCGTGTGCGCATGGAGACGAACTTGTCCAGCAGGTCGGTCTTGCCCGTTGCCAGCAGCTTGCTCATCTGATCGCGCGCCACCGGCTGCTGCAGGATGACCTTGCCGCTCTTGAACGTGCAGCTGGGCGTGGGCTGGGCGGCCGTGGGCACTGCCTTGCTGCAGACGTAGTTGGCCCCGTGCTCGAACACCGGGGCGCCGCAGACCGGGCAGGCGCCCAGGCCCTCCTGGTCCGCAAAATCCACCAGCTCGCCGGTTTCTTCGGCGTTCTTGTCGTCGCCGAAGTCGAACTCCAGCTTCCAGTTTTTGTCCTCGTCGCTGTACTTGAGGGTCATCTCGGCCACGAAGGGCCAGCCGGCCTTGGAGCGGAAGCCTTCCAGCGGGCCGATGTGCCTGTCGCGCACAAAGGCCTCGGCTTCGGTCACTTCGAAGGTGCGGCCGGCGGGCGACTTGGTGAACGAGAAGCCGCAGCCCTCGCTGTTGCCGTCGGCGCCGGTGCAGGCGTAGCGGCGGTAGTTTTCCTTCACCACGCCGCCGCAGTTGGGGCAGGGCGCTTCGAGCGTGGCGTAGTTGCCAGGCACGGTGTCGCGGTCGTATTCCTTGGCCTTCTTCACCATGCGCTCGGTCATGGCGGCGATCTCGGCCATGAAGGCCGCGCGCGAGAGCTTGCCGTGCTCCATCTGGGCCAGCTTGTATTCCCACTCGCCGGTCAGTTCGGGGCGCGAGAGTTCCTCGACCTCCAGGCCGCGCAGCAGGGTCATGAGCTGGAAGGCCTTGGCGGTGGGGATGATCTCGCGCCCTTCGCGCAGCATGTACTTCTCGTTCAGCAGGCCTTCGATGATGGCTGCGCGCGTGGCCGGGGTGCCCAGGCCCTTCTCCTGCATGGCCTCGCGCAGTTCGTCGTCCTCGATGAACTTGCCCGCGCCTTCCATGGCGCCCAGCAGCGTCGCTTCCGAATAGCGCGCCGGCGGCTTGGTCTTCAGGCCTTTGGCCTCCACGGTCTCGGTGCGCACCGTCTCGCCCTCGCGCACCGGCACCAGGTTCTGACCCTTGTCGCCGTCCTTCGCGCCTTCCACGTCTTCGGCCGCTTCCTTGCCGTAGACCGCCATCCAGCCCGGCTTGACCAGCACCTTGCCTTCGGTCTTGAAGTGGTGGTTCAGCACCTTGGAGATGCGCGTCGTCACCATGAACTCGGCGCTGGGGAAGAACACCGCCAGGAAGCGGCGCACCACCAGGTCGTAGAGCTTCTGCTCGGCCTCGCTCAGGCCGCTGGGCGCCTGCAGCGTCGGGATGATGGCGAAGTGGTCCGAGACCTTGCTGTTGTCGAAGATGCGCTTGCTGGGCTTGATGTAGTTCCCGTTGAGCGCCGTCAGGGCGTGCGGCGCCAGGTGCTTCATGCCGCTGTCGGCCAGCATCTCGAAGGTCTGCTTCACGGTGCCCAGATAGTCCTCGGGCAGGTGGCGCGAATCGGTCCGCGGGTAGGTCAGGGCCTTGTGGCGCTCGTACAGGCTCTGCGCCAGCTGCAGCGTGGTCTTGGCCGAGAAGCCGAAACGGCCGTTGGCCTCACGCTGCAGGCTGGTCAGGTCGTACAGCAGGCCGCTGGCCTGCGTGGTGGGCTTGCTCTCTTCGGTGACGCTGGCGGCCTTGCCGCGCACCGCCTCGACGATGGCCAGCGCCTCGCGGTGGTCCCACAGGCGGTCCGCGCGCAGGTCGGCGTCGGCGTCGTCGCCGGTGGGCTTCTTGAAGGCGGGATCGAACCACTTGCCGGGGTACTCGCCGGCCTCGGCCAGGAAGCTGGCGTGGATTTCCCAGTAGTCGCGGCTGCGGTGGGCGCGGATCTGCTCTTCGCGCTCGACCACGATGGACAGCGTGGGCGTCTGCACCCGGCCGACGGTGGTCAGGAAGAAGCCGCCGTCGCGCGAGTTGAAAGCGGTCATGGCGCGGGTGCCGTTGATGCCCACCAGCCAGTCGGCTTCTGAGCGGCTGCGCGCTGCGTCAGCCAGGCCGCGCATCTGCTCGTCGCTGCGCAGCTTTTCAAACCCGTCGCGGATGGCCTGCGGCGTCATGGACTGCAGCCACAGCCGCTGGACCGGCTTGCCCAGGCCCTGGTACTGGCCGCTTTTCTGCCCGCCGGCGTACTGCTCGATCAGGCGGAAGATCAGCTCCCCCTCGCGGCCCGCGTCGCAGGCGTTGATCAGGCGGCCCACGTCCTTGCGCTTGGCCAGCCTGACCACGGCCGACAGGCGCGACTTGGTCTTGTCGATGGGCTTGAGCTCGAAGAACGGCGGCAGCACCGGCAGGTGGGCGAAGCTCCACTTGCCGCGCTTGACGTCGAACTGCTCGGGCGCGGCGATCTCCACCAGGTGGCCGACGGCGGAGGTCACGACGTACTGCTCGTTCTCGAAATGGTCGTCGTGCTTGTCGAACTTGCCCGCCACCGGGGTAAGCGCGCGCACGATGTCCTGGGCCACGGACGGCTTCTCTGCAATGACCAGTGTTTTGTTCATCTCTACAATTTGGGCTTCACGCGCGTGTACACGCGCACGGGGGCGCACACGCACATACGCGCGCACCTGCATGAAACAACCTTACCAAAATTCCCGATCGTGAAGAAAACCGCCCCCGCACGCCGCATCCAGACCCGCCGCTCGGGCGTTCACGGCAAGGGGGTGTACGCCCTGGTCGATCTGGCCGAAGGCGAAACCGTCATCGAGTACGTGGGCGAGGTCATCAGCTGGGACGAGGCGCTGCGCCGCCACCCGCACGATCCGAAGGACCCCAACCACACCTTCTATTTCCACATCGACGAGGACCACGTCATCGACGCCAAGTACGGCGGCAACTCCTCACGCTGGATCAACCACAGCTGCGACCCCAACTGCGAGGCCGAGACCGACGAGGGCCGGGTCTTCATCCGCGCCAAGCGCAACATCAAGGCCGGCGAAGAGCTGTTCTACGACTACGGCCTGGTGATCGACGAGCCCTACACGCCAGCCCTCAAGAAGCAGTACCCCTGCTGGTGCGGCTCGAAAAACTGCCGCGGCACGCTGCTGGCCCCCAAACGCGGCGGCCGCGCCACGAAGCTCGGATGACCGACCTGCTCGCCCACGCCGAATCCGTCTGGCAGTCGGTCGTCGCCGACCTGCCGACCTTCACCGTCGAGGTGCTGCCCCGCATCGACTCGACCAGCAGCGAACTGATGCGCCGCGCCCGCGACGGGCTGGTGGAGCCGGTACTGCTGGCGGCCGAGGAACAGACGGCTGGCCGGGGCCGCATGGGCAAGGGCTGGCACAGCCGGGCGGGTCAGTCGCTGACCTTCTCGCTGGCGCTGCCGCTGGCGCCGGCCGACTGGTCGGGCCTGTCGCTGGCGGTGGGCGTGAGCCTGGCCGAGAGCCTGCATCCGGACGTGCAGCTGAAGTGGCCCAACGACCTCTGGCTGCAGCAGCGCAAGCTGGGCGGCATCCTGGTCGAGACCGCGGGCACCGGTGACGGTGCCTCGGCGCCGCGCACCGTCGTCGTGGGCGTGGGCATCAACATCGCGCGCCCGGACACGGCAGCGGTGCAGTCGCTGGCCACGCCCGGTGCGGTGGCGGCCATGCCGCCGGCCGGGCTGGCCGAGGTGCGCATGGGTGTGACCGCCGGCGAGACCCTGGCCCTGGTTGCGCCCGCGCTGGTGCGCGACGTGCTGCGCTTCGGCGCGGACGGGTTCGCCCCCTTTGCGAACCGCTTCGCGCTGCGCGACGCCCTGCTGGGCCGCGCCGTGCGGCTGACCGACGGCACGGAGGGCACCGCCGAGGGTGTCGACGCGCAGGGCGCCCTGCGCGTGCGGACGGCGCAGGGGCTGCGCACCGTGCACAGCGCGGAAGTGAGCGTGCGCCCATGCTGAGACTCGTCGCCATCGCCCTGCTGCTGGCCAACGCGGTCTACTTCGCCTGGACCCAGGGTTTCCTGGCGGGGCTGGGCCTGGCGCCCGTCCAGCAGAGCGAACCGGAACGGCTGAACGCGCAGATCGAACCGGGCACGCTGCGCCTGCTCAATGGCCCTCGCGCAGAAGCGGAAGACGTGGCGCAGGCCACCGACGCAACCCCCAGCTCGCCCGAGGTCGCACCCGCCACGTCCTGCTGGCAGGCCAGCGGCTTCACGGCGCCTCAGGCCGACGCGCTGCGCGCTGCGCTGGCCAGCACCGGCCTGAACGAAGCGCTCTGGCAGTTCAGCGAGGCCAAGTCCTCCGGCCGCTGGATCGTCTACATGGGCCGCTACAACGACGAGCAGATGGCGAAGAAGAAGGGCGAGCTGCGCGAGCTCAAGATCGAGTTCCGCGAGGTCAACCTGCCGTCGGCCGGGCCGGGCCTGGCGCTGGGCACTTTCTCCAGCGAGGAGTCGGTGCAGCAGGCGCTCAAGGACGTCGCCAGGAAGGGCGTGCGCACCGCACGCGCCGCCCTGGAGCGCCCCGAGAGCGTTTCGTGGACCCTGCGCCTGCCCGCCATTACCGACGAGCAGCGCACATCGATCGAAAGCCTGAGCGAGCCCCTGGCCGGCAAGAAGCTCCAGCCGTGCGAATGAAAAAAGCCGCTGTTTCCACAGCGGCTTTTTGAGTCCAGGGCACCCGTGGAACCGGCTTTGCCGGGCCACAGGGTGCGTCCCCTCTCCGGGGGGAAGCCGCGAAGCGGCGCAGGGGGGAGCTTATTTGCTCACGACGCGGACCATTTCCAGGCACTTGTTCGAGTAGCCCCACTCGTTGTCGTACCAGCTCACGACCTTCACGAAGGTCTTGTCCAGCGCGATGCCGGCGTCGGCGTCGAACACCGAGGTGCAGGTCTCGCCGCGGAAGTCGGTGGCCACGACCTTGTCGGTGGTGTAGCCCAGCACGCCCTTGAGTGCGCCTTCGCTCTGGGCCTTCATTTCGGCGCAGATCTCTTCGTAGGTGGCTTCGCTGTTGAGTTCAACGGTCAGGTCCACCACCGACACGTCGGAGGTCGGCACGCGGAAGGACATGCCGGTCAGTTTCTTGTTCAGCTCGGGGATCACCACGCCCACGGCCTTGGCAGCGCCGGTGGAGGACGGGATGATGTTTTCCAGGATGCCGCGACCACCGCGCCAGTCCTTGTTGGACGGGCCGTCCACCGTCTTCTGCGTGGCGGTCGCCGCGTGCACCGTCGTCATCAGGCCGCGCTTGATGCCCCACTTGTCGTTCAGCACCTTGGCCACAGGGGCCAGGCAGTTGGTCGTGCACGAAGCGTTGGAGATGATGGCCTGGCCGGCGTAGGTCTTGTCGTTCACGCCGTAGACGAACATGGGGGTGTCGTCTTTGGAGGGAGCGGACAGGATGACCTTCTTGGCGCCCGCGTCCAGGTGCTTCTGGGCGGTGACCTTGTCCAGGAACAGGCCGGTGGATTCAATGACCACGTCGGCGCCAACGTCGGCCCACTTCAGGTTGGCGGGGTCACGCTCTTGCGTCAGGCGGATGGTCTTGCCGTTGACGACGATGTTGCCGCCTTCGACCTTGACGGTGCCCTTGAAGCGGCCGTGCACGCTGTCGTACTGGAGCATGTAGGCCAGGTAGTCGGGCTCGAGCAGATCGTTGATGGCCACGATCTCGATGTCCGGGAAGTTCTGGATCGCGCTGCGCAGCACGTTGCGACCGATGCGGCCGAAACCGTTGATACCGACTTTGATAGCCATGTCCTCAGCTCCTGTGATGGATGAAAAAAGAAAGGGAAACCTTATTTGGCGAGCACGGCGCGCACCGTGTCGGCCACGTTCTCGGGGGTGAAGCCGAAGTGCTTGAACAGCACCGGCGCCGGGGCCGATTCGCCGTAGGTGTCGATGCCGACCACGGCCGACACGCCGTACTTCCACCAGCCGTCGGTGGCACCCATCTCGACGGCGACGCGCGGCAGCCCCTTGGGCAGCACGGCGGCCTTGTAGTCGGCGCTCTGGCGGTCGAACACACTGGTGCTGGGCACCGAGACCACGCGCACGGCGATCTTGTGTTCCTTGGCCAGGGCTTCCTGGGCCTTGAGCGCCAGCTGCACTTCGGAACCGGTGGCGATGATCACGGCCTGGGTCTTCTTCTTCAGGCCCACGTCGGCGGGCTCGGACAGCACGTAGCCGCCCTTGCTGATGTCGGCCAGGTCGGCCTTGGGCGCATACGGCAGGTTCTGGCGCGACAGGCACAGGGCGCTGGGGCGGTTGGCCGTCTGCAGGGCCACGGCCCAGGCCACAGCGGTTTCGGCCGTGTCGGCCGGGCGCCAGACGTCCAGGCCCGGGATCAGGCGCAGGCTGGCGACGTGTTCGATGGACTGGTGGGTCGGGCCGTCTTCGCCCAGGCCGATGGAGTCGTGCGTGAACACGTGGACCACGCGCTGCTTCATCAGCGCGGCCATGCGGATGGCGTTGCGGCTGTAGTCGGAGAAGGTCAGGAAGGTGCCGCCGTAGGGGATGAAGCCACCGTGCAGGGCGACGCCGTTCATGATCGCGGCCATGCCGAACTCGCGCACGCCGTAGTTGATGTGGCGGCCGCCCACGCCAGCCTCGTTCTTCACGACGTTGCCGGCCAGGTCCACGCGCAGGTTGGGCGTGGACTTGGTGTTGGTCAGGTT
Source organism: Hydrogenophaga sp. H7 (assembly GCF_002025745.1). NCBI lineage: Bacteria > Pseudomonadati > Pseudomonadota > Betaproteobacteria > Burkholderiales > Comamonadaceae > Hydrogenophaga > Hydrogenophaga sp. H7. The sequence continues at coordinate 45,584 of NZ_MCIC01000002.1, read as the reverse complement.
GGAACCGGTCAGGTCGGCCGAACCGCCCAGCAGTTCGGGCAGGGCCGCGGTGAAGTGCTCCAGAGCGATCTGGCTGGCCTTGCGGCTGGCCACGGTCTCGGCCTTGGTGTGGGCTTCGACGGCGGCGTTGACAGCGACCTGGTTGAAGGACTTGGGCAGCTCGCCCTTCATGCGGCGAGTGAACTCCTTGGCCAGCTCGGGGAAGGCGGCCTTGTAGGCGGCGAACTGTTCGTTCCAGGCGGCCTCAAAGGCCTTGCCAGCCTCCTTGGCGTCCCAGGCGGCGTACACGTCCTTGGGGATCTTGAAGGGCTCGTGGCTCCAGCCCAGCGCTTCGCGGGTGAGCTTGATTTCTTCGGCGCCCAGCGGCTCGCCGTGGGCCTTGGCGGTGTTGGCGCGGTTCGGGCTGCCCTTGCCAATGCTGGTCTTGCAGCAGATCAGCGTCGGCTTGTCGGCGCTGTTCTTGGCGGCGGCAATCGCGGCGCTCACGGCGTCGGCGTCGTGGCCGTCGACGGCGCGGATCACGTTCCAGCCGCAGGCTTCAAAACGCTTCGGGGTGTCGTCGATGAACCAGGGCGCGACCTGGCCGTCGATGGAGATGCCGTTGTCGTCGTACAGCGCGACCAGCTTGTTGAGCTTCCAGGCGCCGGCCAGGGCCACGGCCTCGTGGCTGATGCCTTCCATCAGGCAGCCGTCGCCCAGGAACACGTAGGTGTGGTGGTCGACGATGGCATGGCCTTCACGGTTGAATTCGCTGGCCAACAGCTTCTCGGCCAGCGCCATGCCCACCGCATTGGTGATGCCCTGGCCCAGCGGGCCGGTAGTCGTCTCGACGCCGGGCGTGTGGCCGACTTCGGGGTGGCCGGCGGTCTTGCTGCCCAGCTGGCGGAAGTTCTTGAGTTCGCCGATGGGCAGCTTGTAGCCCGTCAGGTGCAGCACCGCGTAGATCAGCATGGAGCCGTGGCCGTTGGACAGCACGAAGCGGTCGCGGTTGGCCCAGGCCGGGTTGGCCGGGTTGTGGCGCAGGTGGCGGCCCCACAGCGCGACGGCCATGTCGGCCATGCCCATGGGCGCGCCGGGGTGGCCGGAGTTGGCGGCCTGCACCGCGTCCATGGCGAGCGCGCGGATGGCGTTGGCCTGGGTCTGGGCGCTCACGGCGGAAACTGGGGCGGAGGCGGTGCTGGGGGTGGCGTCGGACATGGTGCAGGGAAGGGGAGGAGAGAAGGGGTCGGCGCGGGCCGAAACCAGGGATTTTATCGGCCCCCGTCGGCGGACCATAATGCGCGCGGCGGTTCACTGAACGCGCACCCACCATGGCCTCCACCCTTCACACGCCCATTCCCGCCATGATCCTGGCCGCCGGCCGGGGCATGCGCATGCGGCCGCTCACCGACATCACCCCCAAACCCCTGCTGCCACTGCGCGGCCAGCCGCTGATGCAATGGGCCATGGAAGCGCTGTCGCGGGGCGGCTTTGACCGGCTGGTGATCAACACCGGCTGGCTGGGCGAGCAGATCGCGGCGCATTTCGCCGACTGGCCGCAGCACCACCCGGGCGCCGAGCTGCGGTTCTCGCACGAAGGGCAGGACTTCGGCTACGCCCTGGAGACGGCGGGCGGCATCTCGCGCGCCCTGCCCCTGCTGGGCGAGGTGTTCTGGGTGCTGGCGGGCGACGTGTACGCGCCCGACTTCGTCTTCAGCCAGGACAGCGTGGACCGCTTCGTCGCCAGCGACCGGCTGGCCCACCTCTGGCTGGTGCCCAACCCGCCGCACAACCCCCGGGGCGATTTCGGTCTGTCGCCCGACGGCCGCGCGCTGAACACCGCCGACGGCGAGCGCTTCACCTACAGCACCATCGGTCTGTACCGCCGCGAGCTGTTCGAGTCGCCATGGAGCGACACCGTCCCGGGCAACCCGCAGGGCACAGCCGAGCCGCTGGCGCCGCTGCTGCGCAAGGCCATGGACGCCGGGCGCGTGGGTGCCGAGCTCTACACCGGGCCCTGGACCGACGTGGGCACGCCCGAGCGCCTCGATGAGCTGAACCGCTGACCCTGCGCCGCGCGCGAGCAAACAAAAGCCGCACAATGCGGCGATGGACGCCCAGACCTCATTCACCCTCTACGCACAGCGCCGCGCCCGCCTGGCCGCGCAGCTGACCCCCGGCGGCATCGCCATCGTGCCCACCGCGCCCGAGCAGCAGCGCAACCGCGACAGCGACTTCCTGTTCCGGCACGACAGCTACTTCTACTACCTGACCGGCTTCACCGAGCCCAACGCCTGGCTGGTGCTGACTGCAGAGGGAGAGGCCACGCTGTTCTGCAACCCGAAAGACGCCGAGCGCGAGATCTGGGACGGCATCCGCCTGGGCCCGGCCGCCGCGCCCGACGCGCTGGGCGTGCAAGCCGCCTTCCCCGTGAGCGAGCTGGACCAGCGCCTGCCGAAGCTTCTGGAAAACCGCAGCGTGGTCTGGTACCCGTTCGCCACCCACAAGGGGCTGGACGGCCGCATCAACGGCTGGCTCGAACCCGTGCGCGCCCGCGTGCGCTACGGCGCGCTGTGCCCCGAACAGCAGCGCGACCTGTGCGGCCCGCTGGACGAGATGCGCCTGATCAAGGACGCGCACGAGCAGGCCGTGATGCGGCGCGCGGCGCAGATCAGCGCACGCGCCCACATTCGCGCCATGCAGAGGAGCGCCGCCATGCTGCGCGCCGGGCAGGACGTGCGCGAGTACCACCTGGACGCCGAGCTGCTGCACGAGTTCCGCCAGCACGGCTCGCAGTACCCGGCCTACGGCAGCATCGTCGCCGCCGGGGCCAACGCCTGCGTGCTGCACTACCGCGCCGACGCCGCGCCCATCCGCGACGGCGAGCTGGTGCTGATCGACGCCGGCTGCGAGCTGGACGGCTACGCCAGCGACATCACGCGCACCTTCCCCGCGAACGGCAAGTTCACCGGCCCGCAGCGCACGCTCTACGACCTGGTGCTGGCCTCGCAGGACGCGGCCGTGGCCGCGACAAAACCCGGCAACCGCTTCACCGACCCGCACGAAGCCACGGTGGCCGTGCTGGCGCAGGGCCTGCTCGACGTGGGCCTGCTGGACAAGAACAAGGTCGGCAGCGCACAGGACGTGATCGCCAACCGCAGTTACTTCCCGTTCTACATGCACCGCACCGGCCACTGGCTGGGCATGGACGTGCACGACTGCGGGAGCTACGTCGAACCGTCGGAAGTGGGTACGGTGAACGAACGCAAGGACCCGCTCTCGGGCGAAGTCATCAAGGACCGCCCCAGCCGCATCCTGCGCCCGGGCATGGCGCTGACCATCGAGCCCGGCCTGTACGTGCGCCCGGGCGAAGGCGTGCCGGAGGCGTTCTGGAACATCGGCATCCGCATCGAGGACGACGCCATCGTCACCGACAGCGGCTGCGAGCTGATCACGCGCGATGTGCCGGTCAAGGCCGAAGAGATCGAAGCGCTGATGCGCGGCTGAGGTGACGCGGATCGTCAGCGTCCAGACCGGCGTGGTCCGCCCCCTGATGGTGGGTGACCGGCGTGTGCTGTCGGCCATCGGCAAGACGCCGGTGGGCGGCGCGGTGGCGGTCGGACCGCTGGGCCTGGCCGGTGACGAACAGGCGGACCCGGCCTACCACGGCGGCCTGGACAAGGCGGTCTACGCCTACCCGGTGGAGCACCTGCCGACCTGGCAGCGCCTGCGGCGCGAACGCGGCGTGTCGATGTTCGACGAACCGCTGCCGTTCGGCTTCGTCGGCGAGAACCTGAGCGTGGAGGGCCTGCGCGAGAGCGAGGTGTGGATCGGCGACGAATGGGTCATCGGCGATCTGGTGCTGCGCGTCACCGCGCCGCGCGAACCCTGCTCGAAGTTCAATGCCGTAGCCGGTCTGCCCGACGCAGGGCGCCTCATGGTGGACGCCTGCAACTGCGGCTGGTACCTGGCCGTGGCGCAGCCGGGCACGGTGCAGGCCGGACAGGACATCGTGGTGCGCCCCGGCCGGCGCGGCATGACCGTGGCGCAGGCCTTTCTCGCCAAGCGGGCCAAACACATCCGTTGAGGCCGGGCAAAGCCGCCGGGCGGCGCATGCGGTACAACCGCCGCATGAACACCCCGCCCCGCATCCTCTGCCTGACCATGAACCCCTCGGTCGACCTCGCGACCGAGACCGAATCCGTCGTGCCCACGCACAAGCTGCGCTGCGGCGACACGCTGCACGACGCGGGCGGCGGCGGCGTCAACGTGGCGCGCGTGCTCACCCGCCTGGGCGGGCGCTGCGTGGCGCTGTGCCCGACCGGCGGCTCCCCGGGGCAGTGGCTGGAGAAGCGCATGCGCGACGAGGGCCTGGACAGCGTGTTCCTGCCTATTGCCGACGAAACCCGCGTGAGCTTCACCGTGCACGAGCACAGCACCGGCGCCGAGTTCCGCTTCGTCATGCCCGGCCCGCACCTGAGCGAGGCCGAATGGATGGCCTGCCTGCAGCACCTCGAAAGCCTGAGCGACTTCCCTGACCTGGTGGTCGCCAGCGGCAGCCTGCCGCCGGGCGTGCCCGCCGACTTCTACGCCCGCGTCGCGCGCCTGTGCCACCAGCGCGGCGCCAGGCTGGTGCTCGACGCCTCCGGGCCGGCGCTGGCGGCGGCGCTGGCCGAGGGTGTGTTCCTGTTCAAGCCCAACCTCAAGGAGCTGGCCGAGCTCAGCGGCCAGACGCTGGAGACGCCGGCCCAGTGGCAAGCCGCGGCGCGCCAGCTGGTGCTGGACGGCCGGAGCGAGATCGTGGCGCTGACCCTGGGCCACCTGGGCGCGCTGCTGGTCACGCGCGAGGCGATGTGGTTCGCACCGCCACTGGACATGCCGGTGGCCAGCGCGGTGGGCGCGGGCGACAGCTTCGTCGCCGGCCTGGTCTGGGCCTGGCAGCACGGCATGCCGATGGATCAGGCCTTCGCCTGGGGCGTGGCCGCCGGCTCGGCCGCACTGCTGACCGCCGGCACCGGGCTCGCACGGCCGGACGACGTGCGGCGGCTGTTCACCAAGGTCCAGGTGCGGGCAGTGGCCTGACGCGGCAGTGCCCGGTCTGCGGACGGGCGGCGAGGGCAACGTCTTGAGGCATTTATTGATAATGGTTATCATTTAAGACCAGCCAGCCACGGGCGCGCCTCCCGCCGCGCGCCGTCAAGAGCCAGCCAATGACCCCCGTCGTACGACGGAACTGCTGTCTCTTGACCCATGAACACCCACCTGTCTGCCCCGGCAGCGCTCAGCCCGCTCGCCCTCGCTTCCCGCATCGCCCTCGCCAGTTCGGTCCTGTTCGGACTGACCCCGTCCGCCCTGGCCCAGACGGCACCCGCCGCGCCTGAGCCCATGCTGGGCACGGTGGTCGTGCGCGACAGCGCCAGCGCCGCACCCACCGAACAGTCGCCGGCCTTCGGCGCGTCGGTGTCCAGCTCGGCCACCGGCCTGGACCTGCGCCTGCGCGAGACGCCCCAGTCCATCAGCGTGACCTCGCAGGCCCAGATGCAGGCCTTCGGCCTCAACGAGGTGCGCACCCTGCTGTCCGGGGTGACCGGCGTGCAGGTCGAGAAGGTCGAGACCGACCGCACCTACTTTTCCGCCCGCGGCTTCGACATCACCAACTTCCAGGAGGACGGCATCGGCCTGCCCTTCGCCTCGGGCCTGCTCAACGGCGACATGGACACCGCGATCTACGACCGCGTGGAGGTGCTGCGCGGCGCCAACGGCCTGCTCTCGTCCACCGGCAACCCTTCGGCCACGGTCAACTTCGTGCGCAAGCGCCCGACCGCGAAGCTGCAGGCCAGCGCCGGCCTGACCCTGGGCTCGTGGAACCTGCGCCGGGTCGACGCCGATGTGGCCGGCCCGCTGAACGCCAGCGGCAGCCTGCGCGGCCGCGTGATCGTGGCCGATGAGGACAAGAACTCCTACCTCGACCGTTACCACGCCCGCAAGCAGGTGGCCTCGGGGGTGATCGAGGCCGACCTGGGTCCGTCCACCGTGCTGACCCTGGGCCACGCCCAGCAGAACAACCGGCCCCAGGGCCTGATGTGGGGCGCGCTGCCGCTGTACTACAGCGACGGTTCGGCCATCGACTACGACCGCTCGGCCAGCTCGGCGCCCGCCTGGGCCCGCTGGGACACCGACGACGGCCGCAGCTTCGCCGAGCTGCTGCACGACCTGGGCAACGGCTGGAGCGCCAAGGCCACGCTCAACCAGCGCCGCATCAGCTCGGACACCGCCATGCTCTACATCTATGGCACGCCCGACCGCGCGACCGGCGCCGGCCTGTTCAGCTGGCCCTCGACCTACGACCACCAGGAGCGCCAGACCCTCGCCGACCTGCAGTTCAAGGGGCCGTTCCAGCTCGGCGGCCGCCGGCACGAAGCGGTGTTCGGCGCCTCGGCCGGCCGCAACAAGGTCGACATGGCGTCGAGCTACGACGACCTGGGCCAGGCGCTGACGCTGCAGCAGGTGCTGGACGGCAGCTTCGCGATGCCCGACTTCGACCAGGGCGTCTCGGCCTTCGGCAACCGCGTCGACAAGCGCCGCACGGTCTACAGCGCCGGCAAGTTCAGCCTCTCGGACAGCCTCAAGCTGATCGCCGGGCTGAACCTCACGCGCGCCAGCAGCGCGGGCGTGCAGTACGGCGTCGACCACAACTACCGCGCCAGCAAGACCCAGCCCTTTGCCGGCCTGGTCTACGACGTCCATCCGAACGTCTCGGTCTACGGCAGCGCCGCCAGCATCTTCAACCCGCAGATCGAGCTGGACGCCAGCGGCGCGGTGCTCGACCCGGTGGAGGGCCGCACCGGCGAACTGGGCCTGAAGTTCGAATCGAGCGACAAGCGCCTGAACGCCAGCCTCGCCGTCTTCCGCACCCAGCAGGACAACACCGCCGAGTACGCCGGTTTTGCCAACGGCATCTCCTACTACCGCGGGGTCGACGCCACCGCCCGCGGCTTCGAGGCCGAGATCGCCGGCACCGTGGCCCCGGGCTGGCAGCTGAGCGCAGGCTACGCGCAGAACCGCATCAAGGGCGAGGACGGCCAGAACGTGCGCACCTTCGTGCCGCGCCAGACCCTGCGCCTGTCGACCACGGTCGCCATCGACGCCGTGCCCGGCCTGGAGCTGGGCGCCAGCCTGAAGTGGCAGAGCGCGATTTCGCGCGACCAGGGCGGCGGCATCACCTCGGCCCAGGACGCCTACGCCCTGCTGGACCTGATGGCGCGCTACCGCTTCAGCAAACACTGGAGCCTGACGGCCAACCTGCGCAACACCACGGACGAGAAGTACCTCAACAGCCTGCTGTGGGACCAGAACTACTACGGCGAGCCGCGCAGCGCCTCGGTGACGCTGAACTGGGCGTACTGAAGCCACACGCCCCGCCTCGTCCACCCACGCCGTCCCGATCCGCCATGCACCACCCCCTCACGTCCCTCTGCGCGGCGCTGTCCGCCGCCTGTCTGCAGACCCTGCCGGCCCAGGCCCTGGCCCAGCCCACCGAAGAAGCCACGCTCGCGCCCGTCACCGTCAAGGCCCAGCGAACACCCGACGCCACCTCGGAGGGTTCGGGGTCCTACACGACGGAAGCCACGTCGACCGCCACCGGCCTGCCACTCTCGATCCGCGACACGCCGCAGTCGGTGAGCGTGGTGACCAGCGAGCGCATGCAGGACCAGGCGATGGACACGGTCGAGGACGCGCTGCGCGCCACCCCCGGTGTCTCGCTCAAGAGCATGGACCGCGGGCGCAACGGCCTGTCGGCGCGCGGCTTCCTCATCTCCAACTACCAGTTCGATGGCGTGCCCATGTTCACCGGCAACATCGGCGCCGAGACCATCAGCACCGCGCCCTTCGACCGGATCGAGGTGGTGCGCGGCGCCACCGGACTGCTGAACGGCGCGGGCGACCCGTCCGCGGCCATCAACCTGGTGCGCAAACACGCCACCAGCAAGACCTTCACGGCCACGGTGGAAACGGAGCTCGGCAGCTGGAACCACCGCGCCGGCACCCTGGACCTGAGCACGCCGCTGAACAGCGACGCGTCGGTGCGCGGGCGCGTGGTGCTGAGCGCCGACGCCCAGGACGCCTTCATCGACCTGGAGAACACCCGGGGCAGCGTGTTCTACGGCGTGGTGGACGCCGATCTGGCCCCCGGCACGCGCGTGAGCGTGGGCGCGAGCCACGAGACCCGCCAGCGCAACGGCGTCTACTGGGGGGGACTGACCTACTGGTACGCCGACGGTGGGCGCACCCAATGGGACCGCTCCAAGACCACCGCCACGCGCTGGAACCAGTGGGACACCGAAGAGACCACGGCCTTCGCCAGCCTGGAACACCGGCTGGCCAACCGCTGGCGCGTGCGCACCGACCTCGCCCACCGCAAGCAGGTGGAAGACTCCAAATTGCTGTGGGTGATGGGCACACCCGACCGGTCCACCGGCCTGGGCATGTCCGCCTATCCCTACCACTACCACGCCGAGCCCACGCAGAACCACGCCAGTGTCTCGGCCAGCGGTCCCTTCCGCCTGGGCGGACGGGAACACGAACTCAGCGTTGGCGCGATGCACAGCCAGCTCAAGGACGGCTGGGACAACCGCGACGCCCTCTCGGGCCTGCCCGAGGTGGGCAACTTCAACGAATGGGACGGCAGCTACCCCGAACCGGCCATGTCGCCGTTCTACCTGGCCAGCCGGGACACCACCACCCAGACCGGTGCCTATGCGGCGTCGCGCCTGCAGATCACCGACGCGCTGAAGTTCATCGTGGGCGGGCGCGTGAGCCAATGGAAACGCCAGGGTGAGGTCGGCGCATGGACCGCGGAGGCCTACACCCTGCGGCACAGCAGCGTCTTCACGCCCTACGCCGGCGTGGTCTTCGACCTGAACGACCACCTGTCGGTCTACGCCAGCCACACCACCATCTTCAAGCCCCAGACCGAGAAGGACCGCCGCGGCCAGTACCTCGACCCGCTGGAAGGCGACAGCTCGGAAATCGGGATCAAGGGCGAGTTCTTCAACGGCAGGCTCAACGCCTCGGCCGCCGTGTTCCGCACCGACCAGGACAACCTCGCCACGCCCGATGCGGGCTACTTCGTACCGGGCACCGCGACCGTGGCCTCGCGCGCTGCGCAGGGGGTCGAGTCGCAGGGTGTCGAACTGGAGGTGTCGGGCGAAGTGGCCCCCGGCTGGCAACTCGGCGCTGGCTGGACCCAGTTCAGCGCCCGCGACGCACAGGGCGCCCATGTGGTGACCGAGCACCCGCGCCAGCAACTCAAACTGTTCACCCGGCACACCCTCGGCGGTGCCCTGCAGAAGCTGAGCCTGGGCGGTGGTCTGGTGTGGGAAAGCAGGCCTCCGGTCACGGCCACCCACCCGGTCACCGGTCTGGAAGAGCGGGTCGGCCAGCCCGCCCACGCACTCGTGGATGTCATGGCGGCCTATGCCCTGACCCCGCGCACGTCCGTGCAACTGAACATCAGCAACCTGCTGGACAAGGTCTTCTACGACAGCTCCTGGAGCGGCTACACGCAGGGAGAACCGCGCAAGTTCACCCTCGCGCTCAAGCATCGCTTCTGAGTGGCTCCGCCTCCTCCCATCCTCTGCACACCCCCACCATGGCACATCCCCACAACTCGCTTCGCTGGCCGGCGATCACCGCCCGTGTGACCGCCGGCATCTTCGGCGCCTACGCCTTCACCTGGGGCTTTGCGGCCGCCGGCGTGGCCGCGCTGACGGGCCTGGGGGTGGCGTACCACGACGCCGAGATGGGCGTGCTCATGCTCGCCTTCCTGGTGTTCCTGGGCCTGTTCCTCTGGAGCTTCGCCGCCGCCAGCATCGCCCGCGTCTGGGCCGTGCTGGCCGGGGGCGCGGCCCTGCTGTTCACCGCCGCCTGGGCGATCCAGCGCGCGATCCTGTCCTGAAAGGAAACCCCCATGTTCCAGAACTTCCGGCAGTCCATGGCCTGGCTGCACACCTGGTTCGGCCTGGTGATCGGCTTCGTGCTGATCGTGGTGTTCTTCTTCGGCTCCCTCTCGGTGTTCGACCGCGAGATCGACCGCTGGGCCATTCCCGAGACGCGCTTCGACCCGCAGCCCATGCCCTCTTTCGATGAACTGCTGCTGCCGGCGTTCAGGAAGATCGAACCCGACGCCGCCGACTACGCGGCCAACATGGCCACGCTGCACGACCCGGCCAAAGGCCCGATGACGCCGCGCCTGGCGTTGCCGGCCGACGAGTACTGGGCTTACACCACGCACCGCGACCCGGTGCTGCGCATGGGCATCGGCTTCAAGGTGCCGCTGGCCAAAGACCCGGACGGCCACAACCACATCCATGGTGAGACCACCATCGACCCGCGCAGCGGCGCCGTGGTGCGCGCCGACCAGCTCAAGATCGGCAGCGACTGGTTCTATCCCATGCACTACAGCCTGAACTGGTCGTGGAAGAACCTGGGCATCTTCCTGGTCGGCCTGGCCGCGCTGGTGATGCTGGCCGCCCTGGTCAGCGGCGTGGTGATCCACCGCAAGGTCTTCCGCGAGTTCTTCACATTCCGGCCGAAGAAGCACACCCAGCGCAGCGCGCTGGACCTGCACAACATGACCGGCGTGGTCGCGCTGCCGTTCCACTTCTTCTTCGCCTTCACCGGCCTGGTGATCTTTGCGGCCTTCTACTTCCTGCCGGTCTCGCAGTTCCAGCTCAAGGGCCTGCACGACCAGCACGAGGTGATGGAGGCGCAGGAGACCGGCCTGCCCCACGAGGCCGCCGGTGTGCCCGCGCCCCTGGCCTCGGTGGACACGATGGTGGCCGAGGCCAAGCGCCGCTGGGCCGCGCGCGACATGGCGGGCGAGGTGGGCTTCCTGGTGGTGCACCACGTGGGCGACGCCAACAGCTATGTGAGCCTGTACCGCGCCGGCAGCGACCGCGTGGCGCTGGTGGGCGAGGGCATCCACTTCAAAGGCAGCACCGGCGAGCTGCTGCGCGAGGACCCGCCGCGCAGCCCGGTCTCGGAAGTCAACGAGTTCCTCACCGGCCTGCACCTGCAGCACTTCGAACACTGGTTCCTGCGCTGGCTCTATGTGCTGGGCGGTCTGCTGGGCTGCGTCTGCATCGCCACCGGCTTCGTCTTCTTCGTCGAGAAGCGCAAGCAGCAGCACGCGAAAGCTGGCGGGCAGGGCAGCCGCGTGGTGGATGCGCTGGCCGTGACCACGGTCACCGGCATGGTGATCGCCGCCATCGGCATGCTGGTGGCCAACCGCCTGCTGCCGCCCGACCTGGCGGGCAAGGGCGACTGGGAAAAGGCGGTCTTCTTCGCCGTCTGGGCGCTGGCCCTGGCGCACGCCCTGGTGCGCAGCGCCCCGGTGGCGCAGGCCCGCATGAACCCGGCCTGGCGCGAACAGTGCTGGGCCATCGCGGCGCTGGCCGTGGCGGCCGTGGCGCTCAACGCCGTCACCACTGGCGACCACCTGGTCAGGACCGTGTTCACCGAGACCTACTGGGCCGTGGCCGGCGTGGACCTGAGCCTGCTGGCCAGCGCGGCCATCGCCGGCTGGGCGGCGCGCCAGCTGGCCCGGCGCGAGCAGGCTGCGCCTCGCGCGACAACCGCCCCGGCGGGCAGCGATGCGGTGGCGGAGGTGGCCCATGTCTGAAACCTTGTGGCTGCTGCTGGCCGCGGCGCTGAGCTTCAGCGGCATGGCCTGGCTCGCGCTGGCGATGGAGGTGCACTGGGGCCAGGTGATGCACCGGCACGCCGACGAGGTCCGAGGCACGCGCCGGCGGCTGCGGGCCCTGGGCGCAGCCGCCTTGCTGCTCTCGCTGCTGGCCTGCCTGTCGGCCGACCGGCCGTCGATGGCGGTGCTGGTGTGGACCATGCTGCTGGCCGGCAGCGCGCTGGGCGTGGGTCAGTTGCTGGCCTGGCGGACGCACTGGCTGCGCCCCTGGGCCTCTGCCGAGCCTTTCAGATCCTCGCGCCGCGAACAATCCTCACCAGGCCCGGTCGACATCCGGTGAATGGCGTCAACGAATCTTAAGTTTTTAAAACTAGAATCATTCTCATTTATTTTCTCAGGAGCAACCACCGATGAAACTGCACACCGTCGCCGCCGCCGTGCTGGCCCTGGCTTCCCTGACCGCCGCCTCGCTGCCGGCCCACGCCCAGACCGCCGCACCCGCGGCCGCGGCGGCCGCAGCCGTCGACCACAAGGCCGTGGCCGCCCACTACGCCGCCCTGGTGCACGCCAACTACGCCGACACCCTGGCCGCCGCCAAGGACCTGCAGGCCGCCATCGCCGAGTTCACCAAGGCGCCCTCGGCCGACGGTCTGACCAAGGCCCGCAAGGCCTGGCTTCATGCCCGCGAGTTCTACGGCCAGACGGAAGCCTTCCGCTTCTACGGCGGCCCGATCGACGACGACAAGGGCCCCGAGGGTCAGATCAACGCCTGGCCGCTGGACGAGGCCTATGTGGACTACGTGACCGGCAAGCCCGGCGCCGGCATGGTCAACAACGCCAAGTTCAAGATCACCAAGGCGGCACTGGCCAAGGCCAACGAACGCGGCGGCGAGGAGAACATCAGCGCCGGCTGGCACGCCATCGAGTTCCTGCTGTGGGGCCAGGACCAGAGCGAGACCGGCCCGGGCAACCGCTCGTTCGAGGACTATGTGGTGGGCAAGGGCCAGAACGCCGAGCGCCGCGGGCAGTACCTGACCGTGGCCACCGAGCTGCTGATCGACGACCTGTCGGCCCTGGTCAAGGCCTGGGAACCCAACGCCAAGAACTACCGCGCGAAGTTCGAGAAGGGCGGCAAGGAGTCGGTGCGCAAGATCATCGTCGGCCTGGGCTCGCTCTCGCGCGGTGAACTCTCGGGCGAGCGCATGGAAGTGGCCCTGAACTCGCAGGACCAGGAAGACGAGCACTCCTGCTTCTCCGACAACACCCACCGCGAAGTGGTGAGCAACGCCAAGGGCATCCAGAACGTGTGGACCGGCGAGTACACGCGCCGCGACGGCAGCGTGCTCAAGGGCCCGGGCGTGCGCGACCTGGTGGCCGCGAAGAACCCGGCCCTGGCCGAGAAGACCACCGCCCAGATCGCCGACTCTGTGAAGGGCGCCGAGGCCATTCCCGCGCCGTTCGACCGCGCCATCGTCAAGGGCTCGGCCGGCCGCCCGGCCATCGAGAAGACCATCGCCAGCCTGGTGTCGCAGTCCAAGCTGCTGGTGGAATCCGCGTCCGCCGTCGGCATCGCCAAGCTGACCCTCGTGGAGCCTTGATCCTTCATGAACTTCCTTCCCAAAGCCACGCGCTTCGCGCCAGCCATGGGGGCCGCTGCCATCGGTGCGGCGGCGTGGGTCCTGGTCGGACCCGCCGCCGCCGACGCCGACCCGGACCCGCTGGGCGAGTTCACCGGCGGCGCCACCACCGTGCACACCACGGGCAGAAACTCCTTTTCTTTCCCGCTGGCCAACCTGGACGATGCCGAGCGCACGCGCTTTGTCATCGGCAATTCCTTCTTCAAGCGCAACTGGGTCGAGGCCCCCGCCTCCACCACGGCGCGCGACGGTCTGGGCCCGCACTTCATCGCGCGCTCCTGCGCCGGCTGCCACGTGATGGACGGCCGCGGCGCGCCGCCCGACTGGAAAAAGACACTCGGTCCCGAGCCCGACCCGACGGTCGCGCTGCTGTTCCGCCTCTCGGTGCCCGGCACGCCCGCGCCGCACGATGGCGTGGTGCCCGAGGCGACCTACGGTGACCAGTTCAACAACGCCGCCATCCAGGGCGTGAAGGCCGAGGGCACGGTCCGCATCCGCAGCACGCCGGTGCACGGCCGCTTCGCCGACGGCACCCGCTACACCCTGCAAAAGCCGGTCTACACCTTCACCGACCTCGGCTACGGCGCCATGGCCAGGGACGTGATGGTCAGCCCGCGCATCGCGCCGCACATGGCCGGCCTGGGCCTGCTCGAAGCGATTCCCGAGCGCGAGATCCTGGCCAACGCGCGCGAGCAGGCCGCCGCGCCCGGCCCCATCAAGGGCCAGCCCAACCGCGTCTGGGACGCCTTCGCGCAGAAGGAGGTGATCGGCCGCTTCGGCTGGAAGGCCAACACCGGCAGCCTGGCACACCAGAGCGCGGGCGCCTTCCTGGGCGACATGGGCATCACCAGCAGCGTCAACTGGCGCGAGGCCTGCACGCCCGCGCAGAAGGACTGCCTGGCCGCACCGCACGGCGGCGGCAAGCGCACCGGCCACGACGGGCTGATGCCCTCGTCGCAGGCCAGCGCGCAGGTGCCCGAGATCGACGACCAGACCCTGGGCGATGTGGTGTTCTACGCCGCCACCCTGGCCCCGGCCGCGCGCCGCAAGCCCGACGACCCGCAGGTGCTGCGCGGCCAGGCGCTGTTCGCGCAGGCCCAGTGCGCCGCCTGCCACCGGCCCAGCTACACCACCGGCGAGCCGCTGTTCCCGCGCCTGACCAGCCCCAAGGTGGCCGGCCAGCGCATCTGGCCCTACACCGACCTGCTGCTGCACGACATGGGCGAGGGCCTGGCCGACGGGCGGCCCGACTTCCAGGCCAACGGCCGGCAATGGAAGACGCCGCCGCTGTGGGGCGTGGGTCTGTTCAAGGACGTGAACGGCCACCAGCGCCTGCTGCACGACGGCCGCGCCAACGGCGTGCTCGAAGCCGTGCTGTGGCACGGCGGCGAGGCACAGGCGTCGAAGGACCAGGTGCTGAAGTTTTCGAAACGTGACCGCGACGCGCTGGTCGCGTTCGTCAACTCCTTGTGAAGGCGCAAACATGATCAACCGCCGACACACCCTGGCCGGCCTGCTGGCCATCGCGGCGCTGCCCGTCACCAGTCTGCACGCGCAGACCGGTGGCGCACTCGCCTTCCCCTACTACAGCGGCGAGGACGCGCTGCAGGGCCTGTATGCGCAGCACCTGCCGCCGCTGGCGCGCGACTTCGAGACCCAGGCCAGAGCACTGACCGCCGCCGCGCGCCAGCACTGCGCTGGCCCTGCCGCCCCGGCGGCGCTGAAGGACGCCTGGCGCCGTGCCCTGCTGGCCTGGGACGCCCTGTCCACCCCCGCGCTGGGCCCGGTGATCGAGCGCCGCTCGCAGCGGCAGATCGACTTCTGGCCCACGCGGCCGGCCCTGCTGGCCAAGGCGCTGGCGCGCGCGCCCAAGACACTGGCGGACATGGAGTCCGTCGGCACACCGGCCAAGGGCTTTCCAGCGATGGAGCAGCTGCTGGCCGCCCCACCCTCGCCCGCCCACTGCCCCTACCTGGTGCTGGTGGCCGAAGGCATCGAGGCCGAGGCGGTGGCACTGCGCACGGGGTTCGACGCACTCGCCGCGCGCGACTGGACCAGCGACGAGGACGCCGCCCGCAGCGCCTTCGCCGAGTGGATCAACCAGTGGCTCGGCGGTCTGGAGCGGCTGCGCTGGGCCCACATCGAGCAGCCGGTGCAGAAGGCCCGCACGGCCGGCAAGGGCCATGCTCCCGAGTTCGCCCGTCTGGCCCCTGCCGACAACGCCGCTGAATGGCGCGCGCAGTGGCAGGCGCTGCGCACGCAGGCGCGCCTGAGCGCCGCGCAACGCGCCCAGCCGCCGCAGCCGGGCCAGGGCCTGGTGCCCATCGAGGCCCTGCTGATGGGCAAGGGCCAGATCGCGCTGGCGCAGCGCTGGGGCCAGGCGCTGGACCGCGCCGATGCGGCCATCGCCGCACTACCCGCGAAGGCGGGCGAGAAGGAGCTGATGGCGCTGTCGAAAACGCTCAAGGGCGTGACCACGCTGTTCCAGGCGGAGGTGGCGGCGGCGCTGGATGTGCCGCTGGGGTTTTCCGATGCGGATGGTGATTAAGGGCCTCCCCCCTGCGCCGCCTTCGGCGTCTTCCCCCCTGAGGGGGGACGCCACTGGCGGCCCGGCAAAGCCGGTTCCGCGGTGGCTGCTGGATGAAGGCATTTCGCGCCGGCGGCTGTTGCTCATGGTCGCAGGCGTGGCTGCTTCTGTACCGACCTGGGCCGGTGCAGCGAAGAACACCACCTTGCTCGCCGCCTGGCAGAGCGGCACCGAACAGCACATCGGCCTGCTGTCGGTGGGTGATTCGTCGTGGTCGGTGCAGCGTTCGCTCGTGGTGCCGACGCGGGCGCATGGGCTGTGGGCCGAGGCCGGGGGCTCGGTGCTGGCGGTGGCGCGGCGGCCGGGCGACTGGCTGCTGCGCTGGCACCCGGCCAGCGGCCGCACGCAGTGGCACTGGATCGGCGAGGACCGGCGCTTCAACGGCCATGTGATCTCGCGCACCGGCAGCGCCACGCTCTGGACCACCGAGACCGACCTCGACACCGCGCAAGGCCGCATCGGCGTGCGCGACGCGGCGTCGCTGGAGAAGGCCGGCGAGTGGGCCACGCACGGCATGGACCCGCACCAGTTACTGGCGCTGCCGCAGGCCGTGGGCGACCTGCCCGCCGGCACGCTGATGGTGGCCAACGGCGGCATTCCCACCCTGCCCGAAACCGGGCGCAGCAAGCGCGAACTCGGGCGCATGGATTCGTCCCTCGTCGCGCTACACCCCGCCAACGGAGAGCTGCTGGGTCAGTGGCGCCTGGCCGACCCGTTCCTGAGCCTGCGCCACCTGGCCTTCGACCCGGTCTCGGGCACGCTGGGCATCGCGCTGCAGGCCGAACACCCGCAGTCCAGCGACAAGGCCGGCGCGCCGGTGCTCGCGGTGTGGGACGGCCGCACCCTGCGCCCCGCCGAAGGCCAGCCGCCGGTGGCCGGCTACGGCGGCGACATCTGCGCCTGGCCGGGTGGCGGCTTCGCCGTCAGCTGCCCGCGCGCGAACCAGCTGGCGTTGTACGACGCGCGCGGGGTCTGGCAACGCGCACTGGCGCACCGCGAAGCCTGCGCCCTGGCCAGCCACGACGGCCGCTGGTGGTTGGGCGGCGCCGGCAGCGTGCTCGGCACGCAGGGCGAGGCCCGCCCCACCTCGGCACCGCTGCAGCTCGACAACCACTGGGTGCCGGTGGCCTGAAGACTGAGCCGGACCACGCCACCCGGGGGTTGTTGCGGCGGACCGCAAGCGGTTGAACCGGGCGGCGCCGGGGTGTGGGAACATCCCGGTTCGTCGTTCACAACAACCGTTTTCAGGGAAGCCGCCATGACACAGAAGATCGATCCCGCCAAGCTCAAGGCCGCCGCCGAGCGCCTTGAATGGGTGTGCCAGCAGTATCCGAATGAGGAGCGGGTGCAGGGCCTGCTGGAGAGCATGCGCCCGTTGATTGAGGACGCCAAGGCGGGCAGGGTCCACGCACCCATCGCTGATCGGCACGACATACCAGCCAGATGGGCTGTCTCCGGCGAGGGCCTTTACCGAGGCTACAAAGATCCAGACGTTGAGGGTGCCTATGTGGCGTTCGCAATAGAAATGGAAGGGGGGCTTTCTCAGGACGACCAGGACATCAACGCCATCATTGAGAACATCAGGAAAGGCACTGGCAGCGGAGGCCGGTCATGAGCGACCTGACATCCGAAGAACTAAAACAGAACCACATTGAAGCGGTTGCCAAAGCCAACACCTTCAGAACGCATGGTGTCAGCGAAGAGGAGGCCAAAAAATACCTGAAGAGTCCTGACGGGCTCAAGTATCTGACCAGACTCAATGAGGCCGCACCCGACGCTTCCATAGACAAGCTCCGCGAGCGCGCCATCGAACAGATCACCTCCGGCCGCGAACTCCCCCGCATGGAGATGCTCGACGAGCCCCTGGTCAAGATCGTCCCCAAAGGCCAGCAGCCTTCACCCTTCTCTCCGTTCTGGGCCAAGCAGGCCGACCTCGATGCCGCCATCAAGGAAGGCCGGAACCTCTCCCACCACTTCGCCCTGCCGGTCGGCAGCGAGTCGCCCCAGTACGACGTCTACCGCATCACCCCGAAGGCGCCCACCGAGGTGTTCGTCAACACGGTGGCACCCACCAGCGAACTGGACGGTCAGGTCAACAAACCCGGCGGCGCGCGCCAGTACCTGACGCCCAACCGCCAGCTCTACGAACCGCACGAATTCGTCAAGACCGTCGACAACCGTCTGCACCTTCCGGTCAAAGGGCATGGCATTCGTCCCGCAGTGAAAGCCGCCGGCGTGCTGGGCACGGCCTACGGCGTGGTGGACGCCAAAGGCCAGGTCGACGCCGCCATCGACACCGCACGCTCCAACCGCGAGCAGTGGGTGCGCGGCGGCGAGGAGACCGCCAACCAGGCCGCCCGGACCGCCATCACCGGCGGCGCGGCCACCGTGGGTGCCATTCCCGGCGCCGCCGCAGGCGCGCTCACCAGCCCGGTCACGGGGCCGGTCGGACCGATCGCGGGCGGTCTGGCCACCGGTGGCGCCGCAGCCTATGGCGCCGAGAAGCTCTACGAGGACTCGCGCCTGCAGCAGTGGACCAAAACCCTGGGGCGCGAGGTGGGGCAGCTGGGTTATGACTACGTGTCGAAGGAAGGCCGCCTGCTGCGCCAGATCAATGGGCACAGGGAAGATCTTTCGCACACCACCGACCCGGCCGAGCGCGCACGCCTGCAGACCCGGCTGGACGCGGCCAGCACCGCCTTCGGCCAGGAAGCCGAACGCAACGGGCGCTACTTCGAGGGCCGGGCCGGCATCGACCAGGGCTGGGAGGCGATGCACGCGCGCTTCCCCAAGGTGGACAAGGACGATGTGAACGACGCCCTGGCCCGCCACATCGACGCCGGCAAGAAGCCCCTTGATGCGGTGCGCGGGGCCTACAGCGACGCGGTGCACGAGCAGTACCCACGCGCCCTGCCCCACGAACCGCTGGAGAACTACCGTGCGCTGAGCCCTCAGCAGCTGGCGCAGAAGCACCAGCAGTTCGCGGGCGAGGTGGTGCAGGGGCGGCGGGATTTGATGGCGCTGCAGTCGAACAAGGACTCGCACAACAACGTCGACCAGGGCTGGCCCAAGGCGCTGGCGCAGCAGCGCCAGGCCGGGCGCGTACAGCAGGGGGCCAACGAGCTGTGGCGGGACATCGGTCACCTGGGCGCGATCCGCGAGGCCTACAAGGAGCGCGGCCTGACGCCGCCGGAGCTGCCCGCCGAGTTGAAGCCCCGGGTCCCTCAGGCCGCGCCGACGCGCTCGGGCCAGAACTCATCGCTCACGCCCGAACAGCAGCGCCACCACGCGCTGGCCCGCGAGCAGCTGGCGCCGGGGCTGCGCGCGCGGGGACTGGACGACGAGCGCATCGACCGCGTGAGCGCTGCCGCCGTGAGCCACGCGCAGGCGCATGCGCACCGCGGCGAGGTGCGCGCCTTCCACCTGAGCAAGGACGGCGAGCGCATCGCGATGGTGCAGGCCAGCGCGCCGGTCAGCGAGTTCGGCGTGCGGGAGGCGCAGACAAAACCCGCAGAGCAGCACCTGGCGCAGGCACAGCAGACGGCCCAGGCGCAGACGCAGGACACCGCCCGCACCGCCGCAGCCCCTGCTGCACCGACCCACGCCGCGCCCGAGCGCGCGATGGCCTGAGCGGTTGAGCGTGGGGGCCAGGAATTCAGCGCCGGGCCGCCCCAAGCTGAATTCGCACCCCCTCGGGGGGGCAGCGACCCGCGCAGCGGCGGAGCGTGGGGGCTACCCCTCCTCCCCGGTCAGCCGCGCCGGGTCGAGCAGCCGCTCCAGCTCTTCGCGCGGCAGGTTGGTGTGCTCGACCGCGACATCGACGATGGGCCGACCCTCGCGGTAGGCCTGCTTGGCGATCTCGGCGGCCTTTGCGTAGCCGATCAGCGGGTTGAGCGCCGTCACGAGGATCGGGTTGCGCGCCAGCGCCTGCTGCAGCCGCGCCTCGTTGACCCTGAAGCTGGCGATGGCCTTGTCGGCCAGCAGGGGCATCACGTTCGCCAGCAGGCCGATGCTCTCCAGGAGGTTGCGCGCGATCACCGGCAGCATCACGTTGAGCTCGAAGTTGCCCGA
The DNA here is from genome assembly GCF_002025745.1 of Hydrogenophaga sp. H7. NCBI lineage: Bacteria > Pseudomonadati > Pseudomonadota > Betaproteobacteria > Burkholderiales > Comamonadaceae > Hydrogenophaga > Hydrogenophaga sp. H7. The sequence continues at coordinate 25,606 of NZ_MCIC01000002.1, read as the reverse complement.
CTGCCCGGCAACGGTGAGGGTGGTGTCGTTGCCGATCACCTGCGCCGCCACCATCGCGGTGGCCTCGGGGATCACCGGGTTGACCTTGCCGGGCATGATGGACGAGCCCGGCTGCAGGCTTTCCAGCTCGATCTCGCCCAGGCCCGCGAGCGGGCCGGAGTTCATCCAGCGCAGGTCGTTGGCGATCTTCATCAGCGCCACCGCCAGCGTCTTGAGCGCGCCCGATGTGGCCACCGCCGTGTCCTGCGCGCCCATCAGCGCAAAGCGGTTGGCGGCGGGCGCGAACGGCAGGCCGGTGGCGCGCGCCAGTGCGGCGGCGCACAGCGGCGCGAAGCGCGGGTCGGCGTTCACCCCGGTGCCCACCGCGGTGCCGCCCAGCGCGAGCTGCTGCAGCGCGGTGGCCGCAGCGCGCAGGGGCAGCGCCGCCGCCTCCAGCTGCGCCGCCCAGCCGGCCAGCGCCTGGCCCATGCGCACCGGCGTCGCGTCCATGAGGTGGGTGCGCCCGGTCTTGACGTAGCCATGGGTCTGCGCGGCCTTGGTCTGCGTGACCGCCACCAGGTGGTCGAGCGCCGGCAGCAGGCGCTGGTGCAGGGCCAGCGCCGCAGCCACGTGGAGGGCGCTGGGCACCATGTCGTTGCTGCTCTGGCTGGCGTTGACCTGGTCGTTGGGGTGCACCGGTGTGCCCAGCGCTCGGCTGGCCAGCGTGGCGATCACCTCGTTGGCGTTCATGTGGCTGCTGGTGCCCGAGCCGGTCTGGAAGACATCGACAGGAAAGTGCAGCATCAGCGCCGCATCGTCCAGCGCCAGCAGCGCGGCGCAGGCCTGCGCGATGGCCCCGGCCTCGGCGGCGGGAATGGCCTGCAGCTCGCCGTTGGCCTGCGCGGCGGCGGCCTTGAGCTGCAGCAGCGCGCGCACGAAGAGCGGGGGCATCGGCTGGCCGCTGACTGGAAAATTGAGCACGGCGCGCTGGGTCTGCGCACCGTAGAGCGCCTGGGCCGGCACAGACACCGCGCCCATGGAATCGTGTTCGGTGCGCCAGTCGCCGCTTTCCGCCGCGGGACCGGACGTGTGGGGAGGGATCATGGGACGCTCCCATCGGATGGCCGCAGGGCCGGGGCGCCATGGTGCGCCCGTCCGCCGGGCACCACCCCGGTGCCCCCCGATGCGACCACTGCGGGCAGGGTCACTCCGGGTCCGACGGGCCAGCCCCGCGGGTGGCGGTGGACAGGGTCTCGTCCTCCAGCCGATCACAGGCCTGCCCGGTGCGCCGGCACTGTCCGTCGGGCTCCAGCCAGGGGTGGGCGTGGCCGGCACAGCCGGTCTGGCAGATCACGGCCTGGGCCTCGAGCAGCCCGGGAGCGATGCGCGGAGCAAGACCACGCGGGCCGGTCGCGGCCCGCGGGACCAGCGCTGCCGACCGGAGGTCCCAGGCCACGGCCGTGCGCATCCGCACGAGTTCGCCGCGCAACCGGATGTTCTCTCCGTCCAGCGCCGCCTGCCGCCGGGCGCTGGCCTGCAACTGATCGCCAACACGCTGCTGCAGCTGTGCCAGCCGCCGCGACAGGACGCCGTGTTCGGCCACCAGCTCGCGCACCACCAGGGCCCTCGCTTCGTGTCTGGCCATGGCGGGGCGGCCACTCACTGCAGCACCTCCGGTGCGCTGTGCCACAGCGGCGTGGGGGCCGGTACGCACCTCGGGGCACCTCCCTGTTCGACCTCCAGCTGCCAGCGCGTTCTCAGGTTGGCCAGCATGCAGCGCATGTGGGGCGAGACCTGAGGGTGCTCGGACAGGAAAAACAGGTTGGACACCAGCTTGCGCGCCAGCAGCGACCGGTGCAGGTCGCCCGCGGCGGCCTGCGCATAGCCGGTCATGAGGGCCAGCGTGCCGGCCATGAGTGCCTCCACCGAGGGCAGCACATATTCCTCGTCGCAGCAGGCGTTGATCGGGGTGTCGGGATGATTCACGGGAGGGCCTCCATGCCGGTGGGTTCCATCGCTGGCTGGCAGGAAACAGGCGTCGCAACGGAGCCTGGCTGGCTGGCGGTCAACAGATGACTCAGTATATGAGAATCATTCTCATTATTCAACTGCCGAAGTGCGGCTGCCTGTCCGGCGTTTGGTGTCGGCGCGGCGCGACGCCACAATGCGGGTCGAGCGCTGCCAATTTTCAAGAAAGGAGCTCACCATGAAAGGCGACCCGCAAGCCATTGCCCACCTGCAGGCCCAACTCAAGAACGAGCTGACCGCCATCAACCAGTACTTCGTGCACTACCGCATGCTCAAGCACTGGGGCCTGGACAAGCTGGCCAAGAAGGAATATTCAGAGTCGATTGGCGAGATGAAACACGCCGACTGGCTGATGGACCGCATCTTCATGCTCGACGGCCTGCCCAACCTGCAGGACCTGGGCAAGCTCAACATCGGCGAAAACGTGCCCGAGATGCTGGGCAGCGATCTGGCGCTGGAGCGCGGTGCGCAGGCCACCATCAAGGACGGCGTCGCCTATTGCGAGTCGGTGCGCGACTTCGTCTCGCGCGACCTGCTGATGAAGATCCTGGACGACACCGAGGAACACATCGACTTCCTCGAAACCCAGCTCGAACTCATCGACAAGGTGGGCATCCAGAACTATCTGCAGAGCCAGATGGGCGACGAGGGCTGACCGGAGATCCCCCGGACACCGGGGGTCAATTCCCTGGGCACACAGGGGACTTTGCGGTTTGAATGCGAGCAATTATCATTTGCTTGTTCTTCCTCTGACCCCTTGCCACCATGATCGTCTGTGTCTGCCGCCGTGTGAATGACAAAGCCATCGCCCAGGCCGCGCGCTGCGGCGCGAGCTTCGACGACATCCAGATCGACATGGGTGTGGCCACCCAGTGCGGGCAGTGCGAGTCCAGCGCCCGCGCCGTGTGGATGCAGTGCCGCCCCTCCCAGCCCACCGCACACCTGCAACTGCAGACCGAGGCACCGGCGCCGGCCTGATTCCGGACCCCTTGCAGCAAAAAGCCGCCCCCGGGGCGGCTTTTTGCTGTGGAAAACCGTGCTTGCGCGCGCCGGATTCCGGCCCAGAATGTCACAGGCACCCGAACCATCCGTTCGCAAAAAAACGATGGTCATGCCGAATCCCAAGATTTAGAATGCGCAATAGCGTTTCGCATTGCAGAATCACCTCGCCGGAGACAGTCCAATGAGCACCGAACAAGCACAGAACAAGCGCGCAGAGCTGCGCCGCGCCGCCCTCGAATACCACGAGAAACCCGTCCCCGGCAAAGTGGCCATTGCCGCCACCAAGCAGTTGGTCAACCAGCGCGACCTGGCGCTGGCCTACTCGCCCGGCGTGGCTGCGCCCTGCGAAGAAATCGTGGCCGACCCGGTCAACGCCTTCAAGTACACCAGCCGCGGCAATCTGGTGGCGGTCATCACCAACGGCACCGCCGTGCTGGGTCTGGGCGACATCGGCCCGCTGGCGGCCAAGCCGGTGATGGAAGGCAAGGGCGTGCTGTTCAAGAAGTTCTCGGGCATCGACGTCTTCGACATCGAGATCAACGAGAAGGACCCGGACAAGCTGGTCGAGATCATCGCGGCACTCGAACCCACCTTCGGCGGCATCAACCTCGAAGACATCAAGGCGCCGGACTGCTTCTACATTGAGCGCAAGCTGCGCGAGCGCATGAAGATCCCGGTCTTCCACGACGACCAGCACGGCACCGCCATCGTGGTCGGCGCTGCCCTGCTCAACGGCCTGAAGGTCGTGGGCAAGGACGTCAAGAAAGTCAAGCTGGTGACCTCGGGCGCCGGGGCCGCCGCGCTGGCCTGCATCCAGCTGCTGGTCAAGCTGGGCCTGCCGCGCGAAAACATCTGGGTCACCGACCTGGCCGGCGTGGTCTACGAAGGCCGCACCGAACTCATGGACCCTGACAAGGCCGTGTTCGCTCAGAAGACCGAGCAGCGCACGCTCAGCGAGGCGATCGAAGGCGCCGATGTCTTCCTCGGCCTGTCAGCCGGTGGCGTGCTCAAGAAGGAGATGGTCGCCAAGATGGCCGCCAACCCGCTGATCTTCGCGCTCGCCAACCCGAACCCCGAGATCGCGCCCGAAGACGTCAAGGCGGTGCGCGACGACGCCATCATGGCCACCGGCCGCACCGACTACCCGAACCAGGTCAACAACGTCCTGTGTTTTCCGTACATCTTCCGCGGTGCGCTGGACGCCGGCGCCTCGACCATCACCGACGAGATGGAGATCGCCGCGGTGCACGCGATTGCCGAGCTGGCCCAGGCCGAGCAGAGCGAGGTGGTGGCCGCCGCGTATGCGGGCGAGAAACTGGCCTTCGGCCCCGAGTACCTGATCCCCAAGCCCTTCGACCCGCGCCTGATGATGAAGATCGCGCCGGCCGTGGCGCAGGCTGCGGCTGACAGCGGCGTGGCGCTGCGACCGGTCACCGACATGGACGCCTACAAGCAGCGCCTGCAGAGCTTCGTGTTCGCCTCCGGCACCATCATGAAGCCGCTGTATGCGGCCGCCAAGACGGCACTGAAGAAGCGCGTCGCCTACGCCGAGGGCGAAGAGGAGCGGGTGCTGCGCGCCTGCCAGATCGTGGTCGACGAGAACCTGGCCCGCCCGACCCTGCTGGGCCGGCCGACCATCATTGCCGCGCGCATCGAGAAGTTCGGCCTGCGCCTGAAGGAGGGTCTGGACTACGACGTGGTCAACGTCGAGCAGGACGCACGCTACCGCGAGCTTTGGACCACCTACCACCAGCTCATGGAACGCCGCGGCGTGACCGAGCAGCTGGCCAAGATCGAGATGCGCCGGCGCCTGACCCTGATCAGCTCCATGCTGCTGCGTCGCGGTGACGTGGACGGCATGATCTGCGGCACCTGGGGCAACACCCAGCTGCACCTGGACTACATCGACCAGGTGATCGGCAAGCGCGAAGGCTCCAACTGCTACGCCGCCATGAACGCGCTGATGCTGCCCGGCCGCCAGGTGTTCCTGGTGGACACGCACATCAACTACGACCCCACGGCCCAACAGCTGGCCGAGATCACCCAGATGGCGGCCCGCAAGATGATGCGCTTCGGCATCACGCCCAAGGCGGCGCTGCTCTCGCACAGCAACTTCGGCTCCAGCAACCAGCCCAGCGCGGTCAAGATGCGCGAGACCCTGGCCATCCTGCAATCGAATGCACCATGGCTGGAGGTGGACGGCGAGATGCACGGCGACGTGGCGCTGGACGCCGATGCACGGGTTTCGATCATGCCGCGCTCGACCCTGCAGGGCGACGCCAACCTGCTGGTCTGCCCCAACATCGACGCGGCCAACATCGCCTACAACCTGCTCAAGACCGCGGCTGGCGGCAACATCGCCATCGGCCCGATGCTGCTGGGGGTGGGAAAACCTGTGCATATTCTCACCGCGAGCGCCACCGTCCGCCGCATCGTCAACATGACCGCCCTCACGGTGGCCGAAGCCAACGTGCAGCGCCAAGGTTGATGCATATAGCAAGCACTAACTAATTTTCACAATTGCCCCTGCTCAACCTGCTTAATTAAGCAGCAACAACTTGCTTTTTTGCAGCGCATCAGGCACACTTGCGCGCTTGTATTTCAGGGTTAACCCACCCCGACAAGGGGGCTCAATTCGCGCAGAGCGAACGCCCCCGGGGCAGGTGGATGGCTTCAGGAACACAGGGACTTTGATGGGTCTGCAACCGATCCGGGCAACAAGGAGCCGTGTCGGGCTGGTCGTGGGACTGGCCCTTGCAGCGGTTCTGGCGACGTCGCTGAGCACCATGCTGGTGCAAGCCCGGACCCCTTCTTCCGTACTTCCCGGCTCAGCGGTGGCTTCGGTGGCCTTCACCGGCCTGCCGCCACAGGGACAGGATGTCATGGAGCAGATCCGCCAGGGTGGTCCGTTCCGGTATGAGAAGGACGGCACCGTGTTCGGCAACCGAGAGCACCTGCTGCCCAGCCAGAAACGGGGTTATTACCGGGAATACACAGTGCCCACGCCGGGGTTGAGACACCGCGGGGCCAGGCGGATCGTGTGCGGAGGCCAGCAGCCACGTTCGCCAGATGCCTGTTATTACACCGAGGACCACTACAGCAGCTTCCGGCTGATCGTGCAGTGACCCGCGGTGATGTGAGTGGATTTCGTTTTCAACTTTGACTGTAGAAAGAGACGCGGAGATGGACACGCCACTTCGTAATGTTCGTACCAACATCGTTCAGTCGATCCGCGCTTTCGGCGTGAAGGACCTGCAGGCCGCCGCCGAGCAGCTGGGTCACCACTTCCTGTATGCCAACCTGGCCAAGGCCCAGAGCAAGCAGGACGTGCTCGAACTGATCGCAGCGCAGTACACCTTGCCGCCGCATTTCGGCAAGAACTTCGACGCCCTCTACGACTGCATGACCGATCTGGTCCACAAATCGGGCCCGCAAACCGGCTTCATCGTCGTGCTCGAACACATCCCGGCGCATGCCAAGTTCGACAAGGAAGCGCGCGAGCAGTTGCTGGACATCTTCCGCGACGCGGCCGACTACTGGAGCGATCGCAAGATCCCGTTCCGCTGCTTCTATTCCTTCTCGGTCGCGCGCGCCCCAAAAGGTGAAGAGCCGATCGAGGTGGAAAACGAAGAGCCCATGCCCACGGACAAGATCCTGGATGTGAGCCCGATGGCGCTGCGCATGAGCAGCCCGTTCAATGCGGGTTACTGGCTGACCGCGGCCTGATCAACCGCAGAACCTGAAAAAGCCGCTGCTCGTGCAGCGGCTTTTTCACGTCCGAACGGCCTGCGCGAGTGCGACGTACTCCGCCACCGGCACCTCTTCCGCCCGGCGCTGCAGGTCGAAGTCGCCCGAAAAGCCACGGGCTTCCAGCCATCTGCCCAAGGTGTTGCGCAGGATCTTGCGGCGCTGGCTGAACGCGGTCTGCACCAGGTCGCCATAGGTCCTGAAATCCATCGCTGGCGGCTGTACCAGCGGCACCATGCGCACCACCGCGCTGTCGACCCGGGGTGGTGGGTCGAAACTCTCCGGCGGCACGAACAGCACGTTCTCCATGGCATAGCGCCACTGGAGCATCACCGAGAGGCGCCCGTAGTCGGCGGTGGCCGGTGCGGCCACCATACGGTCAATGACCTCTTTCTGCAGCATGAAGTGCTGGTCCTGAACGACCGCGACATGATCGAGCAGGTGGAACAGGATCGGACTGGAGATGTTGTAGGGCAGGTTGCCCACCACACGGATCTTGCGGCCTGGCCAGCGCGCGGCCAGCGCGGTGAAGTCCACACGAAGCACGTCGGACTCGACCACATCCAGCAGGCGGTGCTCCCGCAGGCGGGCCGCCAGGTCCCGGTCCAGCTCGATCACCGTCAGGCGTCCGAGGCGCTCGACCAGCGGCTGGGTCAGGGCCGCCAGACCCGGACCGATTTCCACCATGGCATCCGATGGCGAGGGCGCTATCGCTGCGACGATCGCATCGATGATGGCGGTGTCGCTCAGGAAGTGCTGACCAAAGCGCTTTCGCGCGACATGCTTCATGCGCGGGCGTGCCGGTGACGACTCAAGGCTGCGGCGCTTCGCGCATCTCGACAAAGGCGCGGCTGCGCACTTCTTCGGTCCACGCGTTGATCGCGTCGTCGGCCTTCTGTTCGCGCACCAGTTCGCGCGCCATGTCGCGCTGCTCACGCTCGCTGAGCGCGGCCTGGCGACGCTCCTCCAGCCGGATCAGGTGCACACCAAACCGCGACACCACCGGTTGCGACACCTCGCCAGGGCGCAGCGCATTCATCACCTGCTCGAACTCGGGCACGAACTGGCCGGGCGACACCCATCCCAGGTCGCCGCCCTGGCGGGCAGAGCCATCCTGGCTGTGCTGACGGGCCAGATCTTCAAAGCTGGCCTGCCCCGCAGCGACCTGCTGGCGATAGCTGTTCAGCCTTGCAATGGCTTCGTCCTGGCTCAGCTGAGCCCCCGGACGAAGCAGGATGTGGCGCGCGCGGCTCTGCACGACGCTCAGTTCGGGCAACGGTGCCTGGCGCTTGTCCACCACCTTGAGCACGTGCAGCCCGGCCGCACTGCGCAAGGGCCCGGCGACGCCGCCCACCGGCAGGTTGCGTGTGGCCTGCACAAACAGTTCGGGCAGGCGCGACAGCGGGCGGAACCCGAGAAGACCTCCACTGGACGCCTCGGGCGCTTCTGAATACTCGCGCGCCTGGACCGCCAGATCGGCACCGTTGCGCAACCGGTCGGCCACCCCCTGGGCCCGGGCTTCCAGCTCACGCAGCTTGTCGGGGCCGGCTCCCTCGGGCACTTGCACCAACACGTGTCCCAGGTTGAGCTCCAGCCCTTCGGGACGGGCCGCCTGCCGCTCCGCGATGAAGCGGTCGATGTCGGCCTCGGTGACGCGCACGCGCGCCTCCACCTCGCGGTCGCGCAGGCGCTGCAGCAGCACCTGGTTGCGCAGTTCGTTGCGCAGTTTGTTGATGTCCATGCCTTCGGCGGCCAGCCGCCGCCGGAAGGCCTCCACACTGAGCTGGTTCTGAGCCGCCAGCGATTGCTCGGCCTGCGCCAGTGTGGCCTCGTCCACCCGAACGCCCTGTTCGGTGGCCTGCTGCAACAGCGCCCTCTCCACGATGAGTTGCTCCATCACCTGCTTCGCCAGTTGGTCGCGAGGAGGAAGGCTGCGGCCCTGGGCCGCGAACTGCTGCTCGACACGCAACATGCGCTGCCGGACATCAAAATTGGTCACGGGCTCGGAGTTGACCAGTGCGACGATGTAGTCCACGGTGCGGGTCGAGGGCCCGCTGACCGGGCGCTGCAACTCCGCGGCAGGGCGCAGTGCCTGACCCTGCGCCGGCCACGCGCCCAGCAACAGCCCCCCGGCCAACAGGATCTGCAAGCCTCTGAGGTGAACTCCCGGACGGTCAGTCATATTGCTGGAAACGGTTGGGCTGGACGACTTCTTCACGCAGGTACTGGTATTTGGGCACGTTGGCCTGGATGCTCTGCAAGGAACTGCCACCGACCTTCGAGAACCCGTTGAACTCGAGCTGGAACAGGATGCGGCGATCCGAGGTGTTTGAACTGGTCTGCAGACGCTCCAGGACGACACGTCCCAGCCAGCAGCCGGCGTCGTACTCGAAACCGGCAATCACGTCGATGAGCTTGCGGTCGGGCATGCTGTAGTTCAGGCGCCCGACACCGTACCACTGCCCCGGCCCGAGTGCCCTTCCAGGCACCGGTTCGGGCGTGCGGCCCCAGATGCCGGACAGCGGCCACTGCCAGCCCAGATCGAGTTGCTCGCTCACACCTTTCTGGATGCGGTAGGCGGCGCTGAGCACCTTGTAAGGCCCTGGGGTGTACCGGCCACCGAGAGTGGTGCGGCGGGACTCGCGGGTCTTGGTGTTGTACTGCACGTTGGCGTCGAGCGACCACAGCGGATCCCACTGCACACGCCCCGCAAGCAGGGTGTCGCTCAGGCGTTCGGTGACCGGCGTGCCCCGTGGCAGCGTGACGTTCTGGTCGGCCAGCAGGGCGCGCTGGGCGACACCCAGGCGCACCACCTCGGCCCCGGTCTCCGAGTCCAGCAGACGCGAGCTCACGCCCACCGTCACCGCCCGGGTGTCGCTGATGCGGTCGTTGCCACTGAAGGCATGTTCGGCAAACATGCTGGAGTAGTTGAAGTCGCGGGCGCCCGAGTCGTAGTTGGGCAGCTTGCTCTGGTCGCGGAACGGCGTCCAGGTCGCGAAGGCGCGTGGCTCCAGGGTCTGGATGTAGCTGGTGCCGAGGAACTCGGTGGGTCGCTCGAACACGAGGCCGCTGTCGATGCTGACCGTCGGCACGGTGCGCGTGGCCGACACATTGGACCCGGTCGTATTGTCGTTGCTGTAGCGCGCCATGTGCACGCGCGCCTTGGGCGTGACGTACCAGCCCGGCGCCTGCCAGCGGCGCGCGATCTGGGCCACGGCCACCGAACGGTCGCCACCGATCTCCCGCCCTGTGGGCACACCCGCACTCAGCACCGCGCGCTGAAAGCGCGTCGCGTTGGTAGCGAAGGACAAATCCCAGCCAGGGGCACCAAACAGGGTTTGGTTGGGCTGCTCGTAGGAAAAGCCCATGGACGGCAGCCGGTCGAACGGGGGTGTGATCGGCGCATTCACATCCTGCAGGGTCTGGTACCGGTACATGCCGGCGCTGACCGACCAAGGCCCCTTGCCCCAGCCCATCGACACCTCGTTGTGCAGCAGGCGCGAGGTCAGCGAGGTGATGGTGCGCGGGAAGTCGCGCCAGTAGTTGTCATCGCTGACCTTGTTGAGGTTCACGCGCAGTCCAATCGGACTGCCACCACCGATCGGTCGGGTCAGCTGGTGGCTGTGGCGGTAGGCCACCGCCCAGCGGTCGTCGTCGCGCAGCTTGTCCGAGGGCATGTAGGACGTGCGCAGGCTGCCGGTGTAACCGGGTTGCAGATACCGGAATTCGCCCGACAGGTCCAGTCCGCGCTTGGTCATCAGCGTGGGCGTGACCGTGGCGTCGTAGTTGGGGGCGATGTTGAAATAGTAGGGCGTCGACAGCTCCACGCCGCTCTGCGTGCTGATGCTCAGGCTGGGTGGCAGGGCACCGGTCTTGCGCTGGTCCGACAGCGGGAAGCTCAGGATGGGCGCGGCCAGGATGGGCACCCCCTTGAACTCGATCACGCCCGACTTGGCAATGCCCACGTCCTCCACCCGGTCCAGTTCGATGGACGAGGCGCGCACGATCCAGTCGGGCATCCAGGTCGAGCCCGGCGGTCGCGGGCAGGTCGAGTAGCGGCCGTCGTACACCATGGTGCGGTCGTCGCCCATGAAGTCGACCCGGCGCGCATCGCCCTTGCCTTCGTTCTTCAGCAGCGAAAACTCGGGCTGGTTGAAGTGTCCCCAGTGGCTGTTGACGTTGACCTCGGCATCCGGGCCGGTGAATCGGTCGCCGTTGCGGTTGATGAGCACATTGCCCTGGGCCTTGGTCTCGCCGGTGCGCTTGTCGTGTTCGATGCGGTCGGCGCGGATCACGGTGTCGTGCCGGCGCAGCTCGGCGCCGCCCTGCATGACCGTCACCCCGTCCATTTCGCCTTCCAGGCTCTCGCCCCAGATGAAAACGGGCAGCTGCTTGCGAACCTCCGTCGGTACCTGCTGGATCAGCGACTCGCCGGACTTGAGCCGGATGGCCGCCGCGTCGGGACCGGCACCGGTGTTCTGGGCCCAGGACGGAGCACAGGCGCCGCCCAGTGCGAGCATGGCCAACGCTCCCTGCACAGCGCGCGCCAGGGTGGTGGGTTCCGGAAGTCGCGCCATGCGCGGCAGACGGGCGGGGCTGTTCAGGGAGGAGGAATCAGGTTTCAAGGCGGTGTGTGGCGAAACGGCCGTCTCTGATTTCGGTGGCACATGCCCCGTCGCTGTCGATCGACCGGGCCTCGGACTGCCGGCGGAGGTGACCAACGGCAAGGGGGATTTGTAGAATCTCCGGCCATTATCCTATGCCACCCGCCCGGCCTGCCAGCACGTCGGCGCCTCCGTCTCCCCCCGCTTCCATGACGCCGAACACCCCCGCAGTCACCTGGGCCGATCCGGCCCGCCACGCCGCCTTCGACCACTGGCTGCAAGGGCTGGCCACGGCCCAGGGCCTGCGCCCCGAAACGCTGCGCCCGGCCTCGGCCGACGCCAGTTTCCGCCGCTACCTGCGCGTGGACACCGTCGACGGCGGCAGCCGCATCGTCATGGATGCACCGCCCGACAAGGAAAACTGCGCGCCCTTCGTTCACGTGGCGGGCCTGATGAAGGCCGCCGGCCTGCTGGTGCCCGACATCCTGGCCTGGGACGAACCCCGGGGCTTCATGCTGCTGCCCGACCTGGGCACGCAGACCATGATGGAGCGGATCGACGCCGACCACCCCCAGGCCAACCATGCGCGCTACCTGCAGGCGGTGGACACGCTGCTGGCCTGGCAGCTGGCCTCGAAGCCGGGCGAACTGCCGCCCTACGACGAAGCCCTGTTGCGCCGCGAGCTGCAGCTGTTTCCCGACTGGTACCTCGCGCAGCACCGTCAGGTGAAGATCGAAGGCGCCATCGCCGGCACGCTGCAGAAGACCTTCGACACCATCGTGGCGCGCAACCTGGCCGCGCCCGTGGTGCATGTGCACCGCGACTTCATGCCGCGCAACCTGATGATCCCGGCCCAGCCCGGCACCACGCCCGCGCAGCAGCTGGGCGTGCTCGATTTTCAGGACGCGGTGCACGGCCCCATCACCTACGACATCGCCAGCCTGATGCGCGACGCCTTCCTGAGCTGGGAAGAGGACTTCGTCATCGACATCACCGTGCGCTACTGGGAAAAGGCGCGCAAGGCCGGGCTGATGGACTTCGAGGACTGGCACAGCGACTTCGGCGCCTTCTACCGGGCGGTCGAGTGGATGGGCCTGCAGCGCCATCTGAAGGTGGCCGGCATCTTCGCGCGACTGACGCTGCGCGATGGCAAGCCCAAATACCTGGCCGATGCGCCGCGCTTCATCGCCTACATCCGGGCCACCGCCCACCGCTACCGGGAACTCGGTCCGCTGCTGAAACTGATCGATGAAGTGGAAGGCCTGCAGGCGGCCAGCGGCTTCGCCTTCGGCCGCGTCTGAGCCGTTCCAGCGTGCCCCGCTTTCACTGCCCCATCCCGCTGAGCGCCGGCGCCGAGCTGGAACTGCCGGCCGCTGCCGCGCGCCACGTGCAGGTGCTGCGCCACCAGCCCGGCGATGCGATCACCCTGTTCAACGGAGAAGGTGGCCAGTGGTCGGCCACCATCCTGCGCATGGGCCGCAGCGACGTCGCGGTCAAGGTCGGCGCGTTTGAAGACGTCGAGCGCGAGCCGGCGCGGCGCGTGCACCTCGCCATGGGCATGCCGGCCAACGAGCGCATGGACTGGCTGGTGGAAAAGGCCGCCGAACTCGGCGTGGCCAGCCTGCAGCCCCTGCACACCGCGCACAGCGTGCTGCGCCTCAGTGGTGAACGTGCGGCCAAGAAGCAGGGTCACTGGCAATCGGTCGCGGTCGCGGCCTGCGAACAGTGCGGCGGCAACCGCGTGCCAGCGGTGCGGCCGGTGGCCGACGTGGCCGCCTGGTTGCGTGACAGCGGGCACATCGCCCCGCTGCGCTGCGTGCTCTCGCTGGCGGACGGCTCACGCCCGCTGCCGGAGGTGCTGCGCGAGCAGCCGGCCGACACACCGGTGCTCTTCCTCAGCGGCCCGGAAGGCGGACTGTCTGCGCAGGAAGACGCCCTGGCGCGCACCGCGGGCTTTGTGCCCGTCACGCTGGGGCCCCGCATCCTGCGGGCGGAAACGGCGGCGCTCGCGGCCCTGGTGAGCGCCCAGGTGTGAACGACCGCTGAACGAACCCTTCAGCGCGGGTACAGGCGGACCGGCACAGACTGCGTTCCACAGTCAATACCGACTGCCACGCACGAAGGAGTTCACCATGAACAAGCACCTGCTTCTCGCTGGCGCCGCTTGCCTGGCCCTGGCCACCACCGCATCGCTGGCCACGGCCGGCGAACACCAGCGCGATAACCAGCCGACCCAGCGGTCGGCGCAGCACCGTGACGATTCCCACCACAGCCGCTCCAACCGTTCCGCCCAGGGCTTCGATCACGGCATGCAGGTGGTGCCCACCACTGCGGGCGCCGGCCAGGCCGGCGAAGGGTGGCGCTACTTCTCGGACCCTGCGGCACACCGCGCGGTGGTCATCAGTCCGCAAGGCGAGTACTTTCTCAGCCGCGGCAAGGGGATGCGCCTGGTCGCCGTGACACGGCCGCAATCCTGAGCCGCGTTCAGGGTGGCGTGCGGCGCGGCGCCGCCACCTTGTATAAACGCTGACTTATGAACAAAAACCTCTGGCTGCTGGCCGCCGCGCAAGGCCTGTTCCTGACCAACAACGTGGTCTTCATCGCCATCAACGGGCTGGTGGGGCTCTCGCTGGCCCCGCTGGGATGGATGGCCACCCTGCCGGTGATGGGCTATGTGGTCGGCGGCGCGTTGTCCACCCCGCTGGTGGCGCGCACCCAGAGCGCTTTCGGCCGCCAGGGCTCGTTCCAGATCGGGTTGCTGGTCGCCCTGGGCTCGGCCTTGCTGTGCTGGTGGGCCGCGATGGACAAGAACTTCTGGCTGCTGGTGGCGGCCACCGTGATCGCCGGCTACTACAGCGCCAACGGCCAGCTCTACCGCTTCGCCGCCGCCGAACTGGCGGCACCGGACTACCGCGAAAAGGCGGTGTCGCTGGTGCTGGCCGGCGGTCTGGTGGGCGCGGTGCTCGGCCCCAACCTGGCCAGCCGCACGCGCAACCTGCTGGAGGTGCCGTTCGCCGGCGCCTACCTGGCGCTGGCGGTGGTGGCGCTGCTGTCGATGGCGGTGATGGCCTTCATGACGTTCCCGCCGCTGCCGCCGAAGAAGGCCAACGCCGACACCGGCCGGCCGCTCTCGGAGATCATGAGGCAGCCCGTCTTCATCGTGGCCGCCGCGGGCGCGGCGCTGGGCTACGGCGTGATGAACCTGCTGATGGCCGCCACGCCGCTGGCCATGCAGGTCTGCGGCTTCGAGTTCGACGACGCCGCGCTGGTGCTGGAGTGGCACGTGATCGGCATGTTTGCGCCCGGCTTCTTCACCGGCCACCTGATCAAGCGCTTCGGCGTGCTGACCATCATGGGCGTGGGCGTGCTGCTGAACGCCGCCTGCATCGCCATTGCGCTGACCGGTGTGGACCTGCACCAGTTCCTGATCGCGCTGTTCCTGCTGGGCGTGGGCTGGAACTTCCTGTTCACCGGCAGCACCACGCTGTCGCTGCAGGCCTACAGGCCTGAGGAAAAAGACCGCGCACAGGCCGCCATCAACTTCTTCGTTTTTGCCACCATGGCCGTCACCTCGTTCGCCTCCGGTGCCCTCGTCACCACCCAGGGCTGGGCCTTGCTGAACCTGGGTTCGCTGGTGCCCGTGGCCCTCACCGGGGTGGCGCTGGGCTGGCTTGCCTGGCTCCGGCGCGCGGCCCACAATCCGGCCTGAACCGGCCCCGGTCGGCGCCGGACGCCACGCATTGAGAGGAGAGCTCGCATGGGACTGTTGGATTCACTGGTGGGCGCGGCCACGAACGCCGCCTTCGGGGGACAGCAGAACAGCCAGCCGGCGCAAGGCGGCCCCGGTGGTCTGGACCCGCAGCTGCTGATCGGTCTGATCGGCGTGCTGATGAACAACGCGGGAGGACTCTCGGGCATCCTGGCCAAACTGCAGCAGGCCGGCCTGGGCGACGCCGCCTCCTCCTGGGTCGGCACGGGGGCCAACCAGCCGGTCTCGCCCGACGCGCTGGGCAGCGCCCTGGGCCCGGACCTGATGGACATGATCGCCCGCCAGCTCGGGGGCAGCCAGCAGCAGGCCGCCGGCACCATGGCCGACCTGCTGCCCGGCCTGATCGACCAGCTCACCCCCCAGGGGCAGGTGCCGCCGGACAACGGCCTGGACGCGCTCGGTTCGCTGCTCGGCGGCGGTCAGCGCGGTGGTGCCGGGGGTCTGGATGCGGGCGACCTCATGGGCATGCTCGGCGGCCTGATGGGCCGGCGCTGAGCCTCAGGCCGGAATGTGCGCGTCGAGCCAGGCGCGCAGTTCGGCGTACACCGCCGAGGGGTCGGTCTCGTTGAAGATTTCGTGAAACAGCCCATCGAACCGGCGGCTGTGCACCAGCCCCTTCGGCGCGACCGCGGCAAAGGCGCGGCTGCCCTCGGGCCGCACCAGCCGGTCGGCCCCGGCGTACATCAGCAGCGTGGGCACCTGCCAGGTCGGCGCGGCCGCCACCACGCGCGGGCCGTTGCTGTCGATGAAGCGCGCCAGCCGCGCCGAAATGCGGTTGTGCACCAGCCGGTCGCGCTGGTAGGCCGCCACCTGCGCCGGGTCGTGGGAGATGCCGCTCGGATCCAGCCCGTTGGGCACGGTGAGGTCGGGTGCCCAGCGGTAGAGCAGCCGGGTCAGCAGGCGCTGGAACGCGCTCATGCCGGTGTCCAGCGCGGGCGACGAGAGCACCAGGGCATCCACCGGCTCGATGCCGCGCTGCACGAAGGTGGAGGCCACCAGGCCGCCCATGCTGTGGCCCAGCAGCACCAGGGGGCAGGCCCAGGGTTCGGCGATGTGCCGGCGCGTGTCGTCCACCAGCTCCTGCAGGTCGGCCAGCAGGTCGTCGTCGTCCGACAGCACCCCGCGGTCACCGCCCGAGTCGCCGTGGCCGCGCTGGTCGTAGGCGCGCACGCTGAAGCCCCACTCGTTCAGGCGCTGTGCCACCGCGTCGTAGCGCCAGGCGTGTTCGCCCAGCCCATGCACGATGAGCACCACGGCCCGCGGCCGCTGCCGCGACGGCAGGGGCCAGTCGTAGAGCGCGATGTTCAGGCCGTCGCGCAGGGTGAAGGGCGCCTGGGTGGTGTCGGACATGGGCGGCGCGGCGTCAGGGCATGCGGGCGATGACCTGCGCCACCGAGGCGGTCAGGCGCCGCGCGTAGTCCAGGTGCAGGAATTCATTGGGCCCGTGCGCGTTGCTGCGCGGGCCGAGCACGCCGCAGACCATCATCTGCGCGGTGGGGAAGCCCTGGCTGAGCATGTTCATCAGCGGGATGGTGCCGCCCTGGCCGATGGTGGCGCAGGCGGCGCCGTAGTGCGCCTGCGAGGCGTCCTGCAGCGCCTGCTCGAACCACGGCGTGGTGGAGGGCGCATTCCAGCCGGTGGCCGAGCTCAGGCCCTCGAACGTCACCTTGGCCTGGTAGGGCGCGTTGTCTTCCAGCAGGGCCTTGAGCTGCTGCACGGCGGGCGCGGCCTCGACCAGCGGCGGCAGGCGCAGGCTGAGCTTGAACGCGGTGTACGGGCGCAGCACGTTGCCGGCGTTGGCGATGTCCGGGAAACCGTCGGCGCCGGTGACCGACAGCGTGGGCCGCCAGGTACGCGCCAGCAGCGCCTCGACCGGGTCGGTGGTGGTGGGCAGGGCGGACACGGTAGCGCCGCCGCAGTCGTGGTGCGCCCAGGGGAAGCGCTTGAACAGCTCGTCGCCCAGGATGGCGGCGGTGGCCTGCGCCTGCGCCAGCCGCTCGGCCGGCACCTCGCAGTGGAAGCTGGCCGGCAGCAGACGGCCGGTGCCGCTGTCTTCCAGCCGGTCCAGCACCTGCCGCATGATGCGGAAGCTCGACGGCACCAGGCCGGACGCGTCGCCCGAGTGGATGCCTTCGGTGAGGATTTCGACCTTGAGCACGCCGCTGGCCATGCCGCGCAGGCTGGTGGTGAGCCACAGCTGGTCGTAGTTGCCGGCGCCGCTGTCCAGGCAGATCACCAGACCCACGTCGCCCAGTCGCGCTTTCAGCGCGTCCACGTAGGGCAGCAGGTCGGCCGAGCCGCTTTCTTCGCTGGTCTCGATCAGGCCGACGATGCGCGGGTGCGCCACGCCCTGGGCCTTGAGCGCCTGGATGGCGGTGATGGCGGCGTAGATGGCGTAGCCGTCGTCGGCGCCACCGCGGCCGTAGAGCTTGCCGTCGTCGATCACAGGGGTCCACGGCCCCAGGTCGCTGCGCCAGCCGTTGAATTCGGGTTGTTTGTCGAGGTGGCCGTACATCAGCACGGTCTGGCCAGACGCCGGGGCGGGCGTGCCGTCCTTTCCTTCGCTGGCCGGCAGTTCAAAGAACAGCACCGGTGTGCGCGGCTTTCCGTGCGCGTCGTTCAGGCGCACGATCTCCAGCTGCAGGCCGGGCACCTGCTGCGCGCGCACCCAGTCGGCGGCGTTCTGCAGCACGCGTTCGAGCAGGCCGTGGGCCGCCCAGTCGGGGTCGAACATCGGCGACTTGGCCGGCACCGCGATGTAGCGCTGCAGCTCGGGCACGATGGATTCGCGCCAGGCGGCGTCGACCTGCGATTGCAGGGCTTGCGGTTCCAGGGGCAGGGCGGAAGCGGGCAGGCGGGCGTTCATGGCGGTCCTCTCGGCGCGGGCGGTGCGACAGAGGGCCAGTATAGGCAGACCACCGCCCCGGCAGGACGGCGGGAACTTCCGAAAACCGCGCTCAGGCCGACAGGCGGAAGGTGGCGACCACGCCAGCCAGCCGCTGCGCCTGGTCCCGCAGGCTCTGGGCCGCGGCGGCGCTCTCTTCCACCAGCGCAGCGTTCTGCTGCGTCATCTGGTCCAGCTGGGCCACCGCCGAGCCGACCTGGGCAATGCCCTGGCTCTGCTCGCCTGTGGCGGCACCGATCTCGCTGATGACGTCGGTCACGCGCTGCACGCTGGCCACGATCTCGTCCATGGTCTGGCCCGCCTCGCTGACCAGGCGCGTGCCCGCCTCCACGCGGTCCACGCTGGTGCCGATCAGGCCCTTGATCTCCTTGGCGGCCTCGGCGCTGCGCTGCGCCAGGCTGCGCACCTCGCCGGCCACCACGGCAAAGCCGCGGCCCTGTTCGCCCGCGCGCGCCGCCTCGACGGCTGCGTTGAGTGCCAGGATGTTGGTCTGGAACGCGATGCCGTCGATCACGCCGATGATGTCGTTGATCTTGCGGCTGCTCTCGTTGATCTCGCGCATGGTGTGCACCACCTCGCCCACCACGGTGCCGCCGCGGCGTGCGGTGCCCGCTGCGGCCTCGGCCAGCTGGGTCGCCGTGCGCGCCGACTCGGCGCTCTGCCGCACGGTGCCGGTCAGTTCTTCCATGCTGGCCGCGGTTTCCTGCAGGTTGCTGGCCGTGTGCTCGGTGCGGCTAGACAGGTCCTGGTTGCCCGAGGCGATCTCGGTGCTGGCGGTGCTGATGCTGTCGGTCGCCGTGCGCACCTGGCTCACGGTGCCCCGCAGCGAGGCGATCATGTCGGCCAGCGCCGCGAGCAGGCTGCCAGCGGGCACACGGGGCAGGGTGACGGTCAGGTCGCCATCGGCCACCGAACGCATCGCCGACACCGCCAGGGCCGGCTCGCCACCGATCTGGCGCATCACGCTGCGCAGCGTCAGCCAGCCGATGCCGGCGATCACCAGCAGCCCCGACAGCGCCAGCGCACCGTTGACCGCCAGGGTGCGCCACACCATGGCGTCCAGGTCGTCGGTGTACAGGCCCGAGCCCACCATCCAGTTCCAGCCATCGACCTTCATGATGTACTGCAGCTTGGGCACCGATTTCGTGTCGCCCGGGCGCGGGAAATTGGTCTGCACGAAGGCCCGGCCGTCGGTGCTCTGGCGCATGCCGTTGACCAGGGACGCGATGACGTCGGCACCCTCACCGTCCTTGACCTTGCCGACCATGTTCTGACCATCCCACTCCGGCTTGATCGGGTGCATCACGCCCACACCGTCGAGCGACCAGATGTAGAGGTACTCCTTGCCGCCCTCGCCGTAGCGCGCATGCGCGACCGCGGCCTTGGCCGCTGCCTGCGCCACCTCGGCGCCGAGCTTGCCGGACGTCTGCATGGCACGGAAGCCCTCGACGATGGAGTGGGCCGACTCGACCGCCGTGACGAGCTGACCGTGGCGGGCGTCGGTGAGCTGGCGCTTGGTCTGCACCACCGACAGCGCACCCATGACCGCGATGCCCAGCACCGCCACCACCACCAGCAGCAGGATGCGGCCGCGAAGACTCATCTGATTCAACATGATTGTTTCTCTCTACCTAAATCAACCGGCACTCAGCCGGAAAGTGGCCACCACACCGGCCAGCTTCTGCGCCTGGTCCTGCAGGCTCTGGGCCGCCGCTGCGCTTTCTTCCACCAGCGCGGCGTTCTGCTGCGTCATCTGGTCGAGCTGCCCCACGGCGCCGTTGACCTGCCCGATGCCCTGGCTCTGCTCGTTGGCCGCCGTGGTGATGTGACCGATCAGATCGGAAATCCTCTGCGCGTTCGCGACGATCTCGCCGATGGTGGTGCCGGCCTCGGTGACCTGGCGCGTGCCGGCCTCGACCTTCTCGACGCTGGCGCCGATCAGGCCCTTGATCTCCCGCGCCGCTTCGGCGCTGCGCTGCGCCAGGCTGCGCACCTCGCCGGCCACCACGGCAAAGCCGCGGCCCTGTTCGCCCGCGCGCGCCGCCTCGACGGCTGCGTTGAGCGCCAGGATGTTGGTCTGGAAGGCGATGCCGTCGATCACACCGATGATGTCGCCGATCTTCTGGCTGCGGTGGTTGATCTCCTGCATGGTCGCCACGACCTCGCCGACCACCTCGCCGCCGCGCGCCGCCACCACCGCGTTGGCCTGGGCCATCTCGCTGGCCTGGCGCGCCGACTCGGCGCTCTGCTGCACGGTGCTGGTGATCTGGTCGATGCTGCTGGCGGTCTGCTGCAGGCTGGAGGCGGCCTGCTCGGTGCGGCTGGACAGGTCCTGGTTGCCCGAGGCGATCTCCGCGCTGGCCACACCGATGCTGTCGGTGGTCTGGCGCACCTGGCTGACGATGCGTGCGAGCGATGCCTGCATCTCGCCCAGCGCCGACATCAGCCGCGTGAGCTCGTCCTTGCCTTCCACCGCGACCGGCTGGGTGAGGTCGCCGCGCGTGATGGCCATGGCCAGGCGCTGCGCCTGGTCGAGCGGGCGGCAGATGCTCTGCATGTTGGCCAGGGTGGTCGGCACCACCACCAGCACCGCCACCGCCACCGCGATGCCGAACAGCAGCATCGTCTGCTGACCGGTGCCGACCTGCTCGGCCTGCACCGCCGCCGCTTCCGCCGAGATGATGGCCTCGATCTTCTTCATGTCGGCCTGCAGTTCGGCGTAGCGGTCGTGGGCGCGCGCCAGCATGCGGTTGGCCACGGTGGCGCTGTCGTAGCCCCCGGCCTTGATGTTGGCCACCGTGGGTTCGACCGCCGCCGAGTAGTCCTTGAGCTTGGCGCTCATCTGCTGCAGCACCGCGTTGTCCTCGTCGGCCTCGCCCTGCTGCAGTGCCAGCATCAGCTGGCCGATCTCGTCGCGGGTCTTCTCCCACTTCATGTTCGCCAGCGACAGCTGCTCGGGCGATTCGTAGTGGATCACCATGTCCTTCTCGTGGCGGCTGAGGTCCGCCATGGCCAGTCGCAGCTTGGACAGCTCGACGGTCTCATGGAAGGCGTGATCGACAAACTCCTGACTCAGGGCCTGCATGCGCTGCATGCCCCACAGACCGGCGCTGCCCACCACGAACAGCAGGGCCAGCACGACGCCGATGGCGCCGATCATTCGGAAGCGGATGGAAAAGTGACGCATAAAGGACCGGATCCACATGATGAGACTCGCCGGAAGGTTGGTATTGGCTTCAGAAACTTTCCCAGTCGCCTTCGGTATTGGCACTGGCACTGGTCACCACCTTGGCGGGAGACACCGGGGCCACAGCGGGCGCAGGAGCCCGGGTGGCGGTGGTCAGCGGTGCTGGGGCCGATGCCTTGGACGGCTGTTCGCGCACCACCGGGCTCGCGGCCGCCTTGGCCGGTGCCGAAGCCGGTGCCCGGGCCGCCTGCACGGGTGCGGTGGTCGCGCGGGTCGCAGAGGCAGCGGGTGCTGCCGCCGGCTGGGCGGGGGCGCCCGTGGCGCGGATGGCGCCATCGACCTTGAAAATCGACACGACCTGCGCCAGCCGGGCCGCCTGGTCCTTCAGGCTCTCGGCAGCTGCCGCGCTTTCCTCGACCAGCGCGGCGTTCTGCTGCGTCATCTGGTCCAGCTGGTTGACAGCGGTGTTGACCTGGCCGATGCCGTCGCTCTGCTCGCCTGCGGCCGCGCTGATCTCGCCGACGATGTCGGTCACACGGCGGATCGAGCCGACCACCTCGTTCATGGTCTGACCGGCTTCGCCCACCAGGCGGCTGCCCGCGTCCACGCGGTCGACGCTGGCGCTGATCAGCCCCTTGATTTCCTTGGCTGCCTCGGCGCTGCGCTGCGCCAGACTGCGCACCTCGGCCGCCACCACCGCGAAACCACGGCCCTGCTCGCCGGCCCGCGCCGCCTCCACCGCCGCGTTGAGCGCCAGGATGTTGGTCTGAAACGCGATGCCGTCGATCACGCCGATGATGTCGCTGATCTTCTGGCTGCTGTGGTGGATCTCCTGCATGGTGTGCACCACCTGGTCGACCACCTGTCCACCGCGCACCGCAATCTCCGAGGCGCTGGCGGCCAGCTGGTTGGCCTGGCGCGCCGCATCGGCGCTGTTCCTGACCGTGCTGGTCAGTTCCTCCATGGAGGCCGCGGTCTGCTGCAGGTTGCTGGCCGCCTGTTCGGTGCGGCTGGAGAGGTCGTGGTTGCCCGAGACGATCTCGCGGGAAGCCACGTTGATGCTGTCGCTGGCGCCGCGCACCTGGGACACGGTTGCCACCAGCGAGGCCTTCATGTCGGCCAGCGCCTGTTGCAGCTGGCCGAGCTCGTCACCACGGTCCACGACCAGCGGCTGGGTCAGATCGCCATCGGCCACCGCCCGCGCGGCACGCACCGCACCGGCCACCGGCACCGACACCGAACGGGCCGCGCGCCAGGCCACCAGCGCGCCGACCAGCAGGGCCACGCAGGCGAGGACGCCGATGATGCTCATCTGGCGCGACAGCGCGGCGCCGGCCTGCTCCACTTCCTGGGCCACCAGCGCATGTTCGTGTTTCTGGAGTTCCTGCATGGCGCCGATGTAGCGCTGCGCCGCGGGCAACAGCTTCTCGGTCAGCATGGTGGATGCCTCCGGCTCCACCGCCTTGAGCGCATCGAAGTACGTCTTGCGCACCTCGATGTATTCCTTGCGCCGTGCGCCGATGTCGGCCAGCAGGCTCTTGCCCTGTTCGGAGGTGATCGCCGCTTCCAGGTCCTTCTGCAGCGTGTTGATGCGCTCGGTGGTTTCGGCCATCAGCGGCTTGAAGTAGCTGTCCACCTCCGGGTGGTTGGCGGACTTGGCCATCGCCATCACGCGGTTGACGTTCAGCTGCGTGCTGGCCACCCACTCGTCGGCGAGCTGCACCAGCCGGTTCATTTCGAGCAGGCGCTGCTGTCCGGCGGTCGCGGAAGTCACGGCATTGAACGCCATGGCGGTCAGCAGCAGGAGCAGCAGCAGCACGGCACCAAAGCCCAGGCCCAGGCGCTGGCTGATCTTGAGGTTGTTGAATTTCATGTTGGTCCTTCGTGGGGTCGGGTCTGGTCAGCGAAGCGATTCCGTGTGGGCCGCACCCTCGGTGCGGAACGTCGCCACGACCTGAGTCAATCGAGTGGCCTGCTCCCTGAGGCTTTGCGCGGCGGCTGCGCTCTCTTCTACGAGTGCCGCGTTCTGTTGCGTCATCTGGTCCAGCTGCGTCACCGCCACGTTCACCTGGCCGATGCCGTCGCTCTGTTCGCCCGCGGCCGAGCTGATCTCGCCGATGATCTCCGTCACCCGCTGCACGCTGGCCACCACCTCGCCCATGGTCTGACCCGCATCGCCCACCAGGCGGCTGCCGGTCTCGACCTTGTCCACGCTGGCGCTGATCAGCCCCTTGATCTCCTTGGCCGCCTCGGCGCTGCGTTGCGCCAGGCTGCGCACCTCGGCCGCCACCACCGCGAAACCACGGCCCTGCTCGCCGGCCCGCGCCGCCTCCACCGCCGCGTTGAGCGCGAGGATGTTGGTCTGGAACGCGATGCCGTCGATCACGCCGATGATGTCGTTGATCTTCTGGCTGCTGTGGTGGATCTCCTGCATGGTGTGCACCACCTGGTCGACCACCTGACCACCGCGCACCGCAATCTCCGAGGCGCTGGCAGCCAGCTGGTTGGCCTGGCGCGCCGCATCCGCGCTGTTCCTGACCGTGCTGGTCAGCTGCTCCATGGAGGCCGCGGTCTGCTGCAGGTTGCTGGCCGCCTGCTCGGTGCGGCTGGAGAGGTCCTGGTTGCCCGAAGCGATCTCCGCGCTCGCCGTGCCGATGCTGTCGCTGGCATGGCGCAACTCGCCGAGCATGCCGACGAAGCGCTGGCGCATGTCCTCGACCTCGCGCACCAGACGGCCGATCTCGTCGCTGCGGTCGGTGGTGAAGCGCTGGCTCAGGTCGCCCTTGGCCACGGCCGTGACCGCGACGGTCAGGCTGCCCAGCGGGCGGCTGACATTGCGCCGCACCAGCCAGTACAGGCCCAGACCCAGCACCGCGGTGGCCGCAACCAGCAGGCCCCAGAAGGCGTACATGGTGGCCCAGTGCGACGCCATGGCCTCGTCGTCCGACACCTCGGCCACCACCCACCAGCCACCGGCCTTGGTGGGTCGCTTGACCACCCAGGGGCTGGACAGGTCGTTCGAGACCAGGGACGTGGAGTCCGCCACGAACGCCTCGGGCGTGGCACGAAGGCTGGCCAGCAGCGGTCCGGCCGAGGGGTAGGCCTCCAGCACCTTCTTGCCCGCCGCCGTGGGATGCACGACGAACACCGCGTCCGCATCGCTCTTGCGCGGATCGATGATCACGGTGGAGCCGTTCTCGAAGAAACGGGCCTCGCTCACCAGCTTCTGCAGCGCGGTCTGGAAGTCCGAGAGATCGAAACCGATGAACAGGATGCCCACCACCTTGCCGGCCTGGTCCTTCAGAGCCTCGTAGTGCGTCATGTAGGGCTTGCCGAACAGCACGGCACGGCCGGTGTAGTTCTGGCCCTGCAGCACCAGCGGGTAGGCCGGGTGGTCGCGCGCCAGCAGGGTGCCGACGGCCCGCTCGCCGTCTTCCTTCTTGAGCGAGGTGGTCACGCGCTCGAAGTCCTCGCCCTTGCGCATGAACACGGTGGCCACGCCGCCGGTCATCTTGTTGAAGTCGTCCACGTCGCTCGTTTCGCCGTTGAGGCGGAACGACCAGCTCTTGATCAGGCCGGCCGCCTCGTCCAGTTCAAAGAACTGGGAGAACTTGGCCCGGAACGGCCGGTACGCGCGGTCGGTCATCAGGCGCGCGGTGGCGTCGAAGGCGTCCACCGAATCGGCGACCGACTGCGTCTTGTCGCCCACCCACTGCACGATGCGCTCGCGGGAGCGCTCCTCGGCCACCAGGCTCATGACAACGCTGATCGTCACCAGCACGCCCGAGAGCATGGCCACCGCCAGCAGCGCGACGCGCCGTGCCAGCGAGCGGTTGTTGATGGTGGGGTTCTTCATGGCTTACTGCAGGTTCTGCGAGCTGCTGTCCATCAGCCCCATGTCGGGACTGCTCATCAGCGCCTCGATGTCCATCAGGATCAGCATGCGCTCGCCCACGCTGGCAATGCCCGTGATGAAGCTCGTGTCCATCGAGGTGTTCATCTCCGGCGCCGGCTTGATCAGCTCGCTGGCCAGCTCCAGCACGTCCGAGACCGAATCGACCACCGCACCGACCACCCGGCCGCGCACGTTGAGCACGATCACCACCGTGAAGCCGTTGTATTCCACCTTCTCGCAGCCCAGCTTGATGCGCAGGTCCACCACCGGCACGATCACCCCGCGCAGGTTCACCACGCCCTTGATGAAGTGCGGCGCGTTCGCGATCCGCGTAGGCTCCTCGTAGGAGCGGATCTCCTGCACCCGCAGGATGTCGATCCCGTATTCCTCCGCACCCAGGCGGAAGGTCAGGAATTCGGCATGGGCGCCTTGCTGGCCTGCGACGTGGCGGGCATCGCCGGCAGCGGTGGAGGGAGAGTGCATGTCCATG